>JBBAGE010000001.1:0-49504 GCA_041655055.1 Paracoccaceae bacterium
ATTTTCGCGCAGGGCCTCGCCAATGGCCTCAAGGCTTTCGACCTTGGCGCTGTCGAGGAAACCGCAGGTATTGACGATCACCGCGTCGGCGCCCGCGTAATCGGCGGAAATCGCATAGCCTTCGGCGCGCAGCCGGGTCAGGATGCGTTCGCTATCGACCAGCGCCTTGGGGCAACCGAGCGAGACCATGCCGATGGTCGGCTGGCCCCGGCGGGGGGCATCAAACCGCGCCTTTGGCGCAACATCATTAAACCGCGCCTTTGGCGCGAGATCGGGGCGAAGATTCGGTGGGTTTGTGCTCATCGCGCCCCTATAATGAAAGTCATCTTGCCGGAAAAGAGCCTGATTCAGGGCCGCAAACGCCAGCCGGTGCGAAATATCCATGCAACCAGCGCCAGGCAGGCGGCCAGAAATCCGACAATCGCCAAAAGCGACAGCCCCACCGGCACATCGGCCACGCCGAAAAAGCTCCACCGAAAGCCCGATACCAGATAAAGAACGGGATTGAATTTGGTCAGAAACGCCCAGAAAGGCGGCAACATCGCGACCGAATAAAACGCGCCGCCCAGAAATACCAGCGGCGTCACCAGCAGAAATGGCACCAGTTCAAGCTGTTCAAAATTCTTGGCCCAGATGCCGAGGATGAACCCCATGAGCGAGAAACTGATCGCCGTCAGTAGCAAAAAAGTGACCATCGCCACCGGATGCGCGACGCGCAAATCCACGAAAAGCGTCGAGGTGATGAGGATGATCATCGCCACCAGCACCGATTTGCTGGCCGCCGCGCCGACATAGCCCAGCACGATTTCCACAAAGGATATCGGCGCCGACATATGTTCATAAATCGTGCCGATGAATTTAGGGAAATAGAACGCATAGCTGGCATTGGCGATGGATTGCTGCAGCAGCGTCATCATCACCAGCCCCGGCACGATGAATGCGCCATAAGATACGCCGTCGATATCTTCGATCCGGCTGCCGATGGCGGCGCCAAAGACGACGAAATAAAGCACGGTCGAGATCACCGGCGACAGGATCGACTGGATGATCGTGCGCCACATCCGGGCCATTTCATAGATGTAAATCGCCTTGACCGCGTGCCAGTTCATGTTTCGCCCACCAATCCCAGGAACACTTCCTCAAGCGAGCTTTGCCGGCTTTCAAGGTCGCGCACCGCGATGCCCGCCGCCGCCAGTTCGGTGATCAGCCGCGTGATCCCGGTGCGCCCGGCGCGGATGTCATATTCATAGGTCAGCGTCAGGCCGTCATCGCTGGGGCGCAGCGCATAATGGGCCAGTTGCGCCGGAATGGCCGTGACGGGTTCATAAAGCGACAGGCGCAGATGTTTGCGCGCGAAACTGCGCATCAGCGCGTGTTTTTCTTGCACCAGCAGCAGCTTGCCATGGTTGATCACGCCGATGCGGTCGGCCATTTCCTCGGCCTCATCGATGTAATGGGTGGTCAGGATGATCGTCACCCCATCATCGCGCAGGCCGCGCACCACCTGCCACATATCGCGGCGCAGCGATACATCGACACCGGCGGTCGGCTCGTCCAGAAACAGGATACGCGGTTCATGGCTAAGGGCTTTGGCCATCATCACGCGCCGCTTCATGCCGCCCGATAATTCGCGCGTGGTGACATTGCGTTTGTCCCACAGGCTAAGCTGGCGCAGCACACGCTCAACATGCGCATCATCGCGGGATTTGCCGAACAGGCCACGCGAAAAACGCACGGTGTCCCAGACCTTTTCAAAGGATTCGAGGGCGATTTCCTGCGGCACCAGCCCGATCAGCGACCGCGCCGCGCGGTAATCGCGCAGATTGTCGTGGCCACCGACGGTAACCCGGCCGGAACTGGCCTGCACCAGACCGCAGATGATTGAAATCAGCGTGGTTTTGCCCGCGCCATTGGGGCCAAGCAGGGCGATGATTTCGCCCTCATCGATATCGAGCGACACATCATCCAGCGCCCGCATGCCCGAGGCATAGGATTTGGTCAGGTTCTGAACCGAAATGATGGGTGCCACGATGCCCTGCCTGTCGGGGGTGGGCGGCGGTTATCCCGCCGCCATGGGCCTAGCGGCGGCGATCGCGCCGGCTGGACATGGGCTGAAATGCCACGCCCACATGCGCTTCGCAATAGGGTTTGCCCGCCTGCGTGGCCAGGCCGCAAAACCAGAAATGTTCGGTCGCCGGATCGCCGATCGGCCATTTGCAGGTGCGTTCGGTCAATTCCATCAGGCTGATCTTGCGGGCGGTCTTTTCGACCTCGCGCACCGATGCCAGGGCTTCGGGGCTGATTTCATTGGCCGATGGTTGCGGCGGCAGGGGTTGGCCCGCCGGAATGATCGCGCGGCGCAGCGGCGTGACCGGGGCGGCGGGGCGTTGGGGTTCGGGTTCTGGCGCGGGGGCCGGTTCGGGGGTTTCCTGCACCGGCTCGATGGTTTCGGGTTCCGCCGGGGGTTCGAGCGGGGCAGCCGTCGTGCGCGCGGGTTCCGCCGGTGCGGGCGCGGGGCCAGAGCCTGCACGATTTGACAGGCCAAGCCGGTGCACCTTGCCGATCACGGCATTGCGCGTGACGCCGCCAAGCTCTTTGGCGATCTGGCTGGCCGACTGGCCTTCGGCCCACATCTTCTTTAGAAGCTCTACGCGCTCGTCTGTCCAGGACATGATGTCCTCCTCATGCAAAGGTGGCGGAACACGGCATTCGCGCCCGCCAACCCCGAAGATTTACTGATCATCCCTATTTTAATCACGCGCACACAGGATACAAGGCACGGTAACGAAACAGGACGCAAGGATCTAGCATATGTCAGATAGAATGGAAACACCGGCGTCAATGGGTACACGCCGATTCGGCAGGGTTAACTGGCTTGGGTTCTATACGCTGATCTGGCGCGAGATTCGGCGCTTTACCGAGGTCTGGACCCAGACAATTCTGGCACCTTTGATGACATCGGCGCTGTTCATGGCGATTTTCGCGGTGGCCATCGGCCCCAGTCGCGGCGATGTGATGGGCGTGCCCTTCGTGCAATTCCTTGCGCCGGGGATTCTGGCGATGACGGTGATCCAGAACGCTTTCGTGAATACGTCATCCTCGCTGATGGTGTCCAAGGTGCAGGGCAATATCGTTGATACGCTGATGCCGCCGCTGTCGCCGCTGGAACTCGTGATCGGGTTCATCGCGGGTGGGCTGGCGCGCGGGCTGGTCGTGGGCGTGGTGATCTGGGCGGCGCTGGCGCTGGCGCTGGGCATCACGGTGGCCCATCCGCTGATCGCGTTGCTGTTCGTTGCGCTTGGGGCAATTTTTATCGGCGGGCTGGGGATATTGGCGGGGATTCTGGCCAATAAATTCGATCAGATGGCGGCGATCACCAATTTCATCATCACGCCACTTAGTTTTCTGTCGGGCACATTCTATTCGGTGCAGGCGCTGCCGCCGGCGGTGCAGGGGGTCATCCATTACAACCCGGTGTTCTATCTGATCGACGGGGTGCGCTATGGTTTCATCGGCCAGTCCGACAGCGCCCCGGCGCTGGGGCTGTTGGTGCTTGGCGTATCGTGCCTGTTGGTGACGGGGCTGTGCTGGTATTGGTTTCGCATCGGCTATCGGCTGAAATCGTGACGCCGGGGCGGCTGTGTCGCGCCTTGCACAGGTTGCCTTTTCATTTTCGCTGAAATCCTGCGCATTGTTGACTTGACTGCGCGGCTGTTGCACGGATTGACAATCATTTCCGTAAAGGACCATGTCATGATCCCCTCTGTTCTGCCGACCTATAATCGCGCACCGCTTTCCTTTACCAAAGGCGAAGGAAGCTGGCTGACCGAGGCGGACGGGCGCCGATTCCTGGATCTGGGCGCGGGGATTGCCGTGAATGCGCTGGGCCATGCCCATCCGGCGCTGATCGATGCGCTGCATGATCAGGCGCAGGCGCTTTGGCATGTATCGAACCTCTATCACATCCCGCAGCAACAGGCGCTGGCCGACCGGTTGGTGGCCGAAACCTTTGCCGACACCTGTTTTTTCACCAATTCCGGCACCGAGGCTTGCGAATTGGCCGTGAAAATGGCGCGCAAATACTGGTATGAAAAGGGTGCGCCCGAACGGGTGGAAATCATCGCCTTTGAGGGCGCGTTCCATGGCCGCTCTTCGGCCGGTATCGCCGCTGCGGGCAGCGAGAAAATGACCAAAGGTTTTGCGCCGCTACTGCCCGGTTTCGTGCATCTGCCCTGGGGCGATATCGCCGCGCTAAAGGATGCCATCGGCCCGAATACCGCGGCCGTCCTGCTGGAACCCGTGCAGGGCGAGGGCGGCATCCGGCCGCTGGCCGATGCGGATCTGCGCGCAATCCGGGCGCTGTGCGACGATGCCGGGATCTTGCTGATCCTTGACGAGGTGCAATGCGGTATGGGCCGCACCGGGCGGCTCTTTGCCCATGAATGGGCGGGGATCGCGCCCGATATCATGATGGTGGCCAAGGGCATCGGCGGCGGTTTTCCCATCGGCGGCGTGCTTGCCACGGCCGATGCCGCATCGGGCATGACGCTGGGCACGCATGGCAGCACCTATGGCGGCAATCCGCTGGGCTGCGCGGTGGCGCTGCGGGTGATGGATTTCGTGGCCGATCCGGGGTTTCTGGATGATGTCCGGCGCAAGGCGGGGCTGTTTCGCCATAAGCTCGAAGGGCTGGTGGCCAGCCACCCCGATCTGTTCCAAGAGGTGCGCGGCATTGGCCTGATGTTGGGGCTGAAATGCCGCCGCGACCCGGCCGAGATCGTCGCCGAAGGCTATCGCCAACAGATCCTGCTGGTGGGGGCGGCCGATAATGTGGTGCGCCTGCTGCCGGCGCTGACCATCAGCGATGATGAGATCTCCGAGGCCGTCGCCCGGCTTGAAACCGTGGCGCAGGCGCTGGAAAACGGCGCCCGCTGACCGCCTGTCAGGCATTAAACGGTATGAAAAGTGGGACGACCCCGGACATCCGGGGGGAAAGCAATCTGATGAAGCATTTTATTGATATCAACGTCACCGCGCCCGAGGATCTGCGCGCCATGATCGACCATGCGGCGGCGATGAAAGCGGCGCGTTCCAGCCGCCCGCGCGGCGCGCCCGATGACAGCGAACCGCTGGCGGGGCGCATGGTGGCGCTGATCTTTGAAAAACCCTCGACCCGCACCCGCGTCAGCTTTGACGTGGGTGTGCGCCAGATGGGCGGGCAGACGATGGTTTTGTCGGGCAATGACATGCAACTGGGGCATGGCGAAACCATCGCCGATACGGCCCGCGTTCTGTCGCGCTATGTCGATCTGATCATGCTGCGCACCTTTGACGAAGCCACGCTGCATGAAATGGCCGAATATGCCAGCGTGCCGGTGATCAACGGGCTGACCAACCGCAGCCACCCCTGCCAGATCATGGCCGATATCCAGACATATGAGGAACATCGCGGCCCGATCGCCGGGCGCAAGGTGGTCTGGACAGGGGATGGCAACAATGTCTGCGCCTCGTTCATCCATGCGGCGGGGCAGTTCGGCTTTGATTTCACCTATACCGGGCCTGCGGCGCTTGATCCCGAACGGGTGTTTGTCGAAGAAGCCGTTGCCAAAGGGGTGCGCGTTGACATCGAGCGCGATCCGCACAAGGCCGTGCAGGGGGCGGATCTGGTGGTTACCGATACCTGGATTTCCATGCATGACGTGCAATCCGCACGCGAACGGCGGCACAATCTGCTGCGCCCCTATCAGGTGAACGCCGCGCTGATGGCCAGCGCCGGGCCGGATGCGCTGTTTATGCACTGCCTGCCCGCGCATCGGGGCGAAGAGGTCACAAGTGATGTGATGGACGGCCCGCAATCGGTTGTTTTTGACGAGGCCGAAAACCGTTTGCATGCGCAAAAGGCGATCATGCGGTGGTGTCTGGGGGTATGAGCCTCAGGGTATGAGCCTCAGGCCAGAAACGTGCTCAGCCCGAAAAAGACCAGCGCCGACAGGCCCGCAGTGGCGGGCACGGTGATGATCCATGCGGCGATGATTGTCATGAAATGCGACCGGCGCACCAATTTGCGGCGCTGACGTTCTTCGGGGGCAAGCCGGGGTTTGCTGTTGGGCTTGGCGGCATTGTTTCGCGCGCGCCGCTCGGCATCCCATTCGCGGAAAAAGCCCACGCCGAATACCGCACCCACGGCGATATGGGTGGATGAGACAGGCAGGCCCAGCCAGCTTGCCACGATCACGGTGATTGCCGCCGAAAGCGATACGCAATAGGCGCGCATCGGGTTCAGCTTGGTGATCTGGCTGCCGACCATGCGGATCAGTTTCGGCCCGAACAGCACCAGCCCGAACGTAATTCCGAAAGCGCCGATCACCATGACCCAGGTGGGAATGGCCACGCTTGCGCCAATATCGCCCGATTGCGTCGCATGGACGATCGCCGCCAGCGGCCCCACGGCATTGGCCACATCATTGGCCCCATGCGCGAACGACAACAGCGCCGCCGAAATCACCAGCGGGATGGCAAACAGCTTTTTCAATGAACGATTGCGGTTTTCCAGTTCCCGCGATTGGCGCCGCACGATGGGGGAGGAGACCGCATAGGAGGCCGCCCCGATCACCAGACCAATCAACAGGGCGTTCATCAGGCCGATTGACATCACCCGGCTTAACCCCTTGATCGACAGATATGTGGCGAATGCGCCCATCATGATCCCGATCAGCACCGGCACCCAGACGCGTGCGGCCGCGATTTTATCGTCGCGGTAAATGATGCGCGATTTGATGAAGGCCAGAAAACCGGCCGCGATCACGCCGCCCAGCACGGGCGAAATCACCCAGCTTGCCGCAATCGCCCCGATCGAGGGCCAGTTGACCGCCGCAAAGCCCGCCGCCACGATGCCCGCGCCCAGCACCCCGCCCACAACCGCATGCGTGGTCGATACCGGCGCGCCGATCCATGTCGCAAGGTTGATCCACAGCGCCGAGCTGATCAGCGCCGCCATCATCGCCCAGACAAAAAGCCGTGTATCCCCCACCGCATCGGGTGCGATGATCCCGGTGGAAATGGTCGCGACCACATCGCCGCCCGCCAAAAGCGCGCCCGCGCTTTCAAAGATTGCGGCAATGACGATCGCGCCGCCCAGCGTCAGCGCATTGGCCCCCACGGCGGGGCCCATGTTGTTGGCCACGTCATTGGCGCCGATATTGATCGCCATATAGGCGCCAAAGGCCGCCGCCGCGATGACGATTACCCCCGATTCCGTCCAACCCATAAAGATCGCCGCAACCGCCGCCGCCAGCACGATAAAGGCCAGCGCCACGCCAAATCCCACCAGCGGACGGCCCACATATTGCGTCGCATATTCAAGCTGACCGATCCGGCGCAGGTCTTTGTCCAGCGTTTTCCACTGATTTTTCTGATCGGTCACGTGGCAGTTCCTTTGGCGCGCTGAACACTGTGCACGGGCTAACCGCCCAAGCGGCCAAGATCAATATGTCGGATGTCTGCGCGGCGCTATTTGTCCGAATGGATTTCGGCACGCCGAATGATCCGGCGCAGGCCGGGTTCGCTCACCATTTTGATCGCCATTTCGGGTTTGACCCATTTGCGCTTGCGTTCGGCGCGTTCGGGAAAATTATCGGCTAGCTTGCGCACCTTGAGCGGGAAAACAGTCGCCTCAAGCGGGGTGATCAGGCCGTTATCCAGCAGTTTGCGATAATCGAACCGGCCCAGCGGCCGGGGGTCCACATCGCCCTTGGCTACGCCCGCTTCTTCCCATGCCTCGATCGCGGCGGCTTGATGGGGGGGGATGGTTGCATCGTCATGCCAGCCTTTGGGCAAAATCCAGCGCCCCGACCCGCGCGACGTCACCAGCAGGATTTCACGATCCCCCGCATCGCCGCGATAGCACAGCGCCGCCACCTGCCGTTCCGGCGGACGGCGCCAGAATGGTTCAATGAATTCTTCCCATGTCGTTTTGAAAATCTGGTTCATAGCCCTGCCAAACGGTCATTTTTTCTTATAACGCTCTAAATAGGTGAAAATACCGTAAATTTCAATAGGTTTGGGCCTATTTCTCACCCGTTCCGCGCGGTTTTGCGCGCAATGTGGGCGCGGCTTCGGTCGGATCTTCGGGCCAGGGGTGGCGGGGATAGCGGCCGCGCATTTCCTTGCGCACATCGGCGTAAGAGCTGCGCCAGAAGCCGGGCAGATCCATCGTCGTTTGCAGCGGCCGCTGCGCGGGCGATGTCAGGATGATCCGCAGCGGCAGCCGCGCCGGCCCCACGGTCGGATGGGTGGTGAGGCCGAACATTTCCTGTAACCGCGCGGTGATCGTGGGATGATCGCCGGAATAATCGATGGCAATGCGCCGCCCCATGGGCGATGTGAAATGCGCGGGCATGTCGCGGTCCAGCATCGCGGTCTGATCCCAGCTTAGCATGGCGCGCAAGGCGGGGTCGGGATCAAATGCGCGCAACTGTGCCTCGGTCCGCAGGGGGCCGATATGGGGCAGCAGCCAATCCTCAAGCCCCGCAAGCAGCGCGTCATCCGACATATCGGGCAGATCGGCGCCGCCCGCGCGTGCAAGCATCACGCGCGCCCGAAAAAGCGCCGCCCCCCCATCCAGCGTCAACCCGATATCGCGCAGCCCATCGAGTGCGGCGCGGGCGATGGTATCGTCGCTTGCGCCTTTCCATGGGCGTTGGTCAAGCACCAGCGCCCCGAAACGCTGATGCTGCACCGCCAGAACCCGGCGTTCGCGCCGCGACCAGGTGCAATGTTCGACCCAGTGAATCTGATCCGCATAAAGCGCGTGCAATTCGGCATCGCTTAGCGCGATCGCCTGGCGGATACGGGCCTCGCGCATATCGCCATCCAGATCGCAGGCCACGATCAGCCGTGCGCCTGCCAGCGGATCGGCGGCATCGATCACCGCGCCCTTGCCATTTGCCAGCACGAAACGCGGCGCATCACCCGCGCGGCGCAGGCCGATGCGGTCGGGATAGGCCAGCGCCACCATCGCGGCCGGGCCAAGTGCGGGCCGGGCGGGGCCTGCGGCGAAACGCCGGGCATCAGCCCGGATGCGTTCAATCGTGGCGCGGTTGGCATTATGGCGCGCGGGATGGGCCACGGCATCAAGCCGCAACAACAGATCGGCGGGCGCGCCGCGGCCCAAAGGATCGCGTTCGGCCAAAAGGGCGGCCAAAGTGGCGGCCTGCGGCCCGGCGATTTCGCGCATATGCGCCAGACGCGGATGCAGCGGCAGCGCGGCCAGCCGTTTCCCGTGGGCGGTAATGCGGCCGCGATCATCCAGCGCCCCCAGATCGCGCAACAGGGCCTGCGCCTGTGCATAGGCGCCGGGGTTCGGCGGGCTGAGCAGCGCCAGATCGCCGGGACTGGCCGCCCCCCACAACGCCAGTTCCAGCGCCAACCCGGTTAGATCGGCGGCTTCGATTTCAGCGGGGGGATAGGGGGCAAGCCCGCCTTCCTCGCCCCGCGTCCAAAGCCGGTAACAGATGCCCGCGGCCACACGCCCGGCGCGGCCGCGGCGTTGTTCGGCCTCGGCGCGGGTTACGCGTTCGGTGATCAGCCGCGACATGCCCGAACCTGGATCAAACCGCGCGCGCCGGGCCCGGCCGCCATCCACCACGATGCGGATATCCTCGATCGTCAGCGATGTTTCGGCAATCGCGGTGGCCAGCACGATCTTGCGCAGCCCGGCGGGGGCGGGGGCGATGGCGGCGCGTTGGGCGGCAAGCTCCATCGCGCCAAAAAGGGGCGCGATCATGCAATCGGGGCCAAGCCTGCCGGCAAGGGCAGCCTGCGTGCGGCGAATCTCGCCCTCGCCGGGCAAAAATGCCAATATCCCCCCGGTGGAATCGCCCGCTGCCTGCACGATCAGATCGGCCATCGCCACATCAAACCGGGCGCCCTGTGGCAGGGGCCGGGGCAGCCAGCGGGTGTCCACCGGATAGGCGCGCCCCTCGGCGGTGACGATCGGCGCATCGCCCAGCATCGCGGCCACCGGCGCGGCATCAAGCGTGGCAGACATGACCACAACCACCAGATCCTCGCGCAGCGCCCCGCGCACCTCCCACGTCAGGGCAAGGCCCAGATCGGCATGCAGGGATCGTTCATGAAATTCATCAAAAATTACCGCGCCGATGCCGCGCAGTTCCGGGTCGGATTGAATCATTCGGGTCAGAATGCCTTCGGTCACCACCTCGATGCGGGTATCGGGGCCGGTCCGGGCATCGCCCCGGACCCGATAGCCAACGGTGGCGCCAACCGGTTCGCGCAGGCTTGCGGCCATCCGCTCGGCCGCGGCGCGCGCGGCCAGACGGCGCGGCTCCAGCATCACGATGCGTCCCGAAATCCGCCCCGCCGCCAGCATCGCCAGCGGCACGCGCGTGGTCTTGCCCGCGCCGGGCGGGGCCTGCAGCACGGCACGCCCCGCGTGTTCAAGCGCGCGGAGCAGATCGGGCAGGACGGCATCGATGGGCAGCTTCATGGCGACCTTATCGAGCAAAGCGGCGCGCGGTTCCAGTGGCCGGGTGGACAAGATATGCGCATCCGGGGCATGAGAGACCACGACAAGGAGGCGCCGAATGGATGTAGATGATCTGGCCACCCGGTTGATGGCGGGCGAACGGCGCGCATTGGCGCGCGCCATCACATTGATCGAAAGCCGGCGCGCGGATCATCGCGCCATGGCGGCGGATTTGCTGGCGCGCGTGGGCAAAAGCGGGCGCGAGGCCCTGCGCATCGGGTTGTCGGGCACGCCGGGGGTGGGGAAATCCACCTTTATCGAATCATTTGGCATGTTTCTGACGGGTCTGGGGCTGCGAATCGCGGTTCTGGCGATCGATCCCAGTTCGGCGCGCACGGGGGGATCGATTCTGGGCGATAAAACCCGGATGGAGCGGCTAAGCCGCGATCCGCGGGCCTATATCCGGCCTTCGCCCTCGCAATCCGAGCTAGGCGGCGTCGCCCGGCGCACGCGCGAAGCGGTGGCATTATGCGAGGCGGCGGGTTTCGACGTGGTGTTGATCGAAACGGTCGGCGTCGGGCAATCGGAAACCATGGTGGCCGATATGTCGGATCTGTTCGTGCTGCTGCTGGCGCCTGCGGGCGGGGACGAATTGCAGGGCGTCAAGCGCGGGATCATGGAAATTGCCGATATCATTTTGGTGAACAAGGCCGATGGCGATCTGAAAGCCACGGCCATACGCACCTGCGCCGATTACGCCGGGGCGCTGCGGCTTTTGCGCAAGCGGCCCTATGATCCGCCAGAATTTCCCAAGGCGCTGACAGTATCGGCGCTGGAGGAATCGGGTCTGGAAACCGTCTGGCAGGAAATCTCGACCCTGGCCGGCTGGCGGCGCGATCATGGCCATTGGGCGGCGCGTCGGGCAAATCAGGCCCGCCACTGGTTCGAGGATGAATTGCGCCACGCGCTTTTGGCGCAGATTACCCGCCCGGGGCCCCTGCGCGATTCGGTTGACGGGCTGGGTGTGGCGGTGGCCCAGGGCGATATGGCGCCATCCGCCGCGGTGGAACAGGCCCTGGCGCTGATCCGCGCCCGATCATGAGTTGAATCGCTTGACGATCCCGTAAATACGACTTATCAGCGCCAGATGGAATTCAGGGTGCCCCCGTGGTGCGCCCTATATGTTGAATTTGTCTGCAAAGACCAAGGCGAAACGAAGGAGCGAAACATGTCGCGCCGTTGCGAACTGACTGGAAAAGGCCCCATGTCTGGCAATAATGTCAGCCACGCCAACAACAAGACCAAGCGTCGGTTTCTGCCGAACTTGAATGATGTGTCGCTGATGTCGGAAACGCTGGGCCGTCCGGTAAAGCTGCGCATCTCGGCTGCGGCGCTGCGCTCGGTCGATCACCGTGGCGGGCTGGATGCCTATCTTGCCAAGGCGCGCGACGAAGAGCTTTCGTCGAATGCCCTGAAAATCAAGAAAGAAATCGTCAAGGCTCAGGCCACCGCCTAAGTTTTTCGATATATTGCCGATCATGGCCCCGCCGGTTTCCGGTGGGGCTATTTTCGTTTCGATATCGGGTGCCCGGCCGGGCAGGCTGCCCAGCGCGGATTAGCTGCAGAATTGTTCGGCGGTGCTGCCAAAGGCGGTATATTTGCGCCAAAAGGCCGAATGCCGCTCGGAACCCGATTGGCGCATATCCTGCGCACGCTGCGGATCCTTGAAAAACCGCGCGGCGGTGCGCTGATCTCCGCGTGACAGGGTCATATCCGCAACCTGTTGGATACAGCCGCACAAGGCGCGGTTAGCCCCGGCGCGATCCGATCGCATACAGGCGTTTTCAATCGGGCCGGCATAGGCTGCGGGCGCCATCGCGGCCATCAGCGCGGCGATTATCAGGGTTTTCTTCATTTTCTGCCTCATTCCACAAGGGGCCTGCTTGTTGCGCAGTTTGCCCTGTCATGGTTGCTCGATCCTGAATCACTAGCCGATTTGCGCGAAAAATTCAATTCGCAACATATGGGGCCGGGCGGCCGGGCCCCCCTATATGGCGCGTCGGGCAAAAAGCCGCGCGGCCCGGTATGGGGCCGTGTTGCAAGCCACCTTGACCAATGCGCGAATCCCCATCATATCCGCCCTATGACCGAGCTCAGAAACATCCGCAATTTTTCGATCGTCGCCCATATTGACCACGGGAAATCCACGCTTGCCGATCGGCTGATCCAGCTGACCGGCACGGTGGCCGAACGGGATATGAAGGCGCAAATGCTGGACAGTATGGATATCGAGCGCGAGCGCGGTATCACGATCAAGGCCAACTCGGTGCGAATCGAATATCCGGCGCGTGATGGCCAGACCTATATTCTGAACCTGATCGACACGCCCGGCCACGTCGATTTCGCCTATGAAGTGTCGCGTTCGATGCGCGCGGTCGAAGGATCGCTGCTGGTCGTCGATGCAACCCAGGGGGTCGAGGCGCAGACGCTTGCCAATGTCTATCAGGCGATTGATGCGGGCCATGAAATCGTGCCGGTGTTGAACAAGGTTGATCTGCCGGCGGCCGAACCCGCACAGGTGCAAGAACAGATCGAAGATGTGATCGGCATCGATGCATCCGAAGCGGTGCTGATCTCGGCGAAAACCGGCCTTGGCATTCCCGACGTGCTTGAGGCGATCGTCACCCGCCTGCCCGCGCCCACGGGCACGCGCGATGCGCCGCTCAAGGCGATGCTGGTCGATAGCTGGTATGACGCCTATCTGGGCGTCGTGGTCATGATTCGCGTCATGGATGGCGCGATCCGCAAGGGTGAGCGGATCAAGATGATGCAGACCGGCGCCACCTATAATGTTGATAAACTGGCGGTGTTGAAGCCGCAGATGACCGATATCGCGGAACTCGGGCCGGGCGAGATCGGGATTTTCACCGGGTCGATCAAACAGGTGCGCGACACGCGGGTGGGTGACACGATCACGCATGAGAAAAAACCCTGCGCGACGCCGCTGCCGGGGTTCAAACCCGCGCAGCCGGTGGTGTTTTGTGGTCTGTTCCCCGTCGATGCCGCCGAATTCGAGGCATTGCGCGAAGCGATCGAAAAGCTGGCCCTGAATGACGCCTCTTTCAGCTTCGAGATGGAAACATCCGCGGCGCTGGGCTTTGGTTTCCGCTGCGGTTTTCTGGGGCTTTTGCATCTTGAGGTGATTCGCGACCGGCTGGAGCGCGAATATGACATCGACCTGATCACCACTGCGCCTTCGGTGGTTTATCACGTGCATATGCGCGATGGCACGATGCGCGAATTGCACAACCCCGCCGATATGCCTGATCTGACCTATGTCGATCACATCGAAGAACCCCGGATCAAGGCGACGATTCTGGTGCCCGATGATTATCTGGGCGATGTGCTGAAACTGTGTCAGGACCGGCGCGGGATTCAACTGGATCTGACCTATGCGGGCACGCGGGCGATGGTGGTGTACGACCTGCCGCTGGCCGAGGTCGTGTTCGATTTCTATGACCGGCTGAAATCGGTGACCAAAGGTTACGCAAGCTTTGACTACCAGCTTGAAGGTTACCGCGAAGACCATCTGGTCAAGATGCAGATTCTGGTGAATGACGAACCGGTCGATGCGCTGTCGATCATGGTGCACCGCGACCGTGCCGAATCGCGCGGGCGGGTGATGTGTGAAAAGCTCAAGGATCTGATCCCGCGGCACATGTTCAAGATCCCGGTTCAGGCGGCGATTGGCGGGCGGGTGATCGCGCGCGAAACCATCGCCGCACTGCGCAAGGATGTGACGGCCAAATGCTATGGCGGCGATGCCTCGCGCAAGCGCAAGCTGCTGGACAAGCAAAAGGCCGGCAAAAAGAAAATGCGCCAGTTCGGCAAGGTGGAAATCCCCCAGGACGCCTTTATCAGCGCGCTGAAAATGGAATGATCGCGCCCCGGCCCGCAGAGGCCGGGGGCGGGCCGTCCGCGCGATAATTCCCCAAAAAACCAAGACCGTTATCACTTTGTTAATCCTTTTGGATGCACAACAGGTGCACTGCCTGTTGATCTGTATCGGACAAGTGATGAAAAAATTCTTAAGCGTAATGATGATTTTCGGCCTGCTCGCGGGGTGCACCGATCTGCAAACCAAGCCGCTGGTGTCGGATTACAATGGTGCCAGCGTGAAAATCCAGACGGATATGTTCACCCCGGAACCGCGCGAATCGACCTTGGCCGAAGCGTCACGGATTTGTGGCATCGGCAACAAACGGGCTGAATATGCCTCGTCGCGGGCGCTGCCCAATTACGTGCATGAACATCTGTATCTCTGCCTCTAGCCCAGAAAGACGCGCAATGTTGCCACGAATTCCTGCGGCTTTTCGGCATGCAGCCAATGGCCGGTGCCGGGAAGGCGCGCGAATTTTGCCTGCGGGAACAGGGCCTTGATGGCGGGGCGATGCCCGGATTTGACATAATCGCTTTCGCCACCCGACAAAAACAGCACCGGCCCGTCGAACTGGCCCGATACCTCGGGCCAGCCGGTGATATCGGCCATGGCGGCGTCAAGCACATCAAGGTTAAGCAGCCATTTGCCAGCGTCTAGATCAAGCGATTGCAGCAAAAACGCCCGCACCTGGGACGATTCGATATCAGCAGCCAGACGTGCATCCGCCTGCGAGCGCCGCGCGATCCCGGTCAGATCAAGGTTGCGCATCGCGTCGATCAGGTGGGATTGGCTATGGGAATAGGCCACGGGCGCGATATCGGCCACCACCAGCCGGCGCAGCAGGGCGGGTTCGCGCAGGGCCAGCAACATTGCCGCTTTGCCGCCCATGGAATGGCCGACAATATCGGGGATGATGCCCAGATCGCGAATGGTTTCGGCCAGATCATCGGCCAGGTCGGCATAGCTGTGGCTGGGCAGATGCGGGCTCGCGCCGTGGTTGCGCATATCGACGGTGATCACCTGGCGATCTTCGGACATGCGCCGCGCGATCGCGCCCCAGTTGCGGGCCGAGCCAAACAGCCCGTGCACGATCAACAGCGGCGGCAGGGCGCTGGGGCTGCCCGTGACAATCCTGTGCAACATGACCCATCCTTTGCTAACCTGTGCCAGCACAATTGCAACAAAACGGCGCCATGAGAAGCCCCATGGCGCCGCAAATTTGCACTTATCCGGCTTTGCCTACATGCCCGGATAGATCGGGAAATCGGCGCACAATTGGGCGACGCGCGCCTTGACGCTGGCTTCGATCGCGGCATTGCCCTCGTCGCCATTGGCGGCAAGGCCATCGATCACCTCGACAATCCAATCGGCAATCTGGCGGAATTCGGCCTCGGTGAAACCGCGGGTGGTGCCTGCGGGGGTGCCAAGGCGCACGCCGCTGGTCACGAAGGGTTTTTCGGGGTCAAAGGGAATGCCGTTCTTGTTGCAGGTGATATGCGCGCGGCCAAGCGCGGCTTCGGCGGCTTTGCCGGTCACCCCTTTGGGCCGCAGATCGGCAAGGCAAAGGTGATTATCCGTGCCGCCCGATACGATATCGATGCCGCCTTTCATCAGTTGATCGGCCAGCGCCTGGGCGTTTTTGACCACCTGGGCGGCGTAATCCTTGAATTCGGGGCGCAACGCTTCGCCAAAGGCAACGGCTTTGGCGGCGATAACATGCATCAGCGGGCCGCCTTGCAACCCGGGGAATACCGCGGAATTCACCTTTTTGGCGATTTCAGCGTTATTGGTCAGGATCATGCCGCCACGCGGGCCGCGCAGCGATTTATGCGTGGTCGTGGTGACCACATCGGCATGCGGTAGCGGCGAGGGATGCTGGCCACCGGCAACAAGCCCGGCAATATGCGCCATATCGACCATCAGATAAGCGCCCACTTCGTCGGCGATGGCGCGAAACGCCGCCCAATCCCAGACGCGGCTATAGGCGGTGCCACCGGCCACGATCAATTTGGGGCGATGTTCCAGGGCCTTGGCGCGCACATCGTCCATATCCAGATGCTGATCTTGCGTGCGCACGCCGTAGGACACGACATTGAACCATTTGCCCGACATATTGACGGGCGAACCATGGGTCAGGTGGCCGCCGGCATTCAAATCCAGCCCCATGAAAGTATCGCCCGGCTGCAGTAGCGCCAGAAAGACAGCCTGATTCATCTGGCTGCCGGAATTGGGCTGCACATTGGCAAATTCACAGCCAAACAGCGCCTTGGCGCGTTCAATCGCCAGATTTTCGGCAATATCGACGAATTGGCAGCCGCCGTAATAGCGCTTGCCCGGATAGCCTTCGGCATATTTATTGGTCAGCACCGAACCCTGAGCCTCAAGCACGGCGCGCGAGACGATGTTTTCCGAGGCGATCAGTTCGATTTCGTCGCGCTGACGGCCCAGTTCCTGGGTGACGGCGGTAAAAATCTCGGGGTCGCGGGCGGACAGGGGCTCGGTGAAAAAGCCGGAATCGCGGGAATTGGCGGTCATTCGGAGGTCTCCGGTTAGGGCAGCGTTGGGCGATGTTTAGCCAAAGCGGCGAATGGGGGGAAGCCTCGTTTCATGCATAATCTTGTTGAAAACCGGGCAGGGTAAATGCCGCGTGAACTTTGAGGCGGGATTTGTTAATCCCATTGTGCCCAAACTGCTTGGGGAAGGGGGAGGTGCGACATGCCAAGACGAAGAATAGCTTTTGCCGCCAACGGGACCGAGGTTGCGACCACGGCGCTTGCCAATCTTTCGGCGCGGTATGGCAATGCCGATATGACCGAGGCTGACGTGATCGTGGCCTTGGGCGGGGATGGGTTCATGCTGGAAACGCTGCATGCGACGATGGATCTGGATATTCCGGTTTATGGGATGAATTGCGGCACGATCGGCTTTTTGATGAATGAATATAGCGAAGACGATCTGGATCAGCGGTTGGCCGTGGCTGAGGAGGAAGTGATCAATCCATTGGAAATGAAGGCATTTTCATCGGATGGAAGCGTGCATACCGGGCTTGCGATCAATGAGGTCTCGATCCTGCGCGCGGGCCCCCAGGCGGCCAAATTGCAGATTTCGGTGGATGGCACGGTGCGTATGGATGCGCTGGTTTGCGATGGGGCGCTGCTATCCACGCCGGCGGGATCGACGGCATATAATTATTCCGCACATGGGCCGATCCTGCCGATCGGGGCGGATGTGCTGGCGTTGACGGCGGTGGCGGCGTTTCGGCCCCGGCGCTGGCGCGGGGCGTTGTTGCCCAACACCGCCACGGTGCGCTTTGACGTGCTGGAACCCGACAAGCGCCCGGTGATGGCCGATGCCGATGGCCGTTCGGTGCGCGATGTGATCGCGGTAGAAATCGTGTCGAAACCGACGGTCTCGCACCGGATTTTGTTCGATCCCGGTCATGGGCTTGAGGAACGGTTGATCCGCGAACAATTCGTCTAGGCGGATTTGACCGCGCCCCAGGCGCTGATCTTGCGATAAAGCGTCGAAGGGGCCACGCCAAGCTGACGCGCCGCCAGCGGGACCGAGCCATTTTCCGCCGCAATCGTCTGTTCGATCAGGTGACGCTCGATCCGGCCCAGATCATGCCCGCGCAGCCTGCGGATGGCGTCGTCATAGGAAATGGTGGCATCGACGGCGGGGGGCGCGCTGAAATCGGGTTGCAGGGCGCCGCGATCCAGCACCGGCGCGTCGGAAACCACGACCATATGCCACAAAACATTCAACAATTGCCGGAGGTTGCCGGGCCAGTCATGTTGGCGCAGCGTGTCGCGCAAATCCGGGGCGAGATGTGGGATCGTCTTGCCTTCGCGCAGCGCCAGACGCACCAGCATCGAATCGGCCATATCGCCCAGATCGGATTTGCGCGCCCGTAACGGCGGCAGATGAAGGGGCAAGACATTAAGATGATAAAAGAGATCAGCCCGCAATTGACCGGCGCGGATCGCGCTTTGCGGATCGCGTGACATGGCGGTGATCACGCGGATGCCGCCTGCGTTGGCCGCGCTATGCAGGGCGCGCAGCAGCATTCCCTGCAACGCCGGATCAAGCGCCGCGATTTCCTTGAGAAACAGCGTGCCGCCATCGGCGCGGCACAGCAAGGGCGGCGGGCTGCCGGGCCGCGAATCCAGTTCGTTTCGGATGAATTCGGGCGTCAGCGTGGACAGATCCAGCGTGACGAATGGGCCATCGGCGTGGGGCGACAGGGTATGGATCAGCTCGGCACAGGTTTCCTTGCCGGTGGCGCATTCCCCGGTCAAAAACACGCTGCCCGTTGAATTGGCGATGACACGCGCCGGTTCATAGGCGGCCCCGACGATGATGCTGGGGTTGATCAGCTTGCCAATCGGGCCGGATGTGATGTCGGCCTTTTGCCCGACCAGCGCCCTGTGCAGCACCCGCACCAGCAGCGCAGGGGCAAAGGGTTCGATCAGGAAATCACCGGCACCGGCGCGCATGGCATCGATCGCCTGCGGTTGCGCATCGCGCGCGGCGGTGACGATGATCCGGGCATCGGGCCAACCGGCGCGGATATCGGCAAAAAGCGCGCGCGGCGCCGCATCATCGGCGCGCAGATTCAGCACGACGATCCGGGGCGCGTGACGGGCCATATGGGCGCGCGCTTGCGCGGCCGTGTTGAAAACCACGACCGAGTGGCCCGCCGCCCGCAGCGCCGTTGCATGGGCCTGCGCCTGATCGGCATCGGCATCGATCAGCAAGATCAAGGACGGCGGCACCGACCCGGATATATCCAAAGTCGCTGCCGCCTGCATGGCGGGCTTACTAATTACTTTATCACTCATCACAACACCCGACCAATGCGCATAATCATTCTCCATGTGCTGCTTTATCAACACATGGTTGTTTATGAATGATTACGCTCGCCAGTCCATTTCACAAAAATTCGCGCAAACCAACCATTTGGTTAACCCGAGTTACTAAAATTTTAACTTTTGGCATAGCCCAGCGACTGCAAGGCCAGGCGGATTTCATCGAGGATCGCGGGATCATCAATGGTCGCGGGCGATTTGAAGGGTTCGCTATTCGCGATCTTGACCATGGTGGCGCGCAGGATTTTGCCCGAACGGGTCTTGGGCAGCCGGTCAA
This sequence comes from Paracoccaceae bacterium, assembly GCA_041655055.1. Classification (GTDB taxonomy): domain Bacteria; phylum Pseudomonadota; class Alphaproteobacteria; order Rhodobacterales; family Rhodobacteraceae; genus JBBAGE01. Next base: position 19,572 of record JBBAGE010000001.1, read on the forward strand.
CCACCACAGCGGATTTGAAATCGGCGACCGGCCCGATGCGGCTGCGCACCATGGCCACCACTTCGGCAACGATATCGGCCTCGAGGCGATCGGTTCCTGCATTGAGGCACAAAAACCCCAACGGCACCTGCCCCTTGAGCGCATCGGCCACCCCGATCACGGCGCATTCGGCCACATCGGGATGGCTTGCCAGCACCTCTTCGATCGCGCCGGTCGAAAGCCGGTGGCCGGCAACGTTGATCACATCATCGGTGCGCGCCATGATATAGAGATAGCCGTCTTCGTCGATCATCCCGGCATCGCCAGTCTCATAATAGCCGGGGAAATGCGCCAGATAGCTTTTCTCAAACCGGTCTCTGGCGTTCCACAGGCCCGCAAGTGTGCCCGGCGGCATCGGCAGGCGAATGGCAATCGCGCCGAGTTCATTGGCGCCGACGCAATGGCCTTCGTCGTCAAGGATTTCAATCGCATAGCCGGGCATCGCGCGGGTCGGGCTGCCGATCTTGACCGGCAGGGGCTCGATCCCCAGCGGATTGGCCGCGATGGCCCAGCCGGTTTCGGTCTGCCACCAATGGTCGATCACCGGCACACCCAGCTTTTGCTGCGCCCATTCGACCGTATCAGGATCGGCGCGTTCGCCGGCCAGAAACAGCGCGCTGAGGCTGCCAAGGTCGTAATCGCCGATCAGCGTGCCTTTGGGATCATCGCGTTTGATCGCACGAAAAGCGGTTGGGGCGGTAAACAGCACCTTGATACGATATTCCTCGATCATCCGCCAAAAAGCCCCGGCATCGGGGGTGCCCACGGGTTTGCCTTCGTAGATCACGGTGGTGTTGCCATGGATCAGCGGCCCGTAACAGATATAGGAATGGCCCACGACCCAGCCCACATCGGATGCCGCCCAGAACACATCACCGGGCGCCACGTCATAGATATTGCGCATGGTCCAGTTCAGCGCGACCAGATGGCCACCGGTATGTCGGATCACGCCCTTCGGCTGGCCGGTGGTGCCCGATGTATAAAGGATATAGGCGGGATGATTGCCTTCGACGGGCACACATTCGGCGGGGGCGGCATCTTGCTGGAATGCGTGCCAGTCGAGATCGCGCCCCTCGATCAGCGTGGCAATTTCCTGTGGGCGCTGCAGGATCACACAGAAATCGGGTTTGTGGCTGGCCATGGTGACGGCCTCGTCCAACAGGGGTTTGTAATGGATGATCCGGCTGGGCTCGACCCCGCAGGACGCCGCGATGATCGCCTTGGGCTGGGCGTCATCGATCCGCACGGCCAGCTCGTTCGCGGCAAATCCGCCGAACACGACCGAATGGATCGCCCCGAGCCGCGCGCAGGCAAGCATCGCCTCGACCGCTTCGGGCACCATCGGCATATAGATGATCACGCGGTCACCCTTGGCCACGCCTTGCGCGCGCAAAGCACCAGCAAGACGTGCCACGTTATCGCGCAATTCGCCGTAGCTGATCTGGCGCTTGGTGCCGGTGACGGGGCTGTCATAAATGATCGCGGTGCGGGCGCCATGGCCCGCATCCACATGCCGATCCACCGCATTGTGGCAGGTATTGACCAGCCCATCGGAAAACCATTCGTAATGGGGGGCATTTTCGCCAAACAGGGCCTTGCTGGGGGCGCGATCCCAATCGATGGCCTGCGCGGCATTGATCCAGAAAGCTTCGGGATCTTGCTGCCACCCGGAATAGATTTCGTCAAAACTCGTCATGCGGGGCTCCTGATGTTTGGTGCATCTTGGGGGGATAGGCGGATCGTGGCAAGCGGCAGTTGTCAGCCGTAATGGGCAACCGGCGTGCCGGCGATGGCCGACATGTTCAAAAGCCCGCGCGCGGTGATCGATGATGTGACGATATGGGCGCGATTACCCATCCCCATCAGCAACGGCCCCACTTCCAGCCCGCCGGCCTTCATTTTCAGGATGTTGCGCACGCCCGAGGCCGCATCGGTATTGGCAAAGACCAGCACATTCGCCGGGCCGTTCAGCCGCCCATGCGGAAAAATCCGGTCGCGATGTTCGGGCGAAAGCGCGCTGTCGATATGCATTTCGCCCTCATATGCGAAATCGAGCGGCATGGCATCGAGGATCTCAAGCGCGGCGCGCATCCGCTGGCCCGTATCGCAATCGAGATTGCCGAATTGCGACGAACTGCACAGCGCAATCTGCGGCACAAGGCCAAAGCGTTTCACGTGGCGCGCGGCAGCGATGACGGTTTCGGCGATCTGCGCGGGGGTGGGTTCGGCATGCACATGGGTATCGGCGATAAAAAGCGGCCCGTCTTGCAAGATGATCAGGCTGAGCGCGCCGACCGGATGCAGCCCGTCGCGCCCGAGTATCTGCCGGATCAGCGTCAGATGCGACAGGTATTCGCCCTGCGTGCCGCAGATCATGCTGTCGGCCTCGTCGCGGGCGACCATGACGGCGGCAATGGCGGTGGTATTGGTGCGCATCGTGGTGCGCGCGATATCGGGGGTCACGCCCTTGCGGGCCATGATTGCGTGATAGCTTTGCCAATACTCGCGAAAACGCGCATCCTGTTCGGGATTGACGATATCGATATCATCCTCGCGCAACGGCAGGCCGGCGCGCCCCGCGCGGGTCATGATCACATCGGGCCGGCCGATCAGAATGGGCCGGTCGGTGGTTTCCTCGATCATCGCATAGGCGGCATGCAGCACGCGGGGATCTTCGCCTTCGGCAAAGATGATGCGCCGCTTGGCCTGGGCTGCGGCGGCAAAGACCGGGCGCATGATCAGCGCGGATTTGAACACCGAACTATCAAGCTGTTCCTTGTAGGCGCGCATATCGCTTAGCGGTCTTGTGGCGACGCCGCTGGCGATCGCTGCGCGGGCTACGGCACTGGCGATCACCCCCATCAGGCGCGGATCAAAGGGCTTGGGGATCAGGTAATCGGGGCCAAAGGACAGCTTTTCGCCCTGATAGGCCTGGGCGGCCTCGGCGCTGGTGGAACTGCGGGCAAGGGCTGCCAGCGCGTCGATACAGGCAAGCTGCATCGCATCGTTGATATCGCGCGCGCCCACATCCAGCGCCCCGCGAAAGATAAAGGGAAAACACAGCACATTGTTGACCTGATTGGGAAAATCGCTACGGCCGGTCGCGATGATCGCATCGGGCACCACGGCGCGCACATCATCCGGCATGATTTCGGGCGTCGGATTGGCCAGCGCAAAGACGATCGGGCGCGGCGCCATGCGCGCCACCATATCGGGGGTTAACACGCCGGGACCGGACAGACCCAGAAAAAGATCCGCGCCATCGATCACATCGGCCAGATTGCGCGGGCCGCCCGGCTGGGCAAATTCGGCCTTTTGCGCCGTGGTATCGGCGCGGCCCGCATAGACCAGCCCGTCAAGATCGCACAGCCACACATTTTCGCGCCGCACCCCCAGTTTCAGCAGCATGTTCAGACAGGCAATCCCCGCCGCGCCGCCGCCCGTGCTGACCACCTTGATATCGGCAAATGCCTTGCCCGCCACGCGCAAGGCATTGGTGGCCGCAGCGCCCACCACGATGGCGGTGCCGTGCTGATCATCGTGAAACACCGGAATCGCCATGCGTTCGCGGCAGATCTGTTCGACGATGAAACAATCGGGGGCCTTGATATCCTCAAGGTTGATGGCGCCAAAGGTGGGTTCCAGCGCGCAGATGATATCGGCCAGCTTATAGGGATCGGCTTCGTTCAGCTCGATATCGAAACAGTCGATATTGGCGAATTTCTTGAACAGAACGGCCTTGCCCTCCATCACCGGTTTGGCCGCAGCCGCGCCGATATTGCCAAGCCCCAGAACGGCGGTGCCATTGGTGACCACCGCCACCAGATTGCCGCGCGCGGTATAGCGGCTGGCCGTGGCCGGATCGGCATGGATTTCAAGGCTGGCTTCGGCCACACCGGGCGAATAGGCGCGGGCCAGATCGCGGCCATTGGCCAGGGGCTTGGTCGCGCGGATTTCCAGTTTGCCGGGCTTGGGAAATTCGTGGTAATCCAGCGCTGCCTGACGCAGGTTTTCGTTCTTCATTTCATCCACAAGACTGCCCTTTCCCACGACCCCTGACGCCTCGCTGTGGTTAGCGCCTTTGACGGGCGAAGGGCAAGGGCGGATGCGCCTGCGCGCCGCGCCTTAGTCCCCGCAAATACCCTGAAGCGCGACCCATTCGCCGTCGCTGATCAGCGGGCGGTGGGCGACGGGAATGGGTGCGATATCTGCGCCGATGGCCGCGGCGAAGGGCGCGGGATCAAGGGCCGCATCGGCAAAACGGGCCGCAAGCCCTTCGGCATCTGGGGCAGGTGGCGGGACCTGCATCAATTCGGCGGCATAGGCGGTGATCGCCCCCTCGGGCAGGGCGCCGGTGGTCAGCAGCCGGAAACTTGCCACCGGCCCGGCGCTGCGCAGCAACCGTTCCAGCGGGTCAAGGCTGCGGGCGCGCAGATTCTCGGCCAGAATATATCCGGCGGTGACGGCAGGATCTTCGGGCTCTTCGATCAGCGCGCGGTTTAACATGATGATCCCGCCGGGCAGATGTTCGGATCGGGCAATCCCGCCCGACAACACCACGATTTCGCCCCGCCCCGCCCCCGGCAACAGCCGCGCACGCAGCCGTGCCAAAGCCCGGCTTGCCTGCGGGATTTCGCAGCGGGGGCCCGCGTTCTGGCGGATGACTGCCAGCACCGACTGGCCAATTTCCGCGTGTTTGGCCAAGGGCACCACGCTGACCGTATGGCGCACCAGCGCATCGGGCCCCCAAATCAGCCCCAGTGCGATCACCGCCGCCAGACCACTGCCGAGCAAGACATTGCGCAGCCGCCCCGAACGCGGGCGGGCGCGCGCGATCGCGCTATGCACCTTGCCAAGCGCGTCGATCATGGTTTCGTCATTCAGTTCCAGCGTTTCAAAGGCATCGGGGGCCGGGCGATAAAGCGCGGGCAGCGTGCCAGGCGGGCTGATGCGTTCGATCGCGGGCAGCGACCAATGCGCAAGCGCCACGCCGTTGTAATCGCTGAACACCAGCGTCGCATCCCCGATCGAGACAATGATATCGCGCCGCTGTGCATCGGGCGCAGCGCGCCACAGCCCCTGCACTTCAAGCCGCTGGTATTGTTTCAGCACCGTCATGGGGGCCTGTATCTCTCGCTCGGTTGGCCCCATTCCAGAGGTCTTGGCGCCACGATAGCCGAGCGCAAGCGGCCCGACAATCACCCAGGCGCTGGCGTGAACGCGCAGGCCGCGATAAACATCCTCATGATCATTTCGCGCGGGCGCCGCTATATATTCGTTCACATCCCCAAAACCGGGGGCACGGCGTTAAGCCTTGCGCTGGAATCGCGCGCCATGGCCGATGATATCCTGATCGGCGACACGCCCAAGGCGCGGCGCAGGCGTGGGCGGGTCAAACAATTGCAGGCGGCAGGCAGGCTTTGGAAACATGCGACGCTGGCCGATATAGGCGGGGTGGTGAGCGCGGCGGAAATGCGCGATTTCTATACGTTCACGCTGGTGCGCAACCCGTGGGACCGGATGGTGAGCTATTATCACTGGCTGCGCGCGCAGCGATTTGGCCACCCCGCAGTCACCCTTGCGACGCGGCTGGATTTCGGCGCCTTCGTGGCTCATCCGCAAACCGTGGCCAGCCTGCGCGCCGCGCCCTACGGGCAGTATATGCGCGATGGAACGGGGCAGGAATGCGCCACCCAATTCATACGGATCGAACATCTGGCCGATGAAATCGTCCCGTTTGAGCGGCATCTGGGGTTTTCACTTGGACATATCGAACCTGTGAACAAGTCCGCCCGCGCGCGCGATTATCGCGGCTATTACACCGACGATACGGCCGCGCTGATCGGCGATATTGCCGCGCCCGATATCGCGCGGTTCGGCTATCGCTTTGACTAGCGTTTGCGCGCGGGCAATTCGGCCTTGAACAGACGCAGGCGGTGGCTGAGATTATCGTGATCGGTGACGCTGTTGAAATGTTCAAACAGAAATGAAAGCGCCTCGCCTTCGTCCAGATCGGCCTCGTCTGCGAAACGTTTGAGCCGGCGATAGCCATCCTCGGTCATGGCGACGGGAAAGCGCCGGGTCAGGCGAAACCGCTTTGGCATGGGCGCTCCTTTGGCCGAATGTGTGGCGCCATTCTGGGCCAGGCCGCCGATGATCACAAGCGGCAACCCACCCGCAGGATCTGATCGGTCGCGGCCAGTTTCTTGTCGGCCAACTCAAGCTCTGCTTTCAGTTCGGCGATGGTTTCGGTCAGCGCTTCATGTTCCTTGACCAGTTCGGCCAGCCGCTCGCGCGCCATGTCGCGGCCGGCGCGCAACTGGCGTTGCCCCTGATCGGCGGGGTCGTAAAGATCGAGCCATTGACGGATATCTTCCAGCGCAAAGCCATAGCGCTTGGCCCGCAAGATAAGCGTCAATCTTGCGCGATCACGGCGCGTGAACAGCCGCTTTTGCCCCACACGCAGCGGGAAAAGCAGCTCTTTGGCCTCATAATACCGCAGGGTGCGCGGGGTAACGTCGAATAACTCACACATTTCACTGATGGTCATGTGCCGCTCAGTCATTGCAAGCCTCACTTGGGTGTATTGGCTAGCAAATGTTTACTGTGCGCCGGTTTTGCAAGCCAAAGTGACGCTGACGTGAAGCCTAACGCCAGTTGGCGTTATCCGCCCCCACGACATCGGCGACATTGGCGATGCCGTCGCGTTCCAGCAGCTTATCGAGGTCGCGCGCGATCCGGGGCACCAGCGACAGCCCGGCATAGACCATGGCCGAATAAAGCTGCACGGCGCTGGCCCCGGCGCGGATTTTCGCATAGGCATCTTCGGCATTGCTGATGCCGCCCACACCGATCAGCGGCAGCTTGCCGCCGGTGGCGTGGTAAAGTTCGGCCAGAACCCGCGTTGAACGCGCGAACAGCGGCGCCCCCGAAAGCCCGCCCGCCTCATGCGCATGGGGCGATGTCAGCCCGTCGCGCGACAGGGTGGTGTTGGTGGCGATGATCGCGTCAATGCCCGCCGCAAGCGCGACGTCAGCGATTTCGTGGATTTCCGCAAGGCTTAAATCCGGCGCGATTTTCAGCATGACGGGGATCTTGCGTGCCAGCCCCGCACGCGCCTCCATCACGCCGGTCAGCAGGGCAGAAAGCGCCTCGGCCCCCTGCAATTCGCGCAGCTTTTCGGTGTTGGGCGAAGAAACATTGACCGTCACGAAATCCACATGCGGGCCGCAATGGGCAAGCACGCGGGCAAAGTCGCCGGCGCGGTCAGTGCTGGTCTTGTTCGCGCCCAGATTCAGCCCCACCGGGATCGTGCGCGCAAGCGGCGCAAGGCGGGCGGCAATGGCCTCCATCCCGTCGTTGTTGAACCCGAAACGGTTGATCACGGCGCGGTCATCGGTCAGTCGGAACAGGCGCGGGCGGGGATTGCCCGGCTGCGGTAGCGGCGTCGCGGCCCCGAGTTCGATAAACCCGAACCCCGCGCGCATCAATTCGCGCGCGGCGGTGGCATTCTTGTCAAACCCCGCCGCAAGCCCCACCGGATTGGGCAGATCAAGCCCCGCGATCCGGGTTTGCAGCCGGGCCGAGCGGATCGGGCCGGGCAGCGGCGCAAAACCCGCGCGTAGAAAAAGGATCGACAGCGCATGGGCGCGTTCGGGGTTCATGCGCAACAGGGCGCGCAGCCCGATCTGTTCGACAAGGCTCATGCCACTGTTCCTTCGGGGAATTGATGCGCGCCATCGACCCAGGGCAGGGGTTGCGCCCAGAGCAGATCGGCCTGTAGCAACACGCGATAAAGATGCGGGAAATGCGCCCCGCCACGCGAAATTTCCCAGCGCAGCGCAGGCCCCATCGCGGCGCTGTCACAGGCCAGAAGCATCAATCCCTCGGCCCCGGCAAAATGCTTGCGTGCCGTTTCGGCAAGCTGCGCGCCGGTGGAAAAGTGCACGAACCCATCGGCCAGATCCACCGGCGCGCCGGGGGTTTCGCCGGTGGCCAGAAAATCGTGCCATTCATTGTCGCGAAAAATCTTGTAGATCAGCATGAAACCCATGTGCCCTGTGCGGGCCAGCGGGTCAAGCGGGCGTTGGCGGCAAGGGGGCCAGGTCTGCCCCCTTGCGCCTTGTCATTATTCGGGCCGGAAGGGCAGCATCGTTTCTTGATACAGCCGATCGACGAAGGGGCCGAAATCCACCGCGTCGGGCGACCAGAATTCGATGAAATTGTTCCAGCCGGGATCAAGCTCGGCATAGCCCAATTCGGCAATGATCGCCTCCCATTTGTCCACATTTTCCATCAGACGGTTCACGACGTCTTCGGGGTCATTGAACACATTGCTGGTGCGGCTTTCTTCGAGCAGGGCCGCATTGGTCGCTTGCAGCATTTCCTCGGAGGCGTCGCTCAGTTGCAGCACCTCGCCACCGGAATCGGTGATTTCCTGCAACGATTCGGCAAGGGAATCGAAACCGGCAATGATGCTTTCCTCGATAAAGACCGTCTGCAGATCATAGAGCAGTTGCCGCGCCGCAAGGGGGATGTCCTCCCACAGCACCTGATCAAAGGCGTTGTTGGTGTTGGTCTGGCCGAACCCGCCTGCGTCATTCACGATATGAAACGGCGCCAGCGGCAAAATCCCCACGGTATCGGCGGTGGTGATATTGGTCAGCGCACATTCGACGATGCCGCGCTGCAACCCTTCGTAGATTTCATTAAAGGGCAGGGCCACGGCAGCGCCGCCAAGCCCCTGCACTTCGGTCCCATGCACCACGCCACCCGCGCGGATCTGAAGCCCCGCGAAATCGGCGGGTTCGGTTCTGGGCTGGCGGCAGAAAAAGCCGCTGGCGACGGCGCCATTGATGGTAAAGCCGGGCTCGACCCCATAGTTGCGCTGTTCTTCCCAGGCCTCGGGGGTGTGGTTGCCGGTATCCATCATCACGCCCCAGCTATGCAGCGTGCCTGCCAGAACCTGTCCGTTCACGACATGGGTCATGTCGATCAGGGCCGAGCCCACGGGGAAGTTCGACGGGTCATATTGAGCGATCACCGAAGCATAGCCCAGACGGCCATCGGCAATGGCCGCCTGCATCGCGCCCCGGATGATTGCCGCGCCATAGACAATTTCGGGCACGATCTTGCCGCCCGAATATTCCGTGACAGCGGCGGCATATTTTTCAAACCCGCGGCTTGAAATATCGCCCGGGCTGGCCTGGGATTGCATGATCAGCTCGACCGGCTCCATATCGGCAAGCGCTTCGATATAGGCCTCTTTGGGCGAGCCATGCGGGACGGACACATCCTGCGCGATTGCCGGTGCGGCAAAGGCTGCCCCTGCCAAACCGACCGTCAGGCCAGCCCTGACATTGCGCAGGGCCGTGCCGGCCCAAAGCTGTGAAATATAGGTCATTGCGTCATGTTCCTCCCTGATTAAGACGCGATCATGCCGGGAATGCTGGCGTGGCATTTGTAAAAAACTTCTGAACACGCGAACGCAAGCGGACTCGGGCGCTTAGATCCCCAGTGATGCGGGGGTTACGGGTTAATCGGGCCGTGCAAACTCAGACGATCACGACGCAGGTTACAGCGCCTATGGCATATTGCAACAAATTATCGGTGCGATTTGCGGGGCCCGATTTCGGGGCCATTGGCGCATCTGGCGGGAAAATGTTACCTTGATTCAACGTTTTATCTGGTGGTGCCTTGCCCGACGGCATCACCGCCGCTGTCGCGGTGGGCGGATCGTGCTGGCATCATCCGTCACTTTATCGTCGGATGCCTGATTTATCGCCTTGTTCGGGGCGAAACGGGCCGGGGCGGATATGGCGGGGCTTTGCGCGTTTGCGGGGTGACGCAGAGTTTCCTTGCCAAGTGGCAGATCACGGGCAATCATGTCTGTCATTCCCGGTGCGCCATGCTGGCGGGTTTTGCAAAGAACTTGGCGGGATTGTCAATCTGGCCGCGCAGAAGGCCACTTGTGCTTTAGTCCCGCGGTTATATGGTTTCGATATATCTTGCAATCAGGTGTTCCGCAGATAACGTGACCACGTTTACCTGATGGAGCAGGTGAGAAAGAGGATTGGGAGGTCCTTACGCATGAACAATGATCTCAAAAGACCGTTGGCTGACGTTGTGGTTCTGGATCTCGTATCCGGGCCGCTGGCAACGATTAGCCGCACTCTTGCCGAAATGGGCGCCGAGGTAATCCGGGTCGAACCCAAAGGCGGTGCGCGCGATCGCGCCGACGGTGACATGCTGGCCTTTGCTGCGCGCAATAACGGCAAGCGCAGCTTTGAATTCGACCCCGAGGATGAAAACAGCCGCACGGCGTTTCATGCCCTGCTGGACCGCGCCGATATTTTCATCAACGACATGTCGCCCCATGCCGGGCTGGCGATCGATTCCAATTCGATCCACAGCAAATACCCGGGCATGACCATTCTTTCGGTCAGCGATTTCGGCATCGGCAATGATTTCAGCGACTGGCAAGCCACCGACCCGGTGCTGCACGCGATTTCCGGCGAATTGGCACGTTCGGGGCTTGATGGCCGCGCACCGCTATTGCCGCCCGGCGCGATCGGAAGCGAGGCCGCATCATCGCAGGCCGCGATGGTGGTATTGTTTTCCTATCTGAACCGGCTGTCGTCGGGCAAAGGTGACCATCTGAATTTCTCGACGCTTGATGGCACCAGCCATGCGCTTGATCCGGGTTACGGCATGGGCGGCAGCGCCGCGCAGGGTAAACTCGCCAGCGAATTGCCGCGCGGGCGCCCGCCCAAAGGGTTCCAATATCCGATCCTGCGCTGCAAGAACGGTTTCGTGCGGATCTGCGTTCTGGCCCCGCGCCAGTGGCAGGGCATGTTCAAATGGATGGGCAGCCCCGAGCGTTTCGCCGATCCGAAATACAACAAGATCTATGAGCGTTTCGGCGATCCCGAGCTGAACCCCATGATCGAGCAGCATTTCATGAACTTCACCCGCGACGAGCTGGAGCGTGACGCCACCGAATATGGTGTGCCGCTGGCCGCCGTTCTGACGCTGGAAGAGGCGCTGAAAACCGAACATATGGTCGCGCGCAAGGCGATCGTCGAACTGGACCTGCCCGGTGGCAAGGGCCGCACGACCTTTGCCAATGGGGTGATGGAAATCGACGGCGCGCGCATGGGGCCGATGGGGCCCGCGCCCGAACTGGGTGATTTCGATGCGATCCGCAGCGGGGATTCGCTGGTGGGGCGCGCCAAGCTTGGCTTTGGCGGCGAGCGTCCGCTGGCGGGGCTGAAGGTGCTCGATCTGGGTATCATCATCGTGGGCGCGGATCAGGGCCGCTTGTTGGCCGATCAGGGTGCCGATGTCATCAAGGTCGAGGCCAAGGCATTCCCCGATGGCGGGCGTCAGACGATCGGCGGCGAGGCGATCTCGCTCGGGTTTGCTGTGGGTCACCGCAACAAGCGCAGCCTTGGCATCAACTTGCGCGATCCCAAGGGCAAGGCTCTGTTCCTTGATCTGGCCAAGGAAGCCGATGTGATCTTGTCGAACTTCAAGCCCGGCACGCTCGCGTCGCTGGGGATTGATTACGATACCGTCAGCAAGGTGAATCCGGGTATTATCATGGGCGACAGCTCGGCCTTTGGCCCCACCGGGCCGTGGAGCCGTCGCATGGGCTATGGCCCGCTGGTGCGCGCCAATGCCGGGCTGACCGATATGTGGAAATATCCCGATGATGACGAATCCTTCTCGGATGCGATCACGGTTTATCCCGACCACACGGCCGCGCGTTACGGGCTGTTGGGTGTGCTGGGGCTGCTGGTGCGGCGTGCGCATACCAATGTGGGCGGTGTTGCCAGCACCGCGCAGGCCGAAATCATGCTGGGCCATTTCACCGACGATATCGCCCGGATCGGCATGGGGGTGAAACGCGGCAGACCGGACGCGCCCTGGGGCGTTTTCCCCACCAAGGGCGATGACGATTGGGCCGTGGTCACTGTGCGCAACAATACCGATTGGGCCACACTTTGCGCCGTGATGGGCCGCGATGACCTGGCCAAGGATGCCGCGCTTGCTGATGCCGAGGGCCGGATCGCCAATAGCGAACGGGTCAACGCCGCAGTCACGGATTGGCTTGCGGGTCAGACCGCGCATGACGCGATGATCACGTTGCAAAAAGCGGGCGTGCCTGCGGCGCAAATGCTGCGCGTGTCGGAAATGGCCGAGTTTGAATATTACAAACAACGCAACTTTACCCGCGTCGACAGCCATCCGTTGATCGCCGATTCCTTCCGCGCCGAGCGCAGCCCGGTGCTGTCCGAATTGATGCCCGAACCGCCGCGAAAACCGGCACCGCAGATGGGTGAACATACCCGTGAAGTGGTCAAGGAATGGCTGGGCCTACCCGATTCCGAGATCGAGGCGCTGGTTGAACAAGAAATCCTTGAGCCGCTGGCCGGGGAAAAAACGGCTGCATAAGCCAAGAGGGAGAGAGAAAAGCATGTCGGATACCAAAGAAGCGACCAAGACGGACGTCGTTCTGGTCGAGCGTCGGGGCCATGTGATGATCATCACATTGAACCGCCCCGAAGCACGCAACGCGGTGAACATTCACACCCATATGGGTGTCGGCAACGCGCTCGAAGAAGCCGAAGCCGATCCCGATGTCTGGGTGGTGATCCTGACCGGCGCGGGCGACAAGGCTTTCTGTGCCGGCGCCGATCTGGTTGCGGTGTCGCGCGGCGAAAGCCTGATGCCCGATGATCCCAAACAGGCGGCCTGGGGCTTTGCCGGTTTCGTGTCGCACCCGATCAGCAAGCCGGTGATCGCGGCGGTCAACGGTTTCGCTCTTGGTGGCGGGACCGAGCTGTCGCTGGCCGCCGATCTGGTGGTTGCGGCCGATACCGCCGCCTTTGGCCTGCCCGAGGTCAAGCGCGGGATTTTTGCCGGTGCGGGCGGTGCGTTCCGCATCGTGCAGCAACTGCCCACAAAGATCGGGATGGAAGTGGTGCTGACCGGTAACCGGCTGACGGCGCAGCGCGCGCATGAGCTGGGTCTGGTCAACCGCGTGGTGCCGTTCGATCAGCTTATGGATGCCGCCATGGCTTTGGCCGAGGAAATCACCGTCAACGCCCCGATCGCGGTGCAGGTGACCAAGCGCATCGCCATGGGCATCGACAACGGCCACATCGCTGCTGATGACGAACATTGGGAACGGGCGCGCCGCGAAGGCGCCTATCTGATGTCCACCGAAGACGCCAAGGAAGGGCCGCGCGCCTTTGCCGAAAAGCGTGAACCCGTCTGGAAAGGGCGCTGATCATGGCAATGGATGCAGAACGTATTCCGGTTATCGTTGGGGTGGGTCAGTTCAATGACCGCCCCGAAAACCCCGATGACGGGCTTGATTCCGTTGGCCTGATGGAACAGGCGCTGCGGCTTGCCGATCAGGATGCCGGGGGTGGCTGGCTCAAGGATCTCGATGCCATCGCGACGGTGGATCAGATTTCTTGGCCGCATCTGACGGAAATTCCGCAAAAACTGGCGGCTGCTTTCGGTGCAAACCCCAAGCATCTGGAAACCACCGATATGGCCAGCGGCGACAGCCCGATCCTGTTGCTTAACGAGGCCGCGAACCGCATCGGCTCGGGCGAGCACAAGATCGCCGCCGTTGTGGGGGGCGAGGCCCTGCGCAGCGCCGCGCATTTCGCCAAAAAGGCCGCAGCCGAGGGTAAAACCTTTGGTGGTCTGGGTAGCTCGGTTGCGGAAATGGCCGCCAATGCGGCCCCGAGCTATCGCAAGCGTTATGGTCTGCTGGGCCCTGTCGATGTCTATCCGCTTTATGAAAACGCGGGGCGCGCGGCCTATGGCCAGACGCTTGACGAAGGTCAGGATGAAAGCGCGCAGATCTGGTCGCTTTTCGCAGAAGTGGCCAAGTACAACGAGGGTGCATGGATTCGCAAGGGCGCCACGCCCGAGGAAGTCAAGACCGTCACCCCCAATAACCGCCCGATTTCGCATCCCTATAGCAAGCTGATGGTTGCCAATAGTTCGGTAAACCAGGGTGCGGGCTATATCGTGACCAGCCTTGCCGAAGCGCGCCGCCGCGGTGTGCCCGAGGACAAGCTGATCTATGTCGGCCTTGGCGCTGCCGGTCATGAACCGGATGAGCCGCTGGAACGTGACCGTTACGATCAATCGCCCTCGATGGCGCTGTCGATCAATAAGGCGCTGGAGCTTAACAAGCTCAATTCATCCGATCTGGATTATGTCGAGCTTTACAGCTGCTTCCCCTGCGTGCCGAAAATGGCCCGCCGGGTGCTGGATTGGCCGCTTGATAAACCGGCGACGGTGCATGGCGGCCTGACGTTCGGTGGTGGCCCGATCGGCAACTACATGGCGCATGCCGTGGTCTGCATGGTGGAAAAACTGCGCGAATCCGGCAGCAAGGGTCTGCTGTTTGCCAATGGCGGCTATGCCACGCATAACCATTCGCTGGTTTTGTCCAAAGAGCCGATGGATCACGCGCAATTCCCGCAGGAATTCCTGTTCCAGGACGAAGCCGACGCCGCGCGCGGCGCGATCCCGCCGGTCAATGAAAACTACGAAGGCCCGGCCGAGATCGAGACCTTTACCGTGCTTTACGGCCGTGATGGTTCGCCGCGTTGGGGTGTGGTCTATGCCCGCACGCCCGATGGCGCACGCACGCTGGCCAAAATCCCGGCCGAAGATGAGGCAGGCATCGCCTTTCTTACCGATGGCAAGGCCGAGCCTGTGGGATCGCAGGGCAAGGTGGTTGCCGTGGCCAACGGGGATCACATCTGGCAACGCTAAGCCGGATCACAAGACAGCGGAAATGGCGGGTGCGATGCATCCGCCATTTTTCTTGGGCAGGGGCGGGGGCTTGCTTTTTTGGTAAGCTGGGTATATAGTAACCTTAGCTTACAAAGTGAGTCCGCCCCAACATGCCTGTCGTCATCGACCCCGATCATATCTTTTACATCCTGTTCGATATCAGCAAGCTGAACCGGGCCGAGTTCGAACGCCGCATCGCGGGTGCCGGGCTCGATCTTACCCCGGCCGAGGCGCGGGTGCTGGGCAGCCTGTTGCGCCGTGGCCCGCTGCGCCAGCATGAAATTGCCCGCAGGCTGGATATCGGCAAGATGAACTTGACCAAGATCATCGACCGGCTCGAAGCGCGCGGCCTTGTTGCCCGATCCGAGGCGCCCGATGACCGCCGCGCCAAGATCGTGACCCTGACCGATGCCGCCGATCCGACGCTGCAGACCATCGCCCGGATCACATCGGAAATCCGCCAGGCCGGGCGCGGCGCCCTGAGCGCCGAGGAATGGGAAAGTTTTCACCGTCTGGCCCGCACGACCCGCGAAAATCTGGCGGCGCTGGCGCAGCAAACGCAAGGTGAGCGCGAATGAGTGCCGCCCCCCAACCCATCATGAGCGCGCGGCGCGTGGCATTGTTCGGGGCGCTGCTTATGGCCATGGGGCCGATGGCGATGACCCTGTTTACCCCCGCCTTGCCCGAAGTGGCGCGCACGCTGAACACCACCGACGCATCGGTCAAGATGACGATGACCGCCTATTTTGGCGGCTTTGCCTTTGCACAACTGGTCGCGGGGCCGATATCGGATGCGATCGGGCGCAGGCCCGTGGTCTTTGCCTTTGTCAGCCTGTTTCTGGTCGGCACTTTGGGCGCCGTCTTTGCCACGACGGTCGAGCTTTTGATTCTGTCGCGCTTTATTCAGGGGCTGGGGGCATCGGCGGGGATTTCGATTTCGCGCGCGCTGGTGCGCGATGTGTTCGAAGGCGATGCTGCCTCACGCATCATTAACATGATCGGGCTTATTTTGGTGGCGGGCCCGGCCTTTGGCCCCACGATCGGCGGGCTGCTGATGACGGTATTCGGCTGGCGCGCGGTCTTTGTCGGCATGTTCCTGTTCGGGGTGGCGGTCGCGGCGCTGGTGGCATTTGGCATGCGCGAAACGGTGCGCAACCCCGACCGTAGCCGGCTTGGGCTGCGGCCGTTGTTGCGATCCTACCGGGTATTGTTGTCGAGCCGCTATTTCATCGCGGCGATTTTGGTGCAGGCCGGGATCGTCGGCGCAATCTATACGCAGGCGACGGTTTTGCCCTTTGTGATGATGGAGCGGGTCGGACTGACGCCCACGCAATTCGGGCTGGGCATGTTGCTGCAATCAAGCGGATTTCTGATCGGCTCGATCAGCGTGCGCTTTTTGATGCCGCGCCTGGGTGGGCGGCGTCTGGTCAATATCGGGATGTTCCCGTTGGCGCTTGGCAGTCTGGCGATCCTGTCGCTGCTGTTCATTGAGCCAAGCTATTTGGGGGTGATGGCGCCGATTGCGCTGTTTTCCTTCAGCAACGCCTTCGTGATGCCGGGCAATACCACCGCCGCCATGGCGCCCTTTCCCGAAATGGCCGGGGCGGCGGCGGCGTTCATGGGATTCACCCAGATGTTTCTGGGCATGACCTTCGGCACGCTGGCGGCGCTGTTTCCCAACCCGGTGATCGGGTTGGCGCTGATGACATCGCTGCTGGGCAGTGTCGCGGTGCTGGCCCATATCGTGGCGCGGCGCATGCAAAGCCAGCCGCTGGTGCTGCCCGCCGTGGGTGAATGAGCGGGCAGATGGCCGCTTGACCTCGGCCCGGTGCTCGCTTACCTAAACCGGGTGTGCGGGTATGGTGTAATGGTAGCGCCCTAGCCTTCCAAGCTAGTCGTGCGGGTTCGATTCCCGCTACCCGCTCCAGCCTTTATCGTTGTGCATTACAAGACGCCGGGGCAAGGCCGGTTGCGGTCGCGCGCTTGCGGGGCTATTGGATGCAATGACCACGAAAGGGACAGGCATGGCCGATCTGACAGCCCATTCACAGCCCGAACGCGAAAAGTCACGCAAGATCGGTGCGCTGGCGGGGCTGTGGCCCTTTATCCGGCCATATCGCGCGTTGCTGGTGCTCGCGGCTGCGGCACTGGTGCTGACGGCGGGGATATCGCTGGTGCTGCCCATTGCGGTGCGCCGTGTGGTCGATGGCTTTGGCGGCGCGGATGCGCTGCTGCTTGACGGCTATTTCGGCGCAGCGCTGGGGATTGTCGCCCTGCTCGCGCTGGGGACGGGGCTGCGCTATTATCTGGTGACGCGGCTGGGCGAACGGGTCGTGGCCGATATCCGCAAGGCGGTATTCGCGCGCGTCGTGGGACTGAGCCCCGCCTTTTACGAACGCATCATGACCGGCGAGGTTCTAAGCCGGATCACCACAGATACCACGCTGATCCTGTCGGTGATCGGGTCGTCCGTGTCGGTGGCCTTGCGCAATGCGCTGATCTTTGTCGGTGGGCTGGTGCTGATGCTGTTCACCTCGGCCAAGCTGACGGGGCTGGTGCTGCTGATCGTGCCGGTGGTGATCGTGCCGATCATCGTTCTGGGCCGCAGGCTGCGGGTGCTGGGGCGCGAAAATCAGGATTGGATCGCCGCCTCGTCGGGCACGGCATCCGAGGCGCTGCTGAGCGTGCAGACCGTGCAGGCCTTTACCGGCGAAGATGCCACCCGCGAACGGTTTGACGATGTGACCGAGGCATCCTTTGTTTCGGCCCGCAAGCGCATTCTGACACGGGCCATGATGACGGTGATTGTCATATCGCTGATCTTTTCGGGGGTGGTCGGTGTGCTCTGGGTCGGTGCGCATGATGTCCGGGTCGAGGCCATGAGCATCGGCGCGCTGGTGCAATTCGTGATCTATGCGATCATGGTGGCCGGTGCCGTGGGCGCCCTGTCCGAAATCTGGAGCGAATTGCAGCGCGCCGCTGGTGCGACCGAGCGGTTGATCGAATTGCTGCGCGCCGAGGATGACGTGCGCGATCCGGCCGAACCCGAAATTCTGCCCGAACCCGTCCGGGGCGAGATCATCTTTGAAAATGTGACCTTTCACTATCCCGCGCGCCCCGATATCGCGGCGCTCAATGGCGTGGATTTGCATGTGCGGCCCGGCGAAACCGTGGCGCTGGTTGGGCCATCGGGGGCGGGTAAAAGCACGATCATCCAGCTTTTGCAGCGGTTCTATGATCCGGGTCAGGGGCGTGTTTTGCTTGACGGGATCGACCTGCGCGATATGGCGCGGGTCGATTTTCGCCACCATATCGCGATGGTGCCCCAGGATGCCGTGATCTTTGCCGCATCCGCGCGCGAAAACATCCGCTTTGGCCGCCCCGATGCCAGCGATGCCGAGGTCGAGGCCGCCGCCCGCGCCGCCGCTGCGCATGATTTCCTGCTGGCGCTGCCCGATGGCTATGACAGCTATGTGGGCGAGCGTGGCGTCATGCTGTCAGGCGGGCAGAAACAGCGCATCGCCATTGCCCGGGCGATCTTGCGCGACGCGCCGGTATTGCTGCTGGACGAGGCCACAAGCGCGCTTGATGCCGAAAGCGAACGCGCCGTGCAAATGGCGGTGGATCAGTTATCGCGCGATCGCACCACGCTGATCGTGGCGCACCGGCTGGCCACGGTGAAAAAGGCCGACCGGATTTTGGTATTCGATCACGGCCAGATCGTGGCCGAGGGCACGCATGAATCGCTTGTGGCGCAGGGCGGGCTTTATGCGCGGCTGGCGCGGTTGCAGTTCACCGCCGGCACCGAGGCCGCCTGATCAGGCTTGCCATGCACGGACTTTGCATTAATCCTTGCCTGAAATATCACCGGCGGGAACTATTACGCGATGAGCGAGCCGTTTTCCTCGATCGATGATCCCGCGCGGATCGAAGCGCAAATGCCTTGGGCGGACCGCGATGTGGCGCGCTCGGTCTATCAGCTTGTGCGCCGCGCGCGTGATCGCCATGGCGCGGCCCCGGCGGTATCATTTCAGATCCTGTCCGACCCCAAATCCAAGGCCGAAACCCTGACCTGGCATGATCTGCATGATCAGGTGACGCAGGCGGCAAATCTGTTCCGCTCGGTGGGCGTGGGGCCGGGGGATGTGGTTGCCTGCCTGCTGCCCAATTGCCACGAAGCGCTGATCACCCAGTTGGGGGCCGCGGTGGCGGGGGTTATCTGCCCGATCAATCCGCTGCTCGAACCCGAACAGATTGCCGCGATCCTGCGCGAAGTGGGGGCAAAGGTTCTGGTCACGCTGCGGCCCTTTCCGCGCAGCGATGTCGCGCAAAAGGCGGCCGAGGCCCTGCGCCATGCCCCCGACCTGCACCACCTGTTCGAAGTTGATCTGGCGCATTATCTATCGCCGCCGCAACGCTGGCTGTTGCCGTTGCTGCGCCCGCGCCGCGCCCGCCACCACGCGCATCGGCGCGATTTCGCGACCGCGCTGGCCATGCAGCCCACCAGCCTGCAATTTCCCGATCCGCCCGAGGATCGCATCGCCGCCTGTTTCCACACCGGCGGCACCACCGGCATGCCCAAAGTGGCGCGCCACCGCGTTTCGGGGATGATCTATAACGGCTGGCTGGGCCATACGCTGCTGTTCACGCCCGATGATGTCGTGATGTGCCCGCTGCCGCTGTTTCACGTCTTTGCCTTTCAGGTGATCGTGATGGGCGCGCTGAGTTCCGGGGCGCATGTGGTGCTGCCCACGCCTGCGGGCTATCGCGGCGAGGGGGTGTTTGACAATTTCTGGGCCTTGCTTGAACGCTGGCGCGTGACCTTTATCATCACGGTGCCCACGGCGATTGCCGCGCTGATGCAGCGCCCGGTGAATGCGGATCTGTCCACGGTCAAGATCGCTTTTTCGGGGTCGTCGGCGCTGCCGCTTGAACTGCTGCGCCGGTTTGAATCCACAACCGGCATCACGCTGGTCGAGGGTTACGGCCTGACCGAGGCCACCTGTCTGGTGTCGTGTAACCCGGTCAGCGGCCAGCGCAAGCCCGGTTCGGTCGGGTTTCGCTTTCCCTATACGGATGTGCGGATCATGGCCGATGTGCCGGGCGCCGCCCCGCGCCCCTGCGGCGTGGACGAAGTGGGCGAGATCTGCATCGCCAGCCCCGGCGTCGCCCCCGGCACGATTTACGCCACCCCGGCGCAGAACCGCGATCTGTTCCATCCCGGCGGCTATCTGCGCACCGGCGATCTGGGCCGGATCGATGGGCAGGGCTATCTGTTCATCACCGGACGCACCAAGGATGTGATCGTGCGCGGGGGCCATAATATCGATCCCGCCACGATTGAAGATGCCCTTGCCGGCCATCCCGAGGTCGCGCTGGTCGGCGCCATCGGTCAGCCCGATGCCTATGCGGGCGAAATCCCCTGCGCCTATGTCGAACTGGTGGCAGGGGGCAGTGCGAGCCCCGAGGAATTGCACGCCTATGCTGCCCGCCATGTGCCCGAGCGCGCGGCCATCCCGCGCCATATCGAAATCCTGCCGGAATTGCCGAAAACGGCCGTGGGCAAGGTGTTCAAACCCGATCTGCGCCGCCGCGCGATTGCGCGCGTTTATGATCAGGCGCTGGCTACGCAGGTGTGGACGCCCGCGTGGCCGAGGTGATCGAAGACCGCCAGCGCGGGCTGATCGCCCGGTTGACCGGCACCGCCAGCGATACCGAAATTACCCAAGTGCTGGGCAGTTTTACCCGCCCGTGGGAACGCCGCGGCTAAGCACCGCCAAAATCGTTGTCGGAACGCCAACTGCATGTTAGCATCAGATTGTTTTCCAAGACGTTAATTTTGATCATCGGATTTTAGCGGGCCGCGCCCCGATTTTGCCGGCCCCGCCCAAGCGAGTGGTGCATGGTACGATCTGTTTCATTAGCGATGCTTTATGGTGCCGCATTTTTCGCGATGATTTGGCCGGGGCTTTGGAACGGCCAGTATTTTTGGTTTCACGACAGCCTGGCCTATCTAAGTGGCGGACAACAGGCGGTGAACCTGGTGTGGCCTTTTGCATCGGCATTGGGCGATGCGCTTGCAACCACCCGGATCGGGATCGCGGCCGAGTTTGCCGAAATATCGGGTGGCGCAAAAGATACTGTCGCCGGGGGGCGGTCGGTTTATTATGGGGCTTTGATTTTTCTGACGGGCGCTATTGGCACGCTTTGGCTGGGCGTGGCGCTGCAAACCCTGCTGCTTATGGCGGTCATTCATATCGCCCTTTGGCCCGTTCTGGCGCGGCAGTGTTTTGCAATTCCGATTGTGATGATATTTGTCGGGGTCGCGACGGCGGCCAGCTTTTTCACCGTCTATTTGATGCCCGATATTTTTGCCCCCATTGCAATATTGGCAAGCGCAAGCCTTATTGCTTTCTGGCAGAACCATTCGGTTCCCGCGCGTATCTTTTTGACAGTTGCGGTTGCGCTAAGTTGTATGTTCCACAACAGCCATATTCTTTTGGTTTTTCTGATACTGGTTATCAGCGCGGCGGTTCAGGTGTTTAGCCGCATACCTGATTTCATGCGATCCGCCAGCGTGATTGCCGCATCAATCATCATCGGCTTGGGCGCTATTGTGGCCACATCTATTGCAACCGAACGGAATTTGGGAAAGCGGCTGGCCTCGCCGCCCTTTTTAACCGCGCGTGTATTGGCGGACGGGCCGGGGGTGGCTTATCTGGCCGATTCGTGCCCCAATTCGGGTTTTGTGCTATGCGCACGTCTGGATCATTTGCCGGTGGACAGCGACACATTCTTGTGGAGCACCGATCCCGAGCGCGGCATTTACAAATCGCTTTCATTTCCAGAACGCGAAGCCTTGCGCGATGAACAGGTTCGCTTTGTCATTGGTGCAGTTTCCTTTGCCCCCGAGGAGCAGATCCTTGCGTCAACCGGCAATTTCATGTCTCAGCTCGTGATGTTCGACGTTACCGAATTTGCATATTCGCCGGGATTGTTGGCAGATTTATCTGCACGTCTGCCGAAAGATATCGCCGGCAAAGCCCAAGAAAGCAGGCTGGGCCGCAGCGTTTTCGATTTGGCCGCCGTTAGCAGGGCGCAGCTTGGCATCGTTATTATTGCCATGGCGGGGCTTTTATTAGTTTTTGCCAACCCCACCTTGCGAAACTCGGTGTTCACACCAAACGCGCCCAAAGGGCTGGGCTTGTTTGCATTCCTGATCATTTTTGGCATCGTCGCGAATGCCGCCGTAACCGGTATCCTGTCAACGCCCCATGACCGATATGCCGCGCGGGTGATCTGGCTGTTGCCGCTTTTGGCGGCGGTTTTGTTTCTGACAACAAGAAAGGAGACCCCATGAAGGATCAAGAGGCCGATTTTCTTGTGGTAGATCAAAGCTTTGCGCATTTGTTTGAAGTTGCTGTGATCATTCCCTGTTATAACGAGGCGGCCGCAATTGGCAAAGTTATCGCCGATTTTCGCCATTATTTACCCGATGCGAAAATATATGTTTACGATAATAATTCCACCGACGACACAGCCGCTGTCGCGCGCAAAGCCGGCGCGATCGTGCGACACGAATATCGGCAAGGAAAAGGCTTTGTCATTCGCCGCATGTTCGCCGATATCGAGGCCGATATCTATATCATGGTCGATGGTGATGATACCTATGATGCCTCCATTGCACCAAATATGGTCAAATTGATGATCGATCAGGGACTTGATCTGGTGAATGCCACAAGGAATGAAGGCGGACAAAGCATCTATCGCCCGGGTCATCGGTTTGGCAATGTCATGCTTTCCACGATGGTGGCCTTGATCTTTGGGCAGGGGATTAAGGATATGCTGTCGGGATACAGGGTGTTTTCCCGCCGTTTTGTCAAATCATTCCCGATCATGTCGCAAGGTTTTGAAATTGAAACCGAGTTGACGGTGCATTCGCTTGAACTTGCCATGCCCATGGGCGATGTTCCCTGCCGGATCACGGATCGCCCGGCCGGTTCAACCAGCAAACTTTCGACATTTCGCGATGGTTGGCGGATATTGGTGATGATCCTGTCCTTGCTCAAGGAAGAAAAGCCATTCGCATTCTTTGGCGGCATTGCCATCGCACTGGTGCTGCTATCGCTGGCGCTGGGGCTTCCGGTGATCATGCATTATTTCGATACTGGCACGGTCCCGCGTTTGCCGACCGCATTACTGGCGGCATCGATCATGCTGGTGGCGTTCATGTCATTCGCGATGGGGTTGATTTTGCAGACGGTGACACGGGGCCGCAAGGAAATGAAGCGGCTGCATTATCTGGCAAGCCCCGGGATCAGCGCCGGCCCGTTATGATGCGCGGCACCCAATTCCTGCGATTTCTGATCGTTGGCAGCATCGGATTCATTATCGATGCGGGCCTGCTTGTGCTGCTGGTTTATCGCGGCATCGATCCCTATTGGGGTCGTGTGATCAGTTTTGCCTGCGCGGTGGGGGTGACATTCCTGTTGAACCGCGCATGGACCTTTCGCGAAATTCATTCAAGCGGCAAAACCAGTCAGGCCATGCAATATATCCTGACGCAAATCTTTGGCATGGCGATCAATTACGCGATATATGCGTCCGTCATTCGCACAGTGGGAACGGCACCAATCGCCGCCTTATTCGGCGTGGCCGCCGGATCAATGGTCGCGCTGATATTCAATTACAACGTCAACCGCTTGTGGGTATTTCCCGCGCGGGGCCGGTAGTGGCGCGGCAGCTTTGGCCGCCGCGCCATGTTGTTTTATTCGCTCCGTGCGGCGCCGATCACCACATTGTCGAACGATGCTGGGCCATAATCCTTTTCCGAAGTGGTGGTTTGCAGATCCAGCAACCGCTGCCACAAAACTTCGGTCGTGGCGCCGCCGCGCAGGAATGCATTGGTGGCCTGTTCATAGCCATCATCCCAAAGCGCCTGATCCATATCGGGAAAGAATTCGGCCTTGATCGCGGCGGATGAGGCCTCGGGATCATCAATCAGCCGGTCGATGGCATCGCTATAGGCCGCCTGAACCGCGGCGACCCGTTCGGGGTTTTCCTCGACCCATTCGCGGCGGGCGAACACGGCGACAAAGGGCAGGCCGTCATATTCTTCGACATCGCCGCGCGCGAGGCTGATCCAGCGCACGCCTTCGCCATCCACCAAAAGCTGCGCGAGCGAACCAAAGACCCAGAATGACCCGTCAAGCTGGTTGTTGCGGATCGCCTCGATCATCGCGGGCACTTCGCCAAGGGTGCGGTAATTCAGATCGTTCCATGACAGATCCACCGTGCCCAGCATGGCATCGCCCAGCGTATAAAGCGCCGATCCCGGCGCCGCGGTCGAGATATTAAGCCCCTCAAGCGCGCGGATACGCTCATCCGCTGGGGCGTCGGGCGAAATACCAAGCTCGGCCACCTTGTCATCGGACAGGATCACCTCGCCGCTGGGGCCGGACACCGCGACGATCGCCACAAGATCTGCGCCTTCGGCGATTGCATCGGTGCCCGTGGTCGTGCCCACCTGGCACAGGTCGGCCGAGCGCGACAACAGCGCCGCGATGCAGTTGGGCGAGGCCCCGCGCAGGTCGGTTACCTGCAGATCAAGCCCATGGGTGGCAAAGATCGAGGGATCGGCAGCCGCAAGCGCAATCGGCCCATGCGCGATATTGATGGCTGCGGCGGCGACATGCACGCTTTCCTGCGCCATGGCCGCGCCGGTGATAAACCCGATAGACGTCGCCGCGGCGGCCAATTGTCCGAATTTCTTCATCATGATGTCCTCTTTCCGGCCCGGCAGTTGCCGTGGCGTTGAACGATCCGGCGATTGTGCCCGAATCGCGGCGAGAAACAAAGGGGGCGCGAAAGTTTCTGTTCAATTACATCAACTTGTTCTGCCAAAGGGGAACAACTTGGAGCACGCGGAAGTTTTGGGGGCCGGCGGAGCAGGGCAAAGCCCTCGTATACTTGCCCCCACGGAACAAAGCCCGTGCGGCGCGGTTTCCTTGCCATGTCCAGCGCCTTTCGTCAGCCTGTTTTCCTCATTTCCGTCTTTCTGATTGCCTGCCTGCTGATCGCGGGGGCGGCCTTTCCGGCCGCGTTCGAGATCGGCGCGAATGCGGCGCTCGCATGGGTGACCCGGACCTTTGGCTGGTTTTACCTGCTGTCGGTTTTTGGATTCGTAGCGGTGCTGGTCTATCTGGGCTTTTCCAAATATGGCGAAACCCGGCTGGGGCCGCCCGATTCCACGCCCGAATTTTCCTATTATTCCTGGGTGGCGATGCTGCTGGCGGCAGGCTTTGGGATCGGGCTTGTGTTTTATGGCGTCGCCGAACCCATGAGCCATTTCGCCCGGCCGGCCGAACCTTCGGTCACGCGCGAAACCGCTGAAGCGGCGCGGCGTGCGATTCAATACAGCTTTTTCAACTGGGGGCTTAGTCAATGGGCCGCCTTTTCCATCGTTGGGCTGATCATCGGCTTTTACCAGTTCCGCCGTGGCCAGCCGGGGCTTGTTTCGGTCGTCATGCGCCCGCTAACGGGGGAAACCGATGCCAAGCCGGGCAAGATCGGCGGTGCGCTTGATGTGTTTGCCACGGTGGCCACGGTGATGGGGGTGGCGACATCGCTCGGGCTGGGGGTGTTGCAGATCAATGGCGGCATGGCGTTTTTGTTCGGCCTGCCCGAGGGGTTCACCTGGCAGGCAATCATCCTCGTGTTCGTGGCGGTGGCCTATATGATCTCGGCCTCGACCGGGCTGGACAAGGGCATCCGCATTCTGTCGAGCATCAACCTCGGGCTTGCGATGGCGCTTATGGTCTTTGTGCTTGTGTTTGGCCCGACCATCGCGATCCTGCGGACGTTGGTGCAGGGCCTGGGCGATTATCTGCAGTATTTTTTCGAGATGAGCCTGAATGCCGATGCCTATGACAATCCCGAATGGGTCGGGTCATGGACGATTTTCTATTGGGCTTGGGTGATTTCATGGTCGCCCTTTGTCGGCACCTTTGTCGCGCGCATTTCGCGCGGGCGCACGATCCGCGAATATGTCATCGGCGTTCTGGTCATGCCGCCGCTGATCGCCGCGGTCTGGATCGGCATCTTCGGCGGCGCGGCACTGACGCTGGAATTGCAGCAAGAACCCGGTCTGGCGCTGGCGGTGCAGCAAAACATCACCACCGCGCTGTTTAAACTGCTTGAACTTTTGCCCATGCCAATGGTGACCTCGGTTTTTGCGATGTTGCTGATTTTGGTGTTTCTGGTGACTTCGGCGGATTCGGCATCCTATATCGTCGCGCAACTGACCGATCAGGGCAGTATCAACCCGCCGCTGGCCAAGCGGTTGGTCTGGGGTGGTCTGATCGCGGCGATCTGCCTGACGCTGATCGCAACCGGCGGGTTGCAGGGGCTGCAAGCTGGCGTGATCATTGCGGCGCTGCCGTTCACGGTCATCCTCTATCTCATGGTGTGGGCGCTGTTTCGCGAATTGGCCGCAGACCGCGCAACGGCCTTGGCCGCGCTATACGAGGCCCACGACCAAACACCCGTCGGCGCGACGATCGAGGAAGCGCGGCGCTTGGACGAAGAGGGGGAGAGGCCGGCAGACGATAATGAGGTTGCAGATTGATCGCTGCAAAGCGGTGTCACCTATCGTCTGTTCGGAAGGGCGCGGGAAATGGTGCTGTGAGAGAGGATTGAACTCTCGACCTCTCCCTTACCAAGGGAGTGCTCTGCCACTGAGCTACCACAGCCTGATCGGTTGCCGTAAACGGCGCCGGTGGGCGGCTGATTAGACGCTATTGGCGCGCGGTGCAAGCCTGTTTGCAGAAAATTCTTTGCCCATTGGTGCGCGCGATGCTGCCGGGGCAGGCGGGTTGATTCTGGACGCTTGCGGGGCGCTGGGTTACAGGACATGGGATGAAGCAGAAAACGGGCAAATCGGCGGGGCGCGATCAGGCCGGGGGCCGCGAGGCGCGGCTCAAGGCGGCGCTCAAGGCCAATATGGCCAGGCGCAAGGCGCAGGCACGCGCGCGCGCGGCCGAGGCAGATGCTGCCAACCCGGCGCACCGTGCAGATGACAACGACAAAGAATAAAGGCGGCAGTGAATGGATTCGATCATGATTCGGGGCGGCGGGCCGCTGCAGGGTGAAATTCCGATTGCCGGGGCAAAAAACGCCTGTCTTACCCTGATGCCTGCCACGCTGCTCAGTGACGAGCCGCTGACCCTGACCAATGCCCCGAGGCTAAGCGATATTGCCACGATGTCGGCGCTTTTGGCGTCACTAGGGGCCGAGGTCACGACATTGCAGGGCGGGCAGGTGCTGGCGATGTCGAGCCATGATCTGACCAATCACACCGCCGATTATGAAATCGTGCGCAAGATGCGGGCCTCGATCCTTGTGCTGGGGCCGATGCTGGCGCGCGACGGGCATGCGATCGTGTCGCTGCCCGGCGGCTGTGCGATTGGGGCGCGGCCGGTCGATCTGCATTTGCGCGCGCTTGAGGCCATGGGCGCCGAACTGGAGCTGCGCGATGGTTATGTCCATGCGCGCGCGCCGCGCGGCGGCCTGCGCGGCGGGGTGGTGGACTTTCCGCTGGTATCCGTCGGGGCCACGGAAAATGCGCTGATGGCGGCAACGCTGGCCCGCGGAACCACGGTGCTGAAAGGGGCCGCGCGCGAACCCGAAATCGTCGATCTGGCGCATTGTCTGCGCAAGATGGGCGCCCAGATCGAGGGCGAGGGCACATCCACCATCACCATTCAGGGCGTAGACCGGCTGCACGGTGCAACCCATCCGGTCGTGGCGGATCGGATTGAACTTGGCACCTATATGCTGGCGCCCGCAATTTGTGGCGGCGCGGTGGAATGTGTCGGCGGGCGGCTGGATCTGGTCACGGCCTTTGCCGAGAAACTGGATGAGGCCGGGATCAGCGTCGAAGAAACCGCGCGCGGGGTAAAAGTGGCGCGCAATAACGGCCGCGTGCGCGCAGTGGATGTGGTGACCGCGCCTTTTCCCGGCTTTCCCACCGATCTGCAGGCGCAGATGATGGCGCTTTTGTGCACTGCCGACGGGGTCAGCGTGCTGGAAGAGCGGATCTTTGAAAATCGCTTCATGCACGCGCCCGAACTGGTGCGGATGGGGGCACAGATCGATGTGCATGGCGGCACGGCCACGGTGACCGGTGTGCCCCGGCTAAAGGGCGCGCCGGTGATGGCCACCGATCTGCGCGCCAGTATTTCGCTTATTCTGGCCGGCCTGGCCGCCGAGGGCGAGACAATCGTCAGCCGCGTCTATCATCTTGACCGCGGCTATGAGAAAGTCGAAGAAAAGCTGGGCGCTGTGGGCGCGCATATCGAAAGGATCAAGGGCTAGACCATGACCGACAGGGATGCACGTTTCGAAGATGGCGGCGAACGGCCGCTTTATCTCAAGGCTCGCGATGCCGATGATCTGGCGGTAATTTCGGCGCTGGTGCAGGATTCGGTGCTGCCGGTGCCCGAAATGCGCTATGACCGGGCGCAGCGCCGCTTTGGCATGCTGGTGAACCGGTTTCGCTGGGAAGATGTCGATAGCGCCCTTGCGCGCAAGCGCCCGGTCGAGCGGGTGCAGGCGGTGCTGGTGATCGATGATGTGCAAGGCGTCGCCAGCCAGGGGTTCGAGCGTGGCGATCCCGATCTGATCCTGTCGGTTCTGACGCTTGGCTTTGAACCCGGCGAAGATGGGGCCGGGCGGCTGATCATCACGCTGGCGGGTGACGGCGCCATCGCGCTTGAGGTAGAGGCGCTGGAAGTCTCGCTCAAAGACGTGACCCGCCCCTATGTCGCGCCCTCGCGCAAGATGCCGCAGCATCGGGACTAGGCCAGGGGCGCAGGGACAGGCTGCGGGGATGAAATCGCGCGCCTTGACCGACGCATGCCCATGCGCTCGCGGGATCGCCATGGTGCGGTCCGGGGAATTTTCGACAATGTTTCAACGTTTCAACCCCGACGCCTTCGGTCTGGCGTGGTTCGCGCAGGGCGCTTGAGCCTTGGCCGCCCTGCCGTTATGTGAGAAGGGGCAAGGAGTCGCCATGCCGCACTATCTTTCGACCACAGAACCAGATTTTGACGCCCGTTTCACCGCGCTTTTGAGGATGAAGCGCGAAGACGCCCCTGATGTCGATCAGGCGGTGGCAGATATTATTGCCGATGTCCGCGCACGCGGGGATGGCGCGCTGATCGATCTGACCGCGCGTTTTGACCGGCTGGAACTGAGCGCCGACAGGTTGGCGTTTTCACCGGCTGATATCGACGCCGCCTGCGCGCAGGTGGACGGCGAAGATCGTGCCGCGCTGGAACTGGCGGCAGATCGCATCCGCGCCTATCACGCGCGTCAATTACCCCGTGATGAAAGCTGGACGGATGAAGCGGGGGCCACGCTTGGCTGGCGCTGGGGGCCGGTATCGGCGGCGGGGCTTTATGTGCCGGGTGGTCTGGCGTCATATCCCTCGTCGGTGCTGATGAATGCGATCCCGGCCAAGGTGGCCGGTGTCGGGCGGCTGGCGATCACCGTGCCCACGCCCGATGGCGTGATCAACCCGCTGGTGTTGATGGCCGCGCGCATCGCCGGGGTGGATGAGATTTACCGCATCGGCGGCGCGCAGGCGATTGCGGCGCTGGCCTATGGCACCGAAACGATTGCGCCGGTGGACAAGATCACCGGGCCGGGCAATGCCTATGTTGCCGCCGCCAAACGCCGCGTGTTCGGCAAGGTGGGCATCGACATGATCGCGGGCCCTTCGGAAATTCTGGTGATTGCGGATGGCGATAATGATCCCGACTGGATCGCGCTCGATCTGTTGTCGCAGGCCGAACATGATGAAAGCGCGCAGTCGATCCTGATCACCACGGATGCCGGTTTCGCCGCCCGGGTCGAGGCCGCGATCGATGCGCGGCTGACCACACTTGAACGGCGCGCGATTGCCGGGGCAAGCTGGCGCGATAACGGCGCGGTGATCATTGCGCGCGATCTGGCCGAGGCGGCGATGCTGTCCGACCGCATCGCCCCCGAGCATCTGGAACTTT
>JBBAGE010000002.1:0-46973 GCA_041655055.1 Paracoccaceae bacterium
GCGAGACGCGATCGAACATGCATGTCGGCGGGCGCCCGGTAAAGACCGAACTCACCGCGCGCGACCGCGAGATTTGCGCCGCCATCGGGCCTGTGCTGCGCGAAAAGGGGCAAATCTTTGTCGGTATCGATGTGATCGGCGATTATCTGACGGAAATCAACGTGACTTCGCCCACCGGCATTCAAGAGCTTGAACGGTTTGACGGCACCAATGTGGCGGCAAAACTCTGGGACGTGATCGAGGCCAAATGCGCGGCCGCGATGGGGTGACGCGGGCGGTTGCCGGGGTGGATGAAAGGCGCTTGGCGGCGTTGGTCGCCTAAAGGGGCAATCAATCGTCCGTGCGCGCGTCTGCGGCGCGCAATGCGGGAAATGAACGCGGCGGCACGGATGTTTTGATCCACGTTGCGCGCGTTCGGTTGGTAAGGTTTTTGCCGAAGGCGCACCGCTGCCAGAGCATCTGGCGATCGAAATCCGTCGCGGTTGGGATGGGCGATCCGGCGGCGAGGCGGGCGGGCGGTGTTTTCGGCCGTGACGGTCTGTGTGTTGAATCTGGCAGAGCCGTTTTGCCGGGCGGTAAAGCGGGTCTCGGGGAGGCGAGGCAACTGCAATGCGGAGGCGGTTGATGTGTTGCAGTCTGGGCGGGAGGTGCGAAATTTCTGGCCGGTGCTTTGACGTTGATCAGGGTTGCCTTTGCCTTTGTGGGTGGGCGGTCTGGCAGACGAAAACCTTGTGTTGAATCTGTCCGGCCCTGATCGCGGAGCGGTGAGGCGGGACTTGGGGCGACGAATCGGTCGAAATGTGCGGGCGGTCTGGTGCAGATTGAGGGGGTGCTGTCGGCGTGGATGACCTGCGCGACACAGAGCACGGGGTGTTGACGCTGCGGCACGCGCCCGGCCATTTTGCCGTGATTGACGAGACCGGAGAAGCCCCGGCCTGCAGGAACCTGGTGTGATTACCGCGTGAGCGCGCGCAGGGTAAGGCACAGGCCCGACAGCATGATGACGATCATGCCGCCGTCCACGACGCTGTCCATGGGCGACAGGGGTTCAAATTGAAACAACGCCCGCGTAACGAAGCGCATGATCACCCAGCCCGCTTGTGGATGCCACGATGTCAGAAAGCCCCCACCAACGCCGCACTTACGCGGCCGGATGGTTTTGCGCGCGGTCAAAGCCGTGATGTTTTGGTCTGGTCGTTCCTTGGCAAATCGTTGTGAAAAGACGCAAGGCGACACGAAACGACCTGAACGCATGTGCACGGTAGCGGGGGGGCGGATTAGTTCGCATGCGCCGACATGGCTGTTCGGGCGGATGTCTGAACGCAGCCGGGCCGTGCCACCCCCTTAATCCCGCGGTGCCGCTGTCAAGCGAAAGCTCGCGGCTTCGGCGACGTGGGGCAGGCGCACGTCATCCGAGCCGGCGAGGTCGGCGATGGTGCGGGCCACGCGCAGGATGCGGTGATAGCCGCGGGCCGACAGGCCGAAACGTTCGGCGACTTTGGCAAGCAGGGCGCGGCCTTCGGCATCGGGGGTGGCGATTTCTTCGAGCAGGGCGCCTTCGGCATCGGCATTGACATGCAGCGCCGCATGCCCGGCAAACCGCGCGGATTGCACCGCCCGCGCCCCGGCGATGCGGGCGGCGATCTGGGCCGAACTTTCGCCGCTGGCGGGCAGGTCCAGATCGGTAAAGCTCACGGGCGGCACTTCGATGCGCAGATCGAACCGATCCATCAGCGGGCCGGAAATGCGGCCCAGATAATCTTCGCCGCAATCGGGCACGCGCGCACAGGCGCGGGCCGGATCGGTCATATGCCCGCATTTACAGGGGTTTGCCGCCGCGACCAGCAGAAAACGGCAGGGATAGCGGATATGCGCATTGGCCCGTGCCACGACGATCTGGCCGGTTTCAATCGGCTGGCGCAGGGTTTCCAGAACGGATCGCGAAAATTCGGGAAATTCATCCATGAACAGCACGCCATTATGCGCAAGGCTGACTTCGCCCGGTTGCGCCCCGCGCCCACCGCCCACGATCGCCGCCATCGAGGCCGTGTGATGGGGTTCGCGAAACGGGCGGCTGCGGCTGATCCCGCCGTGATCAAGCAGCCCCGATAGCGAATGGATCATCGAGGTTTCCAGCGCCTCGGCCGGGGTCAGCGGCGGCAGGATGCCCGGGATGCGCGCGGCCAGCATGGATTTCCCCGACCCCGGCGGCCCGATCATCATCAGATGGTGCCGCCCAGCAGCGGCGATTTCCAGCGCGCGCTTGGCGCGTTCCTGGCCTTTGACATCGCGCAGATCGCGGTCGGATGCGGGGCGGGTGATCTCGCCGGGTTCGGCGGGGGGCAGGGGGCGCTGGCCGGTCAGGTGCTGCACCGCGTCGCGCAGGGTTGCGGGCGCGATCACCTGCGTTGCCGCGACCCATGCGGCCTCGGGGCCGCAGGGTTGGGGGCAGATCAGGCCGCATTGTTCGGTCGCGGCCATCATCGCCGCGGGCAGGGCACCGGCCACCGCAACAAGCGCCCCATCGAGCGATAATTCGCCAAGCGCCACAACCGTTTCGATGGCATCACGCGGGATGATATCGAGCGCCGCCAGCACCGCAATCGCAATCGGCAGATCGAGATGCGACCCTTCCTTGGGCATATCGGCGGGCGAGAGGTTGATGGTGATCTTTTTCGCAGGCAGCGCCACATTCAGCGCCGTAATCGCGGCGCGGACACGTTCGCGGGCCTCGGACACGGCCTTGTCGGGCAGGCCGACGATGGCAAAACCGGGCAGGCCGGGCGAAAGGGCGCATTGAACCTCGACCCGGCGGGGTTCGATCCCCTCAAACGCCACGGTATAGATGCGCGCCACCATCGGCCACTCCGTTCCAAGAATGGTTAACGGATAGGGGCAAGAGGTTAGCGAAAGGTTAACAGCCTAGGGCCGGTGGTTGATTTCATGGGCCTGCCAGTCATCCGCGATCGACAGCCGCGTTACCGACAGGTTATCAATCACCTGCGAAAATACCCGCACCGTGGGTTGGCGCAGGGCGCGTTGTAACTGGGTCAGGATCGCGCCCATATGGGCCACGACGATGATATCGGCCCCCGGATGCGCGCGCACCAGATCGTCGGCCCCGGCGCTGATCCGGGTCGAAGCGGCATTCCAGCTTTCGCCCTCGGGCGGGGCGATATCGCCGGGCGTTTCCCAATAGGCGCGGGCAAGAGCCTGATCTTCGACCTGGCTTGCCGATTGCATTTCCCATGCGCCGAAATTCAGCTCGCGCAGGCGTGGATCGGCGGGCAAAAGGCGCCGGTTGCCGGCAATGGCCTCGGCGGTGGCGCTGGCGCGGATCAGATCCGAGGATGTGATCAGCGCATCTGCCGGCAGATAATCCGCAAGCCGGGCCAGCGCCGCGTGATCGGTCAGATCGGCGGGAATGTCGGTCCAGCCAACCAAAGCGCGCGCATGGGTCGGCCCGTGGCGCACCCACCAGAGATTCGTCATATCACCCCCTTGGGCAATGCCCCTTTCAGCGCGAAGGGCAGGCCGGCCATTACGCCGATCACCTGCCCCGCCTGTGCGGCTAGCGCGCGGTTCAATGCACCTTGGGCTTCGCGAAAGCGGCGCGCAAGGGCGTTGTCGGGCACGATGCCCTGACCCACTTCGTTGCTGACCACCACCACGGGTGCTGCGCAGCGCGCCAAGGCATCCAGCAACGTGGCCTGTTCGCGCGCCAGATCGCTGCCAGCCAGCAGATGATTGCTCAGCCACATCGTTGCGCAATCAAGCAGCACGATCTGGCCCGCCTCGATCCCCAAAAGCGCCGCGCCGGTGGCAAGCGGTGCATCGATCGTCACCCATCCCGCGCCGCGATCTGTGCGGTGGCGCGCGATTTTTGCGGTCATTTCATCATCAAAGGCCTGGGCGGTGGCCAGATACACTTTGGGCAAGCCGCTGGAAAGTATCAACTTTTCTGCGATGTCGGATTTTCCGGAACTGGCGCCGCCGATCACCAGTGATAAATGCGCGCACATAAACGTGAAACTTTCTTCCATCGGGCTACGTTACACTGATCGTAACACTCTGCGCACCGGCCGTTAAGGGGCAGATGCCCACGCGGCCATCAGTAGGAGATGGACGATGCCGCTTGACGTAGATCGCTCGACTATCCTGACCCGCACCGCGATGAAGGCAGAATTGCTGGATGCGGAAACCGAACGAGAATTGGCGCTCGCATGGCGTGATCGGCGCGACGAAGAATCCCTGCACCGCCTGATCAATGCCTATATGCGGCTGGCCATTTCGATGGCGTCGAAATTCCGCCGCTATGGCGCGCCGATGAATGATCTGGTGCAAGAAGCGGGGCTGGGTTTGATGAAAGCCGCCGATAAATTCGATCCCGAACGCGGGGTGCGGTTTTCGACCTATGCCGTCTGGTGGATCAAGGCCTCGATTCAGGATTACGTCATGCGCAATTGGTCGATGGTGCGCACCGGCTCGACTTCGTCGCAGAAATCGTTGTTTTTCAACATGCGCCGGGTGCAGGCGCGGCTGGAACGCGAAGCGTCGGGCCGGGGCGAGCGGCTTGACCGGCACCAGTTGCACCACCTGATCGCAGCCGAAGTTGGCGTGCCGCTGCGCGATGTCGAAATGATGGATGGGCGGCTGGCGGGATCGGATTTTTCGCTTAACGCGACCCAATCCAGCGATGATGAGGGCCGCGAATGGATCGACACGCTGGCCGATGACGCGCCACCCAGCGCCGAAATGGTGGCGCATGATCACGATATGGAGGCCCTGCGGCTATGGCTGATCGAGGCGCTGGCCGAACTTAGCCCGCGCGAACGGTTGATCATCCGCGAACGCAAGTTGCGCGATGATGCGCGCACGTTGGAATCGCTGGGCGATGAGCTGTCGCTGTCCAAGGAACGCGTGCGCCAGCTTGAGGCTGCGGCCTTGGGCAAGATGCGCCGCAAGCTTGAAGGCGGCAATGGCGAATTGCGCGCATTATTGGGCTAGCCGCCGCCTTGTCAGCGCCGGGCCGCGCGCCTAAGGTCGCCGGGCAACAGACCGGAGCGGCCCATGCCAAGCGGCAAGCGTATTCTATTGATCATCGGCGGCGGGATTGCCGCGTATAAATCGCTCGATCTGATCCGCAGGCTGCGTGATCAGGGCGCGGTCGTCGTGCCGGTTCTGACCCGCGCGGCCGAGGAATTCGTCACCCCCCTGTCGGTCGCGGCGCTGGCGGCGCAAAAGGTGCACCGGGCGCTATTCGATCTGACATCCGAGGCCGAGATGGGCCATATCGAATTGTCGCGCGCCGCCGATCTGGTGGTGGTGGCACCGGCGACGGCCGATCTTTTGGGCAAGATGGCCGGGGGGCTTGCGGATGATCTGGCATCCACGCTGTTGATGGCCACCGACAAACGCGTGCTGGTCGCGCCGGCGATGAATGTGCGCATGTGGCAGCATCCGGCAACACAGCGCAATGTGGCGATGCTGCGCGGCGATGGCGTGGAATTTGTCGGGCCCGACGATGGCAATATGGCCTGCGGCGAATTCGGCCCCGGCCGCATGGCCGAGGTGCCGGCGATCATCGACGCGGTGCGCACCATGCTGCGCGCCGGGCCGCTTGCGGGGCGGCATGTGGTCGTGACCTCTGGCCCCACGCATGAACCGATTGATCCGGTGCGCTATATCGCGAACCGATCATCGGGGGCGCAGGGGGCCGCGATTGCGGGGGCATTGGCGGCGCTTGGGGCCGATGTGACCTATATCACCGGGCCGGCAAGCGCGGCCCATCCGATGGGAATGCACCGCATCGTGCCGGTGGAAACCGCGGCTCAGATGCTCGCAGCGGTCGAGGCCGCACTTCCGGCCGAGGCGGCGGTTTTCGTGGCCGCCGTGGCCGATTGGCGCGTGGCGGGCGCGCAGCAATCCAAGATCAAAAAGGATGGCAGCGGCGTGATCCCCGCGCTGGAACTGGTGGAAAACCCCGATATTCTGGCCCGAATCAGCGCCATGGGGGCCGGGCGGCCCCGGCTGGTCGTGGGTTTTGCGGCCGAAACCGATGATGTGATTGCCCATGCCACCGCCAAACGCGCGCGCAAGGGATGCGACTGGATCGTGGCCAATGACGTGACGCCCGCGACCGGGATCATGGGTGGCGCGGAAAATGCCGTAACCCTGATCACCGCCACCGGGTCCGAGGAATGGCCGCGCATGCCGAAAACCGATGTGGCGCAGCGGCTGGCCGCGCGGATCGCAACCGCTTTGGGGGCATAGGGTGGGCGCGGATATTTACCCGGTGGTGCGGCTGGAATGGCTTGGCGATGCCGACCCTGCGCTTGGCCTGCCCCGGTATGAAACGGCTGGCGCGGCGGGCGCGGATCTGCGCGCCAATCTTGCGCCCGGGGACCGCGCGTCGGGGCTGGTGCTGGCACCCATGGGCCGCATGATCGTGCCCACCGGCCTGCGGATCGAATTGCCCGATGGCTATGAGGCCCAGATCCGTCCGCGCTCGGGTTTGGCCGCGAATTACGGCGTGACGCTTGCCAATAGCCCCGGCACGATCGATGCCGATTATCGCGGGCCTTTGGGGGTGATCATGATCAACCTTGGCCCCGATCCTTTCACCATCGCCCATGGCGACAGGATCGCACAGATCGTCGTGGCCCCGGTGGTGCAGGCGCGTTTCGCCCTGGCCGAAGGGCTTGGCGCGACCGCGCGCGGGGCGGCGGGCTTTGGCTCGACCGGGCGGCGCTGATGCTGGGCTGGTTCGCGCTGGTGCTGATCGTCGCGTGGTTTGCCAGCGGTTGGGCGGGCATCGCCCGGCACCTGCGGCTGGCGCTGGTGGGGCTGCTTTATCTGGCCGCGCTGGTGGTGCTGCTGTTGAGCGCGCGCGCTTCGGTGGGGCTGTGGCTGGTGCTGGGCGGGATTGGCGCGCTGTTGGCGGGCTATGGGCAGGCTCTGCGCTGGTTGCGCGCGCGGGCCAACCCGCCGGTGGCCGAACCCGCGCCCCGGCCGGGCAGTTTTTCCGATGCCGAACTGGAACGCTACGCCCGCCATATCGTGCTGCGCGAAATCGGCGGGCCGGGGCAAAAGCGGCTACGGCAAGGGCGGGTTTTCGTCGTTGGGGCAGGCGGGCTTGGTGCGCCGGCGCTGCAATATCTGGCCGCCGCCGGTGTGGGCACGATCGGGGTGATTGATGATGATGTCGTCGATCTGTCCAATCTGCAACGCCAGGTGATCCATAATGATAGCACGATCGGCCTGCCCAAGGTCGAATCCGCCGCAATCGCCATGCGTGCGCTGAACCCCCATATCGAGGTGATCACCCATAACCGCCGCTTTAGCCCCGATACGGCGGCAGAATTGCTGGAGGGCTATGATCTCGTGCTTGACGGCACCGATAATTTCGCCACCCGCCTTGCGGTCAATGCCGCCTGTGTCGCGGCGGGCAAGCCGCTGATTTCCGGCGCGCTTTCGCAGTGGGAGGGGCAGATCAGCATCTTTCACCCCGCGGCAGGCACCCCCTGTTACCAGTGCATTTTCCCGCAGGCCCCCGCGCCCGGGCTTGCGCCATCCTGTGCCGAAGCGGGCGTGCTTTCGCCCCTGCCCGGTGTGGTGGGTGCGATGATGGCCGCCGAAGCGGTCAAGGCGCTGGTTGGTGCGGGCGAAGGATTGCAGGGGCGCATGCTGATCTATGATGCGCTTTATGCCGATATGCGGGTGATCGGCCTGAAACCCCGGCCCGATTGCCCGGTCTGCGGGCCGCACTAGGCCTATTCGCGGATCTCATCCGCCGCGACGCCCCAAAGCGCCGTTTTTGGCGCCCAGCCCCGGTGGCCCTCGGCGGTCAGCCGGCACCAGTCGGGGATACATTCCCCCAGCCGCGCGATCACGCCCGCCTGCAGTTGGGCCACCACCGGGGTGGCGGCATCGGCGCGCATATGCAGCGCGGTCATATCCTGTTCGACGATCACCGTGCGCACGCCCGATAGCAGCGCATAATGCACCCAGCCACCCATGCCGTCGCGGTCGCGCACCCGGCGCCAATGGCCATATTCGGCGGTGATTTCCAGTGGCATGTCGGCGCGGGTAAACACCCAGTCGATCCGATGCGACAGCGACGGGCCGCGCCGCACATTGCCTTCGTTGCTTTTAAGCGAAACATAACGCGGCAGCGGCAGATTGGTCACCGGCCCGCGTTCCTGCGCCACCGCCGTGGCAGGCACCATCAGTGCCAAAATGAATGCCAGTATCACACTGCGCCGCATCTGCCCGATCCGATATGCCTATTGATCCGGGATCATTGCCGCCCCGGTGGCACCATTCTGCCAGCCAGCGGCGCAAAAGAAAACCCATAGCCGTAACGTCAACCCAGCCGAGTGGAACATTTGCCCCGGCTGCCGGTTTTATTTCCAGCATTGAATAAACGGGAAAGGAGACCCGCGATGAATTGGGATCAAGTCGAAGGCAAATGGAAACAGTTCAAAGGTGACGTAAAAAACCAGTGGGGAAAGTTGACCGACGACGATCTTGATCGCGTCGAAGGCAATCGCGACAAGTTGGAAGGCATGTTGCAAGAGCGGTATGGCAAAACCAAAGACGAAATCCGCAAGGAAGTCGATGGTTTCGTCGATCGGCTCTGAGCTGACACTCTGACTGTCGCGACTTTTGCCAAAGCTGCAGCGATGCGGCGGGCAAAAGGGGAAAGGCCCGGCACTGCCGGGTCTTTCTTATTTCCGATTGCTTTTATAAACCTGCGCATCGCCCGGAAAACTACGCGCACGGACCTCATCTGCATAGCTGGCCACGGCCTTGTCGATCTGCGCGCCGATATCGGCGTAAACCTTGACGAATTTGGGCACCCAGTCGTTAAAGCCCAGCATATCTTCCAGCACCAGAATCTGGCCGTCGCATTTGGCGCTGGCCCCGATGCCGATCGTGGGCACGTCGATTGCGGCGCTGATCATATCGGCCAATGGCTCGACCACGCCTTCGACCACGACGGCAAAGGCGCCGGCCTCGGCCACGGCGCGGGCATCGGCTACATGCAGCGGCCATGTATCCTCGTCGCGGCCCTGGGTCTTGAACCCGCCCATCACGTGGCTTGCCTGCGGCGTCAGGCCGATATGCGCCATCACCGGAATGCCGCGTTCGACCAGAAATCGGACGGTTTCGGCCATGCGGGCGCCGCCTTCGATCTTGACCGCGCCGCAGCCGCTTTCCTGCATTACGCGGGCGGCATTGCGAAAGGCGATCTGGGGGCTTTCTTCATAGGTGGCAAAGGGCATATCGACCACGACCAGTGCCCGGCTGGTGCCCCGCACCACCGATCTGGCATGCGCGATCATCAGATCAAGCGAAACGCCAACGGTTGATTCCATCCCGTGCACAACCATGCCAAGGCTGTCGCCCACAAGGATGAAATCGGCGTGGCGATCCACGATCGCGGCAGTATTCGCATGATAGGCGGTCAGCGCCACGATGGGCGCGTCCCCTTTGCGCGCGGCGATTTGCGGCGCGGTGATCCGGCGCACGGTGGCTTGTTTCTCGGTGGACATCAGGCAGTTCCTTTTGGAAAGGCGACCTTTTGGTCGATCAAAAGCACGTCGCCAAAGCGCACGGCAAGCAAGATGACGGCAGGCGCGGCAATCACGCCGGGCAGTTCGGCAAGGGTGGCGGCATCGCGGATATCGACGGTTTCGACATGGGCGCGGGGTTCGGTGGCGATGAATTCGGCCAGATCAGTGGCCAAAGCGTTGGCCTTGGCCCCATCCGCAATCCGCGCGGCCCCCCGATCCAGCGCGCGCGACAATATGGTGGCGGCGGCGCGGTCATCAGGCCCCAGCCGGCGGTTGCGCGATGACATGGCCAGCCCGTCAGGCTCGCGCATCGTCGGCACGCCGGTGATTTCAATCGGAAAATCCAGATCACGCACCATGGTGCGGATCACGGCCAGTTGCTGGAAATCTTTTTCGCCAAAAAACGCCTGATCGGGCTGGATGATGTTGAACAGTTTCGCCACCACCGTGCAGACGCCGCGAAAATGCCCCGCGCGCAGCGCACCCATCAGCATATTGCCCAGCCGTTCGGGTTCGATGAATGTCTGCGCCTCGGGGTGATAGACTTCGCCCGCATCGGGCATGAACACCGCATCCACACCCGCGGCGCGCAGCATGGCCAGATCGGCATCTTCGGTCCGGGGGTATTTCGCCAGATCATTGGCGTCGCCAAATTGGGTGGGATTGACGAAAATCGACACCACCACCCGCGTGCAGGCCGCCTTGGCCGCAGCCACCAGCGCCATATGGCCGTCATGCAAGGCGCCCATCGTGGGCACCAGCCCGATACGCTGACCGCCTGCTCGCCACGGGGCCAGGCATTCGCGCATTGCGGCTTTGGTCGTGCAGATCTCCATGCCCGTCCGTCCTTAGGCAAATTCCGCGCCGTTCTTACAGGGGATGGGCAGGCGCGGCAAGCAACCAGACAGCGGCAAAAGGCCCGGCAATCGCCGGGCCTGATCGGGGCTTAGTTGCTGGGCAACTGGGTGCGGATGCCTTCGACAAGGAAATCCATGCCAAGCAGCGTTTCGTCATCGGCCACTTCACCTTCGGCCAGCCAAGGGGTGCCGTCCTGGCGGTTCAGCGGGCCGGTGAACGGGTGATATTCACCGGCGGCGATGGAATCGCGCAGCGCGGCGGCCTCGGCCCGGATATCTTCGGGGATCACTTCGGAAAATTCGCCGATGCCCACCATGCCTTCGCGGATGCCATACCAGTTGTTTTCGCTTTCCCAGGTGCCATCCATCACGGCCTGCACGCGTTCGATATAATAGGGCGCCCAATTATCGATGATCGAGGACAGCCGCGGGGCAGGTGCATATTCGATCATATCGGCCGCCTGACCAAAGCCGTAAACCTCGCCGCCCACATCCGACAGCCGGGCCAGCGGCGCGGTGGAATCGGTATGGGCCAGCACCACATCGATGCCTTGATCAAGCATGGCCTGGGTGGCATTGGCTTCTTCAGCCGGGTTGAACCATGTGTTCACCCAGATCACCGTCAATTCCACATCGGGGTTCGCCTGACGCGCGTGAATGAAGGTCGAGTTGATGCCCTGAATCACCTCGGGGATCGGGAAAGAGGCGATATAGCCGATCTTGTTGGTTTTGGTCATCGCGCCCGCGATATAGCCGGTCACGGTGCGCCCCTCGTAAAAGCGCGCATTATAGGCCGAAACGTTTTCGGCGGTTTTATAGCCGGTGGCATGTTCGAATTTCACATTCGGAAAGCGCGCGGCAACGTTGATCGTCGGGTCCATGAAGCCAAAGGATGTGGTAAAGATGATATCGGCCCCCGACAGCGCCATCTGGGTCATGGCGCGTTCGGCATCGGGGCCTTCGGGCACGCTTTCCTGTTCCAAAAGGGTGACGGCATCGCCGAAATGTTCCTTCATTTCCAGCGCGGATGTGTGGTGGTGCTGGCTCCAGCCGCCATCATTGCGCGGGCCGACATAGATGAAACCGGCGGTGACCGGTTCGGCCGCTTCTTGTGCCATTGCCGCGCCGCCCAGCGCAAGCGCCGCCAGGCTGCCTGTGATCAGGGTCTTGAGTGTCATGGTTACTCTCCTGCGTTGGGGGGTGTGGCCCCCGGGTGGTGCCGCTCACTGAGAGGCATGGAAACTGCGGCCAAGGGCGGCGGGTTCGACCGCATCGCCCTTGCCCCGCGCCGATATGATCACCAGCACGACGATTGTGATTACGAAAGGCGACATCGACAGCCAGGCCGCCGGGATCGCAATGCCAGCGGCCTGCAGGTTCAACTGCAACACCGATACGCCGCCGAACAGATAGGCCCCCAGCAGCGCCCTCCACGGGCGCCGCCCGGAAAAGACCACGATCGCCAGCGCGATCCAACCGATGCCGGCGGTCATCCCGTCGGTCCATTGCGGCACCCGCAACAGGCTGAGATAGGCACCGCCCAACCCGGCGCAGGCCCCGCCAAAGGCGATCGCCGCCAGCCGGATGCGCACGACCTTGTAGCCCAGCGCATGGGCGGCCTCGGGGTTTTCGCCGATGGCGCGCAGGATCAGCCCCAGCCGCGCATATTTCAGAAACAACCAGCAGGCGAGCACCAGCACGAACGACAGGTAAACAATTGGATCGTGGTTGAACAACACCGGCCCAAGCACCGGAATATCCGACAGCACCGGCAGCGGCAGCGCGCTGGTGGGCGGTGGGCGCACGCCCTGATATCCCTGCCCGATCATTGCCGACAGCCCCAGCCCGAACAGGGTCAGCGCCAGCCCCGTCGCCACCTGATTTGACAGCAGATATTGCGTCAGCACCCCGAATATCAGCGCCAGCGCCGCGCCCCCCAGCGCCGCGCCCAGAAATCCCAGTGCCGGGCTCTGGCTTTCGACCGCGATGGCAAAGCCGCAGATCGCGCCGGTGATCATCATGCCCTCGACGCCCAGATTCAGCACGCCGGCACGCTCGACGATCAATTCGCCCATGGCGGCCAGCAAAATGGGGGTGGATGCCACGATCAGCGCGATTGCCAACAGGGTCGGGTTGATGGCCAAAAGATTGCTCATACCGGGGCCCTCTTGCCGATCCGCAGGCGGAAATTGGTCAGCACATCCAGCGCCAGCAGGAAAAACAGCAGCATCCCCTGAAAGGTCTGGATCGCGGCGGCGGGCAGGTCGAGCATGAATTGCGCCAATTCCCCGCCGATATAGGTCAGCGCCAGCAACAGCCCCGCCAGCAGGATGCCGATCGGGTGCAGCCGGCCCAAAAAGGCCACGATGATCGCGGTAAACCCATAGCCGGCGTGAAAGTTGATGCTGATCTGGCCCGATGGGCCGGATACTTCGAACAGCCCGGCCACGCCCGCCAGCGCGCCCGATATGCCAAA
Organism: Paracoccaceae bacterium; assembly: GCA_041655055.1. Classification (GTDB taxonomy): domain Bacteria; phylum Pseudomonadota; class Alphaproteobacteria; order Rhodobacterales; family Rhodobacteraceae; genus JBBAGE01. The sequence continues at coordinate 12,912 of JBBAGE010000002.1, forward strand.
GCAAAACAGCACCATCCGCCCGGGCGATACGCCGGCAAAACGCGCAGCGCGCGGCGCGGCCCCGGTCACGCGGATCTGAAAGCCGCGCAGATGCCGTGTCAGCAGGATATAGGCGAAAATCACCGCGATAAAGGCTGCGATCACGCCCCAATGCATGCCGGTGCCCGGAAACAGTTCCGGGTTCGCGGCGGCGGGATAATGTTGCAGATTGCGGCTACCCGGAAAGCCGCCGCCATCGGGGTTGCGCATCAGCCCCACCGCCATCAAGGCCAGAAAATGCTGCGCCACATAAACCAGCAACAGCGATACCAGAATATCGCTGGTATTGAACCGCACCCGTAAAATCCCCGGGATCATCGCCCAGGCCCAGCCGCCCAAAAGCCCCGCAATCACCATCAGCGGAAAGATGAACCACGCATCCATCGGATAAAACGCCAGCGCCACACCCGCGCCGGCGATTGCGCCCATGATATACTGGCCCTCGGCCCCGATATTCCACACGCCCGCGCGAAAGCCCAGCGACAGACCGATGGCAATCAGGATCAGCGGCGCCGCCTTGACCAGCAGTTGCGGGCGCGAATAGGCGGCGAATTGCGGATGAAACAGCGGATCCCAGAAAATCGTGCGGATCGCGGCAACGGGATCTTTGCCCAGCATCGCAAACAGCACCGCCCCCGCAGCCATGGTCAGCAATACCGCCAGCGGCGGCGTAAGATAGGCCCAAAATCTGGATGGCGCGGCGCGGCGTTCCAGCGCGATCATGGGGCGTATCCTTGGGACTTATGCGACATGGGCCGCCTCCATATCCTTGGCGCCGCCCATCATCAGGCCGATGTCCTCGATGCTCAGCCCGTCGGTCGGGCGGGGGGCGCTCAGGCGGCCTTCGTTCAACACCGCGAAATGATCCGCGATTTCCATCAATTCGTCCAGATCCTGACTGATACAGATCACCGCCGCACCCGCCGAGGCCAGATCCAGCAGCGCCTGACGGATCGCGGCGGCAGCGGCGGCATCGACGCCCCATGTGGGCTGGTTCACCACGAATACCCTGGGGCGTTGCAGCACTTCGCGCCCGATCACGAACTTTTGCAGATTGCCGCCCGACAGCGCGCGTGCGGGCACATCCGGGCCGGGGGTGCGCACATCGAAATCGGCAATGATGCGGCGGGCAAAGTCGCGCGCCGCATTCCAGCGCAAAAAGCCGCGCGCCATCAGTTTCTGGCGATGCGCGGCGGTCAGCATGGCGTTTTCCGTCAGGCTCATATCGGGCGCTGCCGCATGGCCCAGCCGTTCTTCGGGCGCGCTGAGCAACCCCAGCGCGCGCCGCGCCGTCGGGCCGGATCGGGCGATATCGCGCCCTTCCAGCGTGATTGTGCCGGGGGCCGACAGGCGCTCGCCCGAAAGGGCTGCCAGCAATTCATCCTGCCCGTTTCCGGCAATGCCGCCGATGCCGATGATTTCACCGCTGCGCAACGCAAGACTGATCCCCTGCAGCGCCGTGCCAAAAATCGTGGCAGGCGGCAGTGACAGCCCTGAAACGCGCAGCAATTCCGCCCCCGGTGCATTGCGCCTGCGGCTTGGCACCTGCACGGCGCTGCCCACCATCAATTCGGCCATCTTGCTTTCGCTGACATCGCGCGGGGTGCAGTGGCCCACCACCCGGCCGCGCCGCAAGATCGTGGCCCTGTCGCAAAGCGCGGTGATTTCCTTGAGCTTGTGGGAAATATAAAGGATCGCCGTGCCGTTTTCGGCCAGTTTGCGCAGGGTCTGGAACAGGATATCCACCTCTTGCGGGGTCAGAACGCTGGTGGGTTCATCCATGATCAGCAGGCGCGGATCTTCCAGCAGACAGCGGATGATTTCAACGCGCTGGCGTTCGCCCGCGCTTAGATCGCCGACGCGCCGGTCGGGCGACAGGGGCAGGCCGTAGAGTTCGCTTTTCTCGCGGATACGGGCGGCAAGCTGGCGCATCGGCGGCGGGTCTTGCATCCCGAGCGCGACATTTTCGGCAACGCTCAGGGCCTCGAACAGGGAAAAATGCTGAAACACCATGGCCACACCGGCGGCGCGGGCCTCATTCGGGGTGGCAGGCGCAAAGGGGGCGCCGTGCAGCAGCATTTCGCCCGCATCCGGGCGGATCAGCCCATAGATGGTTTTCACCAGCGTTGATTTGCCCGCGCCGTTTTCGCCCAAAAGCGCGTGGATTTCGCCCCCGACCACGTCGAACGAAACATCGTCATTGGCGATGACGCCGGGATAGGCCTTGCTGATCCCCCTGACCGACAAGAGCATGTCTGATGCGTTCACGATGCAAGCCCCCTTGCCGACAGTTCCCCCATGTGCCGCGATAAAAGCGCGGCTGCAACACCGATTGCAATGGCTTGGGGATGTTTTCCTAACGCTTTGTCGCCAATGGGGCATTCCAGCCGCGCAATCCGGGCCGGGCTGTGACCCAGGGCGGCCAGCCGGCTGCGAAACCGCGCGCGTTTGGTATCCGATCCGATCAGCCCAAGCGCGCCAAAGCGGCGGCCCAGGATGCGGTGGCAAAGGTCGAGATCGAGTTGATGCGAATGGGTCACGATGACATGTTCGCCGTGATCGGGCGCATGGCGCACGGCATCGGCGGGATTTGCGGCGACCAGCGCATCGACATCGGCGGGGATATCGGGTGCAAAGCGCGCGGCGTCGAAATCCACCCAGGTGATGTCGATATCGGGCAACGGGCCAAGCGTGTGGACCAGCGCGCGCCCGACATGGCCCGCGCCCCAGATCCACACTGCGCGCGTGGGCTGGCTGACAGGTTCAACCATCCAGCCCGAGTGCAGGCGGGGGGCGGGGCGCACCCCTTGGGCCGCCAGGGCCAGCATGCGGCGCACGGGCGGGGGCATCGCGCCGGGGCCGCGCGCGATCACATCACCCGTCAGCCCGGCCAGCCGCGCCGCATCATAATGTTCGCAAAGCAGCGTCACCGCCCCGCCGCAGCATTGCCCCAGCGCCGGCCCCAATGGATAGCGGGTCAGCCCCTCAGCCTGCAAAGCGTTTTGCGCGGCCTGATATTCCAGCGCACCGCCGCCGATCGTGCCCGACTGGCCGCCGGCCCAGACCAGCATCGCCGCGCCGACGTCGCGCGGGGTCGATCCGGCCACCTGTGCCACCACCACCCGCGCCACCCGCCCATGGCGGGCCACCGCCGCGCGCAGTGCTGCCAGATCAAAGCTCATGCCCTTGTCCTTTCGATCGCGGCAAGGATTTGCTCGGGCGTGGCGGGGGCTTGCAGATCGGGGTAATTCGGCCCGCAACTGGCCACCGCATCGCCCAGCGCCAGCCATGCGGAAATGGCCAGCATCAAGGGCGGCTCGCCCACCGCCTTGGATCGGTAAATCGTGTCTTCGCGGTTCACCCCATCCCAAAGCGTCACGTTGAACACCGGCGGGCGGTCAGAGCTGGCGGGGATCTTGTAGGTGCTGGGCGCATGCGTGCGCAGCCGGCCCGCCTCGTCCCAGACCAGTTCTTCGGTGGTCAGCCAGCCCGCGCCCTGAACATATCCCCCCTCGATCTGGCCGATGTCGATCGCGGGGTTCAGTGACGCGCCCACATCATGCACGATATCGGTGCGCAGAATGCGGTTTTCGCCGGTCAGCGTATCGATCACCACCTCGGTGATCGCGGCGCCATAGGCAAAATAGAAAAACGGCCGCCCGCGCCCGGCCAGCCTGTCCCAGTTCACCTTGGGGGTTTTATAAAAGCCGGTCGATGACAGGCTGATGCGGTTTTCATAGGCCAGCCGAACGGCAGCGACAAAGGGCATCGCATGGGTGCCGACTGTGACCATGTTGTCGTGAAAGCGGATATCGCGCGTGCCGTAATGGCCGGCCAGAAATTCGCCAATCCGCGTGCGGATCGTATCGCAGGCGGCCTTGACCGCCATGCCATTCAGATCAGACCCCGATGAGGCCGCCGTGGCCGATGTATTGGGCACTTTGGCGGTATCGGTGGCGGTGATCTTGATATGATCGAGGCTGATGCCAAAGGCGCTGGCGGCCACCTGGGCCACCTTTTGAAACAGGCCCTGGCCCATTTCGGTGCCGCCATGGTTAATCTGGACCGAACCATCCTGATAGACATGCACCAGCGCGCCGGCCTGGTTCAGATGCGTCAGCGTAAAGCTGATGCCGAATTTGACCGGGCTAAAGGCGATCCCGCGCCGCAGGATCGGGCTTTGGGCGTTGTATTCAGCCACCGCAGCACGGCGGGCGGCGTAATCCGCGCCCTCAAGCAATTGCGCGGTGATGCCATGCAGGATGAAATCCTCAACCTCCATATGATAGGGGGTGATCTGCACGGGGGCGGGGATATCGGTAGCGACGGCCCCGCGCGATGTCAGATCGCCTTGGCTTGCCGCGCCCGCCACCAGCGTGGCTTCGGCCATTTCCGCATAGTAATTGCGCCTGCGGATTTCCGCGCCATCCAGCCCCAGATGGTGGGCGATGTGGTCCATCACCCGTTCGATCCCGATCATCCCCTGTGGCCCGCCAAAGCCGCGAAATGCGGTGGCGCTTTGCGTATGGGTGCGCAGGCGGTGGCTTCCAATCCGGGCCGCGGGCAGGTGATAGGCATTATCGGCATGAAGCATGGCGCGATCCGCCACCGGGATCGACAGATCCTGCGCCCAGCCGCAGCGGGCATATTGGCGGAAATCAACGCCCAGAACCCTGCCGTGATCGTCGAAACCCACATCGTAATCGATGCGAAAATCATGGCGCTTGCCGGTGATCATCATGTCATCATCGCGGTCATAGCGCATCTTGCAGGGCCGCCCGGTGGCGCGCGCGGCCAGCGCGCAGGCAACGGCCAGCGCATTGCCCTGGCTTTCCTTGCCACCGAAACCGCCGCCCATCCGCCGGGTTTCCACCCGGACCGAATGCATCGGCAGGCCCAGCGCCTCGGCCACCTTGTGCTGAATCTCGGTCGGGTGCTGGGTCGAGGAATGGACCAGCATATCCCCCCCCTCCATCGGGATGGCGAGTGCCACCTGCCCTTCGAGATAGAAATGTTCCTGCCCGCCGACGTTCAGCCGCCCGCTCAGCCGGTGCGGCGCGCGGGCAATGGCGGCAGGGGCATCGCCCTTGGCATAAATGCGGGGCGCGTCCTCGAACCGGCTATCGGCGGCGATGGCATCCTCGATCGTCAGGATCGGGGGCAGGGGCTCGGCCTCGATCCGGCCAAGGCGCGCGGCGCGGCGCGCGGCCATCTGGCTGGTGGCGATCACCAGAAATACCGGCTGGCCGTGATACATGATGTGATCTTGCGCCAGCAGCGGTTCATCGTGCACGGATGGCGAGCAATCCGGATTATGCTCCAGATCCGCCGCACCAAAGGCCGCGATCACCCCCGGCGCGGCGCGCACCGCCGCCAGATCGACCGAGCGCAGCCGGCCATGGGCGATGTCCGCCAGCCCAAAGGCCAGATGCAGGGTGTTTTGCGGCGATGGGATATCATCGATATAGCGCGCGGCGCCCGTCACATGCAGGCGCGCGGCATCATGGGGCAGGGGGCGACCGATGCTCATGGGCGCACCGCGCGGATATCGGTGGGTGCGCCCGCCAGCGTGGCAAAGCTGCGGCGCAGCATGTTTTGCGCGGCCTGCATCCGGTATCGGGCCGAGGCGCGCATATCGCTTAGCGGTGTGAAATCGGCAGCCCATGCGGCGCTGATACCCGCGAGCGTAGTCTCATCCGCCGCACGGCCGGTGATATGCGCCTCGACACGGGGGGCGCGTTTCGGCGTGCCGGCCATGCCGCCAAAGGCGATGCGGGCGGATGTGATCACGCCATCGGCCACCACCAGATGGAAACAGCCACAGACAGCGGAAATATCCTGATCAAACCGTTTGCTAAGCTTGTGACAATGCAAAACGCCGGGTGCGCGCGGGAAACTGACCGCTTCGACAAATTCCCCCGGCGCGCGGTCCTGTTTGCCATATTCGATAAAGAAATCTTCAAGCGCGATGGTGCGGCGGTGATCGTCGCGGCGCAGATGCAGCCTGGCCCCCAGCGCAATCAGCGCCGGTGGCAAATCGCCAATGGGCGAGCCATTGGCGATATTGCCCCCCACCGTCGCCGCATTGCGGATCTGGGGCGAGGCAAAGCGCGCAATCAGCCCCCCAAGGCTGGGATAATGGGCGGCAATCGCCGGGTGCAGCGCCGCCACAGTGGTGCTCGCGCCAATGCGGATGGTATCGGCACCGATATCAACGCCTGCCAGATCATCAATGCCGCCGATAAAGGCCAGCGGGCCCAGATCACGCAACTGCTTGGTCACCCACAGCCCGACATCGGTCCCGCCCGCGATCAGCCGCGTGTCAGGCGCATCGGTCAGCAGCGCGGCCAAAGCATCGGCGCTATCGGGGCGCAACGTGGCCCCGCGTTGCCGGGCGTGATAGATCGCGGGGGCGGCCAGGGCTTCGGCCCGCAGCCAGTCGGGCGGGGTGCTGGTGCTGGCGGCCTCGGCGGCGCGGATGATCGGCGCATAGCCGGTGCAGCGGCACAAATTGCCCGCAAGCGCCGCATCATGCGCCCGCTCGCCATTCAGATGGCTGGTGGCCAGCGTGGTGATAAAGCCGGGCGTGCAAAAACCGCATTGCGCGCCGTGATGGGCGATCATTTCGTGCTGGATCGGGTGCAATGTGCCATCGGGGGCGGCAATCCCTTCGACGGTGCGGATGGTCTTGCCATGTAATTGCGGCAAAAACAGCAAACAGGCGTTCAGCGCGTAACTGCCGTGATCATCGCTGACCATCACCGAACAGGCGCCGCAATCGCCCTCGTTACAGCCTTCCTTGGTGCCGGTAAGGCCCTTGGTTTCGCGCAGCCAGTCCAGAAGGCTGCGGGTGGCCGGTTCGCCGGTAATGCGTTGCGGCGTTCCGTTGAGAAGGAATGTGATCTCCATGGCTATGGCCCGCCGCTTTCTCCGGTATGGCCCCCGGCACCCCCGCCCGATGCGGCGTAAAGCGGTGGGCGCGGCCTGAATTCAAGGAAAGCCCGCAAAGAGGCGCTTGGCAAGGGCGATGTGGGAAAGACGGGTAATATTCTGGTTTTGGGCGATGTTTTGGCGGATGGCGTGAGGTGGCCCGAATTGAGGGCGCTTTGGGAGGAGAAGGCGCGAGGGGGCTGTCTGCCCCCTCTTGGCCTGCGGCCAATTCACCCCCGAGGATATTTTAATCAACTGGAAACCAATTCCGGGTATTCGTGATTCTGCGGAACAGGCGGGGACGCCGATGGCCGCTCGACTGGAAGCCGCCCCGCTCCTCGTTTCCCCGGAGCGGGGCGCACCTTTAGGGCACTCCCCCTGTGTTTCCAGTTGATCTTAAATATCCCCGCCGGAGGCTCCCCAACTTTCGGCCCGCGCGCCGCTGGCCGGGGCAGGGCGGATCGGTGGCGCGCCGCCGAGGGGGCGGGAATCGGGTTTCATCGGCGGGGCGGCTGGGATAACTTGGGCCCATGCGTGAGGATCCCCGTTTCATTCACCTTCGGGTGCATACTGAATATTCGCTGCTTGAGGGCGCGGTGCCGGTGAAGGCGGTGGCCGATCTGAGCAAGGCGGCGGGGATGCCGGCGGTGGCCGTCACCGATACCAACAACATGTTCGCGGCGCTGGAATTCTCGGTCACGGCGGCGGGGGCGGGGGTGCAGCCGATCATCGGTTGTCAGGTGGATCTGGCCTATGATCCCCCCGCGCCGGGCGAGAAGCCGCGCGATCCGGCGCCGGTGGTGCTGCTGGCGCAGAACGAAGCGGGCTATGCCAATCTGCTGAAGCTCAACAGTTGTCTTTATCTGGACAAGGCCGGGCAGTTGCCACAGGTCACGATTGCGGAGCTTGCCGCCCATGGCGCGGGGCTGATCTGCCTGAGCGGCGGGCCGGACGGGCCGATGGGGCGGCTGTTGCGCGCCGGGCAGCGGGCACGGGCCGAGGCTTTGGCGGAGCGGCTGGCGGGCATCTATCCGGATCGGTTTTATATCGAGTTGCAGCGCCATCCGGGTGAGGGCGGGCGGCTGCCCGAGGCCGAGGCGCAAAGCGAGCAGGGGCATGTGGAAATTGCCTATGCGATGGACCTGCCGCTGGTGGCCACCAATGACGTTTATTTCCCCAAAGCCGATATGTATGAGGCCCATGATGCGCTGATCTGTATCAAGGATGGGGCCTATGTCGATCAGCAGGGGCCGCGCCGCCGTCTGACCCCGCAGCATTACTTCAAGAGCCAGGCGGAAATGGCCGCGCTTTTCGCCGATCTGCCCGAGGCGCTGGCGAACACGGTGGAAATCGCCCGCCGCTGTGCGTTCAAAGCATCGAAGCGCGATCCGATCTTGCCGCGGTTCGCGGATGATGAGGTGGAAGAGTTGCGCCGTCAGGCCCACGAAGGGTTGGCGGCGCGGCTGGCCGTCATCCCCCATGCCGCCCCGGTGGCCGATTACGAGGCGCGATTGGATTTCGAACTGGGCGTGATCGAGGGGATGGGATTCCCCGGCTATTTCCTGATCGTGGCCGATTTCATCAAATGGGCCAAGGAACGCGGCATTCCCGTGGGGCCGGGGCGCGGTTCGGGGGCGGGTTCGCTGGTGGCCTATGTGCTGACCATCACTGACCTTGACCCCCTGCGCTACAGCCTGCTGTTTGAGCGGTTTCTAAACCCCGAGCGGGTGAGCATGCCCGACTTTGATATCGATTTCTGCATGGATCGCCGCGAGGAGGTGATCCAGTATGTGCAGGAGAAATACGGCCGCGACCGGGTGGGCCAGATCATCACCTTCGGCGCGCTGCTTTCCAAGGCGGCGGTGCGCGATATCGGCCGGGTCTTGCAGATGCCTTACGGGCAGGTGGACCGGCTTTCGAAGATGATCCCGGTGGAGGGCGTAAAGCCCGTCAGCATCGAGAAGGCGCTGGCCGATGAGCCCCGCCTGCGCGAGGCGGCGCAGGCCGAAGAGGTGGTGGACCGGCTGCTGAGCTATGCCCGGCAGGTGGAGGGGCTGTTGCGCAATGCCTCGACCCATGCCGCCGGCGTGGTAATCGGCGACAGGCCGCTTGATGCGCTGGTGCCGCTCTATCAGGATCCGCGCTCGGACATGCCGGCCACGCAGTTCAACATGAAGTGGGTGGAAGCCGCCGGGCTGGTGAAGTTCGATTTCCTCGGGCTGAAGACGCTGACGGTGATCCAGAACGCGGTGAGCCTGATCCTTGGCGGGGGCCGGGCGCTGCATCAGGCGCCGGACGGGCGGCTGCTTTACACCCCGCCGCCGGGGGCCGAGAACGATATCGGCGCGATCCCGCTGGATGATGAGGCCACATATCAGCTTTACGCCAGCGCCCGGACGGTGGCGGTGTTTCAGGTGGAAAGCTCTGGCATGATGGATGCGCTGCGCCGGATGCGGCCGACGTGCATTGAGGATATCGTGGCGCTGGTGGCGCTGTATCGCCCCGGCCCGATGGAGAACATCCCCACCTATTGTCAGGTGAAGAACGGCGCCAAGGCACGCGAGAGCATCCATCCGCTGATCGATCATATCCTTGAGGAAACGCAGGGCATCATCGTTTACCAAGAACAGGTGATGCAGATCGCGCAAGAGATGGCGGGCTATTCGCTTGGCGGCGCGGATCTGTTGCGCCGGGCGATGGGCAAGAAGATCGCGGCCGAGATGGCGAAGGAGCGCCCGAAGTTCGAGGCCGGCGCCATGGCCAACGGGGTGGACAAGAAGAAAGCCTCCGAGGTGTTCGACCTGCTGGAGAAATTCGCCAACTACGGTTTCAACAAATCCCACGCCGCTGCCTATGCGGTGGTGAGCTATCAGACCGCATGGCTGAAGGCCAATCACCCGGTGGAGTTCATGGCAGGCGTCATGAACTGCGATATCCATCTGACCGACAAGCTCGCGGTCTATGCCGAAGAGCTGCGCCGGGGGCTTCAGATCGCCATCGTGCCGCCCTGCGTGAACCGCTCGGAACCGACGTTCACGGTGGCGGGCGGGGCGGTGGTCTATGCTTTGGGCGCGCTGAAGAACGTGGGTGTAGAGGCGATGCGGCTGATCACCGAGGCCCGCGGCGAGCGGCCTTTCGCGACGCTATTCGATCTGGCCCGGCGGGTGGATCTGAAACGGGTGGGCAAGCGGCCGATGGAGATGCTGGCGCGCGCGGGGGCGTTTGATGAGCTGGACCGCAACCGGCGGCGGGTGTTTGAAAGCCTCGATGCGCTGGTGGGCTATTCCGCCGCGATCCATGAGCAGCGGGCGTCCTCTCAGGTCTCGCTCTTTGGTGAGGCGGGGGATGATCTGCCCGAGCCGCGCCTGTCCGCCGCCGCCGACTGGCTGCCCAATGAGCGGCTGGCGGAAGAGCACAAGGCCATCGGCTTTTACCTCTCGGGTCATCCGCTGGATGATTACATGGGCGCGCTGAAGCGCAAAAAGGTGATGAGCCTGCAAGACATCACCGCCAAGGTCGAATTCGGCCCGCTGGTGGCCAAGATCGCGGGCGCCGTGGCCGGGCGGCAGGAACGCAAATCCGCGCGCGGCAATCGCTTTGCTTTTGTTCAGCTTTCCGATCCAACCGGGCTTTATGAGGTGACGGTGTTTTCGGAAACGCTGGAACGCACGCGCGAACATCTGGAACCGGGGGCCAATGTGGTGCTGACGGTCGAGGCGACCTTTGAAAGCGAACAGTTGAAACTGCTGGCGCGCGCGGTCGAACCCGTGGATGCGGTGGTGGCCGATGCCGGCAGCATGGGGTTGCGCATTCATCTGGACGCCGCCGCTGCCGTGGCCGATGTGGCGGCGCTGCTGGCAAATGCCCGCGCCGAGGCCCGATCACGCGCGCGCGGCCCGGTGCATCTGTGCCTGTCGGATGTCGATCTGCCCGGCGAAATCGAAATCGAGCTGGGCGAGGAGTTCATCATCAATCCCCAGATCAAGGGCGCGATCAAGACGCTTGCGGGCGTCATGAGCATCGAGGATTTCTAGGCGATGCGCAGGTTGGCCATCTTGCTGATGCTGGGGCTTGTTGCCTGTGGCCCGCCGCAGCCGGGGGGCGAAATCGATCTGGCCCCGGGCGAGATGCCCGCCTTTGGCGAAGTGGCGCGGGTCTGCGGGCTGTCGGACGCCGATCTGGGCCATGAAGTTGATCGTTTCCCGCGCGAAGGCCGGCCCGTCTGGCGGATGTATGACGTGGCCCCCGATGCCACGGCGCCGCGCGCCAAATATATCACCGGCTTTGCCGATGGCTGCGCGCGGCAGGTGAGCGCATCGGTGGCGCTGTTCGGATCGCCGCTGGTTCATGAAAGCCACCGCTATAGCGACGCCATGGCCGATATTCCCTATTCCCATGCCGCCACGGCTTATGAGGCGATAAAGTCCGGTATTTGTGGTGTTGGCCGCAGCACCCCTTGCCCGCCCGCACGCATGGGGGCTGTGGAACGCGCCGTGGCCTTTGTGTCGGTTTATCACCGCTTTGGCGATACGGATCGCTGGCTGGAATTGCTGTTGCATGACGGGCGGATCGTTACGCGGGAATTGCATTAGGGCTGGCGTTTTCGTTGGCGAAAGTCCGATAGATAACCAGCCGCACAGGGCCCTCATGCCCGCAATATGCCACAGGAAAATGCCATGACCACAGCCCCCGATGATGCCCGCCTGATCGCGCTTGAGGAACAAGTCGCGCATTTGACCCATATGCTGGATGATCTGTCGGATATCGTGGCGCAACAGGGCCGCGATCTGGCCCTTGCCACCCGCCGCATCGCGATGTTGATGGAGCGCGAGGCCGAGCGGGAAGCCAATGCCGGCAGCACAGAAATCATCGCCGATCAGCCGCCGCCCCATTGGTAAGCGCAGCTACGCCGCCGTTGAGAGAAACACCTGTTTCGCCAGGCGCCACCCTTACCCGCCGCATCGGCTAGCCGAATTTCCCGCGCCCGCCCCGCTTGCCCAGCGCTACGCCATCCGCTAGACCGCGGGCAAGAGGATCGCAAGGAGCCTGCCCATGGCCAAGGACAAAAAGCAGCCCCGGCCCCGCGCCGCCACGCCCAAGGGGTTTCGCGATTATTTCGGTGCCGAAGTCACCGCGCGCAAGGCCATGTTGGACCGGATCGCCGAGGTTTACCAGCTTTATGGCTTTGACCCGCTGGAAACCAGCGCCGTGGAAACGGTCGAGGCGCTGGGAAAATTCCTGCCCGATGTGGACCGCCCCAACGCCGGCGTTTTCGCGTGGGAGGAAGAGGATGATGGCTGGGTCGCCCTGCGCTACGATCTGACAGCCCCTTTGGCGCGGGTTGCGGCGCAATACCGAAACGATCTGCCATCGCCCTATCGGCGCTATGCCATGGGGCCGGTCTGGCGCAATGAAAAACCCGGGCCGGGGCGGTTTCGCCAATTCTATCAATGCGATGCCGATACGGTGGGCGCGGCCAGTGTGGCGGCGGATGCCGAAATCTGCGCGATGCTGGCGGATACGCTAGAGGCCGTGGGCATCGCGCGCAGCGATTACATCGTGCGGGTGAACAACCGCAAGGTGCTGAATGGTGTGATGGAAATGGCCGGCGTTCTGGACCCGGCCGATCCCGATCGTTTCGCCCATGAACGCGGCATCGTTTTGCGCGCGATCGACAAGCTCGACCGGCTTGGCCCCGATGGCGTGCGCGCGCTTTTGGGTGCCGGGCGCAAGGATGAGAGCGGCGATTTCACCGATGGCGCCGGGCTTGGCGCGGATCAGGCCGATATCGTGATGGATTTCATGGATGCGCGGCGCGATGACGGCGCCGCCACCGTGGCGCGGCTGCGCGAATTGGTGGGCAGCAGTGCCATTGGCCGTGACGGGGTGGACGAGCTGGAAGAAATCGCGGCACTTCTGGCCGCCCAAGGCTATGGCCCGGATCGCATCGTGATCGACCCTTCGGTTGTGCGCGGGCTTGGCTATTACACCGGCCCGGTGTTCGAGGCCGAGTTGACCTTTGAAATCACCGATGAAAAAGGCCGCCCCCGGCAATTCGGCTCGGTCGCCGGTGGCGGGCGCTATGACGATCTGGTCAAACGCTTTACCGGTCAGGAAGTGCCGGCCACCGGCGTATCCATCGGCGTGGACCGGTTGCTTGCCGCGTTGCATGCGCGCGGGCAGGTGGCCGATGCCGCCCCCGGCCCGGTGGTGGTGACGGTGATGGACCGCGCGCGGATGGCCGATTATCAGGCGATGGTGGCGGAACTGCGCGCCGCCGGTATCCGCGCCGAAGTCTATCTGGGCAATCCGAAAAACTTTGGAAATCAACTGAAATACGCCGATAAACGCAATGCCCCCGCCGCCGTGATCATGGGCAGCGACGAATCCGCGCGCGGCGTCATCCAGATCAAGGATTTGATCCTCGGTGCGAGAATCGCCGCCAGCGCCACGCTTGAGGAATGGAAGGAACGCCCCTCGCAATACGAAGTGCCGCGCGATCAGCTTGTGGCCAAGGTGCGCGAAATTCTGGCCGCCGAAGGGCTGGCCGGATGAGCGCCACGAAATCCGACATCCGGGCCGAGGCCGCCCGGCTGATGGCGGCATTCATCGCGGCCGGGGCCGCACCGGTCGAGGCCGATATCCTGCAACCCGCAGCCACGCTGCTGGATCTTTATGGCGAAGATATCCGCGCGCGCGCCTATGTGACCTTTGATCCGACCGAGGGCGAACAGATGCTGCGCCCCGATTTCACCGTGCCGATCGTGCAGATGCATATGGCCACCGGCGCCGCGCCCGCGCGCTATACCTATGCGGGCGAGGTGTTTCGCCGTCAGGATGACGGGGCGGGCCGCGCGCGTGAATATATTCAGGTGGGATATGAGGTGTTCGGCCACACCAACCCCGCCGCCGCCGATGCCGAAGTATTCGCGCTGATCGCGGCGCAGGTATCGGGGCTGGGGCTGCGCGCGGCAACGGGGGATATCGGTATCCTGTCGGCCGCCGTGCGCGGCCTGCGCACATCCGAGGCCCGCCGCGCCGCGTTGCTGCGCCATCTGTGGCGGCCGCGCCGGTTTCGCGCGCTGATCGATCGTTTCGGCGGGCGTTCCCCGGTGCCGCCCAGCCGCGCGGCATTGCTGGCGGCGGCTGATCCCTTTGCCACTGCGGGCCCCGAAATCGGCCTGCGCAGCCGGGCCGAGGTCGCCGCCCGTATCGATGCACTGCGCGCCGATGCGGCGGAACCGCCGATTTCCAGCGGCGAAGTGGCCTTGATCGAGGATATCCTGGCGCTCAAGGGCCGTGCCCCGGCGGCCTTGTCGCATTTGCGCGATATTGCCGTGGATCTGCCCGCGATATCGCCCGCGGTGCGCGCGCTTGCGGCGCGGCTTGATGCGCTGGCGGGCCGGGGCATCGATGTGGATGCGCTGGATTTCGAGGCCGCTTTTGGGCGCACATCGATGGAATATTACGATGGGTTCGTGTTCGGTTTCTACGCCGAAGCGCGCCCCGATCTGCCGCCGATCGCCAGCGGCGGGCGCTATGATGCGCTGACCCGCGTGCTGGGGCAGGGGCGGGCGATCCCTGCGGTGGGGGCGGTGATCCGCCCGGCGCTGATGCTGGAACTGGCCGCACAAGGGGCAAAGCCATGACGATCAAGCTGGGCGTGCCATCCAAAGGCCGCTTGATGGACAAGACCTTTGACTGGTTCGGCGCGCGCGGCATCGGGCTTCGCCGCACCGGGCATGAGCGCGAATATGCGGGCGCGGTCGAAGGGGCCGACGGCGTGGAACTGGTGCTGCTGTCGGCGGGGGAAATTCCGCGGGAACTGGCGGCGGGGCGCATCCATCTGGGGGTGACCGGATCGGATCTGGTGCGCGATAAACTGTCGGGCTGGTCTCATCAGGTCAGCGAATTGGCGCGGCTTGGTTTTGGTCATGCCGATCTGATCATCGCAGTGCCTAAATGCTGGGTCGATGTCGATACGCTTGATGATCTTGATGCGGCGGCGGCGGCGTTTCGCAAGGAACACGGGTTCCGGCTGCGGATCGCCACGAAATACCACCACCTTGTGCGCGAATTTCTGGCAGCACACGGCGTTGCCGATTATCAACTGGTTGACAGCCAGGGCGCGACCGAGGGGACGGTTAAAAATCTGACCGCCGAGGCTGTGGCCGATATCACCTCGACCGGCGAGACATTGCGCGCCAACCATCTGAAAATCCTGCAAGACGGGTTGATCCACAAAAGCCAGGCGACGCTGTTTCGGGCGCGCAAGGCCCAGTGGTCGGATGCAGAACGCAGCGCCTTTGCGGCTTTGGCCGCGCAATTGGGCGTGGCGGATTAACCTAGCGCAGGCCCAGATCGGCCAGAGCGGCGGCCAGATCATGGGGCAATTCGGGCTCATCCGCGCGCGTCGCTGGCAGATCGCGCGGGGCGTCCGTGCCCGGCAGATAGCGCCAGCCCTGAAACGGGCGGCGGGGTGCGGCCTCGGTGCGAATCACATCGGGCGCCAGCACCAGCGCGCAGCGGCGGATGCCATCGGCGCCGATCTGTTCCTCAAACCCCACCAGCTTTTGGCGGGCCAGAATCACGCCTTTGAACACCCAGTAAAGTGAACCACCGGCCAGCAATTCCGCGCTGCGCTTGGGCCACATGCGGGTGACATGCACCAGATTGCCGTCGCGGCGGCGATGCCGGTGCAGATCCTGCCACGCGATCAGATCTTCGACGCCGGTGGCCCCAACGCAAAGTTTCAGCATATGCAGGCTGGCAGGCGCTGCGGCACGATCGGGTGATTTGGGCATTCTGGCTCCTGTAGCGCTATTTTATAGCAGCCGGCGCCCGGTGCAAGGCGCTATTGGCGCAGCAATCGGGCCAGCGTCCGGCCCTCCCACATCCGCAAGATCGGGTGGGCTGCGGGGATGGATGCGCTCTCGGTCAGATCGGGGAACAGGCCAAGCGCTTCGTCCCATGCGCCATGTTCGGCCTCGTTTTGGGCCAGTGCCGCTGGCAGCAGGGTTTCGCTGGCCAGCCCATTGGCGCGCAAGATCACATGTTCATCGCAGAGGATATGATGATAGCGGACTTCGGTGCAGGCATGATCGATATGCGCGATATCGCCCAAAAGCGCGCGGGCGGGCACCAGCACATCGGGGCTTGCGAACAGCAATTCGGCCATGGCGTCGGAAATCAGGATGCGGTGTTGTTGGGATACGCGCAGCGGTATATGCGGCTGGCCGGGGCCAAAGGCATCCTTGCGGATAACGACCGGCAGCCAGTGATGCAGCGCACCATGCAGCATTTTGGGGATATGGACGCTGCGCCGCCCGATCCAGCGGATGGGGTGATCCGCACCATCGATATCGCGCACCAGATCGCCCGCGGCCAGATCCTGCACCGCGCGCGGCCCCCGCGGCGTGTCGATCAGCGTATCGTCGGTGTAGCAGATGGGGCCGTAAGGGGTGGCGGTGAGGCTTGTTTCAAGTGACAGTGCAGATAAGGGATTGGGTGGCCCTTCAGGATAATGGAAGTATATTTGCCCTCCCGCTTTAAAAGCGATCAAGGGAACTTTTGTGCCGAGTCCCAAGGCCAAAGCCGGTCGGGCAGTGCCTTGGCCGATATAGGTGATCGGTTGGCCATTAAATGTTGTATTACTATTGTCGTCACTGCCCAAAAAGCCATCACCATCTGTGATCGTGCCGGTTATCGACGCGCCAAATGCATTTAAGACAAGTGAATTCGTTCCAAGCAAATCCAGCGCAAGCACCGATCCATTATAGGGGCGAACAGTGATCTCAGTTGCCATGCGGGCGGCTCCGATTGCGCGGCGGACAGGCTTTTTGCCCGCTGGTTGGGATGGAAAATGCGGATGCAATCGCTACGCTGGTCACAGGCCCGAACGGGGCGCACGAACACCAAAACGGGGGTGAAATTCCCCGCAAAACCGAGACAGATAACATTTCCTGACAGGGCCGCTTGCTACACGCACGACCGGGCGGAATCTGCTCTCGGGCCAGCTTGCGCACTTCACAAGATGTGCGAAGTCTGCCAAACTGTCATACCATGTGTTGCGTCGTAAGGCGAAACACCCACCTACCAACGCCAAACAACTTCTGGATGCTAGAATGTAAGATAGTATCTTGCAAGTTGTAACAGACCCGGTGCCGCCATCCGCCCGCCGCGCCAGAACGGAGCCTTGACATGACCCGCTTTTCCGCCCCGATCGCCGAACAGATCTGGGATATGAAATACCGGCTGAAACAGCCTGATGGCGCGCCGGTTGATCTGACCGTCGAAGATAGCTGGCGGCGCATCGCGCGCGCGCTGGCCGAGGTCGAGGCAGAGCCTGCCCATTGGGAAGAGCGTTTCTATCACGCGCTTGAGGATTTCAAATTCCTGCCCGCAGGCCGGATCACCGCGGGCGCGGGCACGGCGCGTTCGGTGACGATGTTCAACTGCTTTGTCATGGGCACGATCCCCGACAGTATGGGCGGCATTTTCGACATGCTGAAAGAGGCGGCGCTGACCATGCAGCAGGGCGGCGGGATCGGTTATGATTTCAGCACCATCCGGCCGCGCGGCGCGGCGGTGCACGGGGTGGCGGCGGATGCTTCGGGGCCGCTGTCGTTCATGGATGTCTGGGATGCGATGTGCCGCACGATCATGTCGGCGGGCTCGCGCCGGGGCGCGATGATGGCGACGATGCGTTGCGACCACCCCGATATCCTCGATTTCATCGAGGCCAAGCGCGATGCGGCGCGGCTGCGGATGTTCAACCTGTCGGTGCTGGTGACCGATGATTTCATGGAGGCGGTCAAGGGTGACCTGCCGTGGGATTTGTCATTCGGCGACAAGGTTTATCACACGCTTTCGGCGCGCGATCTGTGGAACCGGATCATGCGCGCGACCTATGATTATGCCGAACCGGGGGTGATTTTCATCGACCGGATCAATGCGATGAACAATCTGGCCTATTGCGAAACGATCGCGGCCACCAACCCCTGCGGCGAGCAACCGCTGCCGCCTTATGGCGCCTGTCTGCTGGGCTCGATCAACCTGGCGCGGCTGGTGAAGGATCCGTTTGGCAAGGGCGCAAAGCTTGATGAGCAGGCGCTGTCCGATCTGGTGGCGGTTGCGGTGCGGATGATGGATAACGTGGTCGATGCCTCGCGTTTCCCGCTGCCCGAGCAAGAGGCAGAGGCCCAGAACAAGCGCCGCATCGGGCTGGGGGTGACCGGGCTTGCGGATGCTTTGCTGATGGTGGGGCAGCGCTATGGGTCGGAGGAGGCGGCGCGTCAAACCGAGCGCTGGCTGCACGCGCTCGCCCGCGCCGCATATCTGGCGTCGGTCGAAATTGCGCGCGAAAAGGGCGCTTTCCCGCTGTTCGATGCGGAAAAATACCTGGCCTCGGGATCATTGGTGCATATGGATGCCGATGTGCGCGCCGCAATTGCCGAACACGGCATCCGCAATGCGCTTTTGACCTCGATCGCGCCCACGGGCACGATTTCGCTTTATGCGGGCAACGTTTCCAGCGGGATCGAGCCGGTCTTTGCCTATAGCTACAGCCGCAAGGTGCTGCAAAAGGACGGATCGCGCACCGAGGAAGAGGTGGTCGATTATGCCGTGCAGATGTGGCGCGACAAATTCGGCGACGCGCCTTTGCCCGATTACTTTGTCAATGCCCAGACGCTGGCGCCGCTTGATCATGTGCGCATGCAGGCGGCGGCGCAGAAATGGGTGGACAGTTCGATTTCCAAAACGATCAACTGCCCCGAGGATATCAGCTTTGACGCGTTCAAGGATGTCTATATGGCGGCCTGGGATTCGGGGTGCAAAGGCTGCACCACTTACCGGCCCAATGATGTCACCGGCAGCGTGCTAAGCGTCAGCGAGGCTGAAAGCGCCAAGCCGGGGCAGGAGCCGGTGCTCGACAGCCAGTCGGGGGCCGAGGTCGTCTATCTGGCCGAGCCGCTGGACCGGCCGCAGGCGCTTGAGGGCAATACCTACAAACTGAAATGGCCCGACAGCGAACATGCGATCTATATCACCATCAATGATATCGTCATCGGTGGCCATCGTCGCCCGTTCGAAGTGTTCATCAACTCGAAAAACATGGAGCATTTCGCCTGGACCGTGGCGCTGACGCGGATGATTTCGGCGGTGTTCCGGCGGGGCGGAGATGTGAGCTTCGTCGTCGAGGAGCTGAAAGCCGTGTTCGATCCGCGCGGCGGTGCCTGGATGGCGGGCAAATATGTGCCTTCGATCCTTGCGGCGATTGGCGGGGTGATTGAACGCCACCTGATTGCCATCGGCTTTATCGCCGGCGAAGGCATGGGGCTAAAGGCCGATCCGCATTTCGACGATACCAACCCCGCCGCGCCGCGTGGCAAATCCTGCAGCAGTTGCGGCAGCTATGAGATGCGGATGATCGAGGGTTGCATGACCTGCGCAAGCTGCGGCTTTTCGCGCTGCGGGTAATCCGGGGCTGGCAGGCGGTGCGGCGTGCGGCCTGTCAGCGCAGGATCAGGCGCGGCGCCTCGCCCAGCGGGATCGGGCCCAGCATCACGCGGCCATCGCGAAAGGCAAGCGGCGCGTTGAGCGTGTCGCTGTCGCCGCTCAGCCGGGCCAGAAATTCCAGCGCCGAGGTCAGCGGGCCGACCATGCCTTCGGGCAAGGCGCCGGAATTGCGGGCGATTTCGATCATGTCGCGCCAGTTGGTGGCGTTGAGGGTGATTTCGCCGCTCGGAATACCCTGCGTGTCGACGCTGATGCGCCCGGTTGCGCGCAGTTCCAGATCGCCCCAGGATGCGCGGATCTGCCGGATATCCAGATCGCTAAGCTGCGGGCGGGCGGTTTCGACCGCGTGCCGATCCCATGGCGCGGTAAAGGTGGCGGTCACATCCGCGCCAAACTGGCTGAAGGCCGGGGGCAACAGGCCGGCGGGATCAAGCCGGCTGCGCAGCGCATCGGACGGGCGCAGAGATATGGCCTCGAACGCGATGTCATGGGCGAGCGGGTTGGTGTTGTTGCGCCGTGTCCCGATCCGGCCGCTTTCCAGCGCGCTGTCCCAGCTCAGCGTCGATGCAAGCGTGATATCGCTGAGTTCAAAATTCGCCCGGTCCAGCGTCAGATCGGTATCGGGCACGAATACGACCGAGCCGCGCAGACTGTCGCTGGTGACCGTAATCCGCTGCTGCGGCGTGGCCAGAACCTGCGGGCCGGTCAGCATCGCGATGATATGATTCGGCCGATAGCTGAGCGCCAGAATTTCCAGCCGGGGCAATTGCCACGCCAGCCCCGTTTCGGGATCGGCCAGTTCCAGCCCCGTGATCGTGGTATCAAAGCGCGAAGGAAAGCCCCGGGTTTGCAGCGTCCGGACATCGGCCTGCCAGCCTTCGGCCCGGCGGTCTTGTAACCAGTTGTTCAGGCTGCGTTCCACCGCGGATGACCCGATGAACCAATATCCGCCCCAGCCGATTGCGGCCAGAAACACAACTGTGGCAAGAGCGATGAATAAGCGCATGGGGGGCCTTTCCTGTCGGCATTGGGTAGTGTTTATAGGGCCTGCACGACAGAAACCAGAGGCGGCGCATGCAACAGATCTGGATATTCGGCTATGGATCGCTGATCTGGAACCCCGGATTTCGCTGGGGCGAACGCGTGATCGCCCGGCTTGTGGGCTATCAGCGCAGCTTTTGCATGCATTCGATCCACCATCGCGGCAGCCCCGAGGCGCCGGGGCTGGTGCTGGCGCTCGATGCGGCCGAAGGTGCGATATGCGATGGGGTGGCCTTTTGCGTGGCGGGCGCGGATGCGGATGAAACGCTTGCCTATCTGCGCGAGCGCGAATTGATATCGTCTGCCTACCGCGAGGCGGTGCTACCCTTGGATCTGGCCGATGGGCGGCGGGTCGATGCGCTGGCCTATGTGATCGACCGCGACCATGTGCAATATTGCGGCGATCTGGCGCTTGAGGAACAGGCAAGCATCATCGCCCATGCCACCGGCGGGCGCGGGCCGAATGCCGAATATCTGCATAATACGGTGCAGCATCTGGATGCGCTGGGGCTTGAGGATGCGCCGTTGCGCTGGCTTGACGCGCGGGTGCGTTCTATGGTCGGGCAGGGGTCGTGACATGGTGAACCGGTGCTGCCCGATGCCGGGGCGTTTGAGTGTTGGCATTTGGGGGGCTCTGCCCCTATCGTGCGAAACAGAAACAACATAATCAGGTCAGGACCGTCCAGATGGACCACCCGGATCACGAGGTCGAGCTACATTTTTCGCAACCGGTGCGCCAGATCACCTTTATGGTGCTTGTGCTGCTGCTGGTGGGGATCGGGGCCTATATCGCCTATCCGCGGGTGGCCTCGGTCTTTCTGGCGAACCCTTGGCTGAACGGTTTTATCGGTATTGTGTTCATCGCCGGGGTCGTGGCCTGTTTCTGGCAGGTGGTGCAGCTTGCAACCTCGGTCAGTTGGATCGAACGGTTCATACGGGGCCAGCGCCTGCGCGACCCCGCAGGGCGCGCGCCCCGGCTGTTGGCGCCACTTGCGGCGCTGTTGCGCACACGCGGCGCGCATGGCCAGATTTCCACCACCTCCGGCCAGACGATTCTGGATAGTGTGGCAACCCGCGTGGATGAAGAACGCGATATCACGCGCTATATCGTCAACCTGCTGATTTTCCTTGGCCTTTTGGGAACGTTCTATGGGCTGGCCACCACGGTGCCAGCGATGGTTGATACCATTCGCGGTCTGGCCCCGGCGGCGGGCGAAAGCGGGGTGGATGTCTTTGGCCGGTTGATGACCGGGCTTGAAAGCCAGTTGGGCGGCATGGGGGTGGCGTTTTCATCGTCGCTTCTGGGGCTGGCGGGGTCACTGGTGGTGGGGTTGCTGGAACTGTTTGCCTCGCATGGGCAGAACCGCTTTTTCCGCGAATTGGAAGAATGGCTGTCCACCATCACCCGGATCAGTTTTGCCGGTGAAAATGAAGGCGGCGATACCGGCATGGTCGGCGCCGCGCTTGATCACATGGCCGAACAGATGGACCGGCTGCAACAATTGTTCGCCCAATCCGAAGCGAGCCGCGCCCGCGTCGATGGCAGGCTGGATGATCTGGCCGGCGCGCTGCAACAGCTTGCGATGCAGATCGACGCGGATAACAGCGCGACGCGCGGCTTTGAACGGTTGGCCGAGGGGCAGGAACGGCTGGCCGCCGCACTTGAGGCCAGCACCTCTGCGGTAACCGAGGCCGAACCCCCGGTGGATGTCGAGGCCCGGATGCGGTTGCGTTCAATCGATGTGCAACTGCTGCGAATCCTTGAGGAATTATCCGCCGGGCGGCAGGAAATGCTGCATGATCTGCGCGCCGATCTGGCGGCGCTGACGCGGGCCATTCGCCAGCAATACGGCGGGCGCTGACATGGCCCTTTCGCGTCGTCCTGCACAGCGGATTTCGGGCAGTATCTGGCCCGGATTCGTCGATGCGATGACGGCGCTTTTGTTGGTGTTGATGTTCGTGCTGACGATCTTTGTCGTGGTCCAAAGCATGTTGCGCGACACGATCACCGGGCAGGAAAGCGCGCTGGATTCGCTGTCGGCGGAACTTGATGCGCTGGCCCATGCGCTGGGACTGGAACAGCAGCGCGCCTTTGGGCTTGAGGAACAGGCCAGCGCGCTTGATACCGCCCTTGCCGAAGCGCAGGGCGAAATCGCCGCCCAGAATGCGATGGTTGCCAGCCTGCGCAGCCAGATCGGCGCGCAATCCGAACAAATCGCGGGGTTTGAGGCCCAGATTGCCGCGATGTTGCTGGAACGTGATACGTTGCAGGAAAATCTGCGCTCGATGGAAACCGCACAGGCGGAATTGCAAAGCGAACGTGATGCGCTGGATACCGCGCTTGCGGCGGCGCGCACGGAACTGGATGACGGGGTAGAACAGGCCCGGCTGGCAGCCGCCCGCCGCGAGGCACTGGAGGCGCTGATCGCCGATCTGGAGCTTCGCGCGGATGCCCAGGCCGAGGCGCTTTCCGCCGCCGAACAGGCGCGCATCGCCGATGCTGCCGCCGCCGAGGCCTTGCGCGCGCGGCTGCGCGATGCCGATGCCGAACTGACCGCCATGACCCTTGCGCTTGAGGCCGAGCGCCAGCGGGCCGAAGATACGCTGACGCTGCTGGCCGCCGCCGAGGTCGCCAGCGATGATCTGACGGCCCGGCTGGCCGCCGCCGTAGCCGCCAGATCCGACGCCGAAGCCCGCGCGCAAACGGCCGATGAGGCCCTTGCAACCGCGCTGGCCGAGGTCGAAACCCTGCAAGGCAGCGCCGAAAACGAGGCCCGGTTACAAGCCGATCTGGCCGCAGCGCTGGCCGCGCAGATCGCGGCCGAGGAACAGGCGCTTGAACGGCTTGATCTGGCCGAGGAACGGGCCTTGCTGCTGGCCACGGCCAATCGCGCGCTTGATGAACAGGCGGCCAGCACCGCCGAAAGCCAGCGTCAAGTCGCGCTTTTGAATGCGCAGGTGGCGGAATTGCGTGCGCAGCTTGGGGCGCTGGAAAACATTCTGGGCGAAAGCGAGGATCGCGATGCCGCCGCGCAGGTCCAGATCGAAAGCCTGACCGGGCGGCTCAACGCCGCCCTTGCGCAGGTTGCAACCGAAGAACGCCGCCGCGCGGCGCTTGAGGAAGCCGAGCGTCAGCGGCTTGAGGAAGAGGCCCGTCGGCTGGAACGCTATCAATCCGAATTCTTTGGCCGTTTGCGCGATATTCTGGGCGAACGCGAAGGCGTGCAGATTGTGGGCGACCGTTTCGTGTTCAGCTCGGAAGTGCTGTTTGAACCGGGTTCAGCCGATCTGGCGCTGGAAGGGCGCGCGCAGATTGCCGGTGTGGCCAGTATTCTGGCCGATGTCGCCGGCGACATCCCGCCCGAAATCGATTGGGTCGTGCGCGTCGATGGCCATACCGACCGCACGCCCCTGTCGGGCGCGGGGCGTTTTGCCGACAACTGGGAACTCAGCCAGGCCCGCGCGCTTTCGGTGGTGCGCTTCATGACCGATGTTCTGGGCTTTCCGGCCAATCGGCTGGCCGCGACCGGTTTTGGCGAATATCAGCCGGTCAACCCCGGCAACAGCCCCGCTGCGCTGGCACAAAATCGCCGGATCGAATTGAAGCTGACGGAAAAGTAATCGGCCCCGCCCGCAGTTTTCGGCATGTTTTGTCCGGAAATACTGGAATTTTGTAATTATGCGGGCTAAACAGCCGCCAAATAACGCGTGGGTCAGCGCAAAAGGCGGCTTGGGGGGCAGGGAACATGGAAACGATCGGCGCTTTTGTGCCTTTGATCGCGGCACTGCCGTTTATGGGTGCGCTATTGCCGGGCCTGATGATCCGCGCGGGGCGCGATGCCTGCGCGGCCTTTGCGGCCCTGCCGACATTGCTGGCATTTATCCTGCTGATGGTGAATGCGCCCGCGGTGCTGGGCGGCGAGGTGTTTCTTTACCGCATCGACTGGATGCCCGCGCTGGGGCTGAATGCGAATTTCATGCTCGACGGGCTGGGGTTGCTCTTTGCCGGGCTGATCCTTGGCATCGGGCTTTTGATCATCCTCTATGCGCGGTTTTACCTGTCGGAACGCGATTCGATGGGGCAGTTTTATACCTATCTGCTGCTGTTTCAGGGCGCGATGGTGGGGATCGTGCTGTCCGATAACATCCTGCTGATGCTGGTGTTTTGGGAATTGACCAGCCTGTCGTCCTTTCTGCTGATCGGGTTCTGGAGCCATCTGCCCGAGGGCCGTCAGGGGGCGCGCATGGCGTTGGTGGTGACCGGCATGGGCGGGCTTGCGATGATCGCGGGCATGCTGATCCTGGGCAATATCGCCGGCAGCTATGATCTGAGCGTGATTTTGCAGCACAAGGACGCCATTCAGGCAAGCCCGATGTATCTGCCGGCGCTGCTTTTGATCCTGTTGGGGGCGTTCACGAAATCGGCGCAGTTTCCGTTCCATTTCTGGCTGCCGCATGCGATGGCGGCGCCGACGCCGGTTTCGGCCTATCTGCATTCGGCCACGATGGTCAAAGCCGGGCTTTTCCTGATGGCGCGGCTTTGGCCGGTGCTGTCGGGCACGCCGGAATGGTTTTATATCGTGGCCACGGTGGGCTTGATCACCATGATCACCGGTGCGGTGATCGCGCTGTTTCAAGATGATCTCAAGGCGCTTTTGGCCTATTCCACCGTCAGCCATCTGGGGCTGATCACCATGCTGTTGGGTTTCGGCACGCCCATGGCGGCGGTCGTGGCGGTGTTTCACATCATCAACCACGCCACCTTCAAGGCGGCCTTGTTCATGAGCGCGGGGATCATCGATCACGCCGCCCATACCCGCGATATTGCGCGGCTGGGCGGGTTGCGCCGCCTTATGCCCGTGACCTTCGTGATTACTACCGTGGCCGCATTGTCGATGGCGGGGATTCCGCTGTTCAACGGGTTCCTGTCCAAGGAAATGATGCTTGAGGAAGCCGCCCATACCGCCTGGGCCGGGCAGGGCTGGCTGTTTCCGGTGCTGGTGACGATCGGCGCGCTGTTTTCGGTGGCCTATTCGCTGCGGCTGATCTGGCATGTGTTTTTGGGGCCGCAGCGGCGCGATTACCCGGCTAGCCCCCATGATCCGGGCATTGGCATGTGGGGGCCCGCAGCGCTGTTGGCGGTGCTGGTGGTGCTGATCGGGCTGATGCCGGCGCTGATTGCAGGGCCGCTGGTGGCGGCCAGCGCGGGCGCGGTGATCGGGGGCGAATTGCCCGATTATGCGCTGAAAATCTGGCATGGGTTCACGCCTGCCTTGTGGATGTCGATCGTCGCGGTTGCGGGCGGGGCCGTGGTGCTGTCGCGCCACGCGGGTTTGGCGGGCCGTTGGCAGCGCGGGGCCTGGCTGCAGGCCAAGGGGATGTTCGATGCGATCATGCGCGCGACCGTGGGCGCAAGCCGCTGGTGCGCCGATCTGCTGCATGACGGCGCCTTTACCCGCTTTGCCGGGATTTTCGTGATCACGGCCGCGGTTGCGGGCCTCTGGGCCTGGTCGGGCGGGGATATGGGGGCGCCGAACCGCGTGATGGCGCCGGTCAATATCGTGGCGCTGACGGGCTGGGTGCTGCTGGTGGGCGCGGTGGGGGCGCTGGTGCTGTTTCATCACAACCGGATGCTGGCGCTGATCCTTGTGGGGGTGGCGGGGCTGATCGTGTCGCTGGGCTTTGTCTATCTGTCCGCGCCCGATCTGGCGCTGACGCAGATCTCGGTCGAGGTGGTGACCATCGTGCTGATGTTGCTGGCGCTGAATTTCCTGCCCAATCATACCCCGCGTGAAAGCGCGCCCGCGCGCAGGTTTCGCGACGGGGCGATCGCGCTGCTGGGCGGCGGCGCGATGGCGGCGCTGGTCTATGCGATCTTGCTGCGCGATTCCGCGTTTGAATCCATTTCGGCCTATCATCTGGCCAATTCCTATATCGGCGGCGGCGGCACCAATGTGGTGAACGTCATTCTGGTCGATTTCCGTGGCTTTGATACGTTGGGTGAAATCACGGTGCTGGGGATTGCCGGGCTGATCATCTTTGCCCTGAGCCAGGCGGTTGTCGGCAGTTCGGCCGGGCGCTGGCTTGATCAATGGCGCCCTGAACAGGCGCTGGCCGGTGACCGGCATCCGGTGATGATGATCGTGGCGACCCAGGCGCTGATGCCGATTGCGCTGTTGGTCGGGGTTTATATTTTCCTGCGCGGCCATAACGAGCCGGGCGGGGGTTTCATTTCCGGGCTGATCGTGGCGATTGCCGTGTTGATGCAATATATGGCCAGCGGCTTTGACTGGGCCGTGGCGCGTCAGCGGTTTCAGTATCACACCTTTATCGCGCTGGGGGTGCTGATCGCGAGCTTTACCGGCATTGCCGCATGGTTCGCGGACCGGCCTTTCCTGACCAGCGATTTTGGCTATTTCCGCATCCCCCCGATGGAGCAGTTTGAACTGGCAACCGCCATGGCCTTTGACCTTGGGGTGTTTCTGACGGTGGTGGGCGCGGTGATGCTGGCGCTTGAAAGCCTGTCGGGCCTGTCGCGCGGATCGGTGATGTATGCCGATATCCGCCCCGCGCCCGAGCCGGCGCCCGATGAAATTGCCCCCGCAGAAAGGATGTCGTGACCATGGAATTGCTTGTGGCAAGCGCGATTGGCGTGCTGACAGCGGCGGGGATTTATCTGGTGCTGCGGCAGCGGACCTTTCCGGTGATCGTGGGTATGACGCTGATATCCTATGCGGTGAATGTGTTTTTGTTCGCCTCGGGGCGGCTGGTGGTCAATATGCCGCCTGTGCTGCGCGACGGGGTAGACAGCTATACCGACCCGCTGCCCCAGGCGCTGGTGCTGACGGCGATTGTGATCGCCTTTGGCATGACGGCGGTGATCGTGCTGATGTCGCTTGGATCGTTCATTTCCGGGCGCACCGACCGGATAGACCTGAGCCCCAAACAGGATGCGAGCGAATGACCCACTGGATTATTGCGCCCATTGTCATTCCCGCGGTTCTGGCCGCGATCATGGTGCTGGCCATGCGGGGAAATCTGTTCCTGCAGCGGGTATTTTCGGGCGCAGCGGCCGTGGGGATGCTGGTGCTGGCGCTGGGGCTATTGGTGCAGGCCGCCGGCGGCACGATCACGGTTTACGAGCTGGGCAACTGGCCCGCGCCCTTTGGCATTGTGCTGGTGCTGGATCGGTTGTCGGCGCTGATGGTGTTGCTAAGCGCGGTTTTGGCGCTGGTGGTGCTGGCCTATGCGGCAGGGTCCGGCTGGGACGGACGGGGGCGGCATTTCCATGCGCTGTTTCAGTTTCAGTTGATGGGGATCAACGGCGCCTTTCTGACCGGCGATGCGTTCAACCTGTTCGTGTTTTTCGAAATCCTGCTGATCGCATCTTATGGGCTGATGATCCATGGCGGCGGGGCGATGCGCTTTCGCGCGGGCGTGCAATATGTGGCCTATAACCTGCTGGCCTCGGCGCTGTTTCTGTTCGCGCTTGGCACGATCTATGCGGTGACCGGCACGCTGAACATGGCCGATATCGCGGTGCGTGTGGCGGCGCTGGGGCCCGAGCATACGGCGCTGATGCGGGTGGGGGCGATTTTGCTGTTGCTGGTGTTCGCGGCCAAGGCGGCGCTGTTGCCGCTGCATTTCTGGCTGCCGGAAACCTATGCCAATGCCCCCGCGCCGGTGGCGGCCCTGTTTGCGATCATGACCAAAGTGGGCGCCTATGGCATCTTGCGGATGTTCACGCTGGCCTTTGGGCCGGGCGTCGCCGCGACCGAGGGGATTGCCGGGCCGTGGCTGATGGCGGCGGCGCTGATCACGCTGGCGATCGGGATGATCGGGATGCTGGGCGCGGAACGGCTGGGCCGACTGGCGGCCTTTGGCGCGATTGCGTCGATGGGCACGGTGCTGGTAGCGCTGACGCAATTCACGCCGCAAAGCACGGCGGCGGGGCTTTATTACATCATCCATTCAACGCTGGCGGTGGCGGCGCTGTTCTTCGTCGTCGATCTGGTGCGCGCCCGCCGGTCCGAGGCGCTGCGCCCCGCCCCCGCCATTGCCCAGCATGGGCTGATTGCGGCGCTGTTTTTCGCCACGGCCATCGCGATGGCCGGACTGCCGCCGCTTTCGGGTTTTGCGGGCAAGCTGCTGATCCTTGATGCGGTGCGGGGCGGCGATCATGTGGTGCTGATCTGGGCCGTGATCCTGGCGACATCGCTGGTGGCGATTGCGGCGCTGGCGCGGGCGGGAAGCCTGGTGTTTTGGGGCGGAAGCGGTGGCGGCGTTAAGGCGGCAGCCGTGCCGGCGACGCTGCGGCCCGTGCCGCTGATCGCGACTGTGGCGCTGGTGGCGGCGATTGGGGCGCTGGCGGTCTTTTCCGGGCCGGTTACCGCATATCTCGATGCGACGGCCGCGCAGCTTCATGCGCCGCAGGGTTATATCGCCGCCGTGCTTGGGCCAGTCAGCCTTGAGGGGGGCCTGCAATGATCCGCCGCATTTTCCCCCATCCGGTGCTGACGCTGGTGCTGATCGTGATCTGGCAGATGCTGGTCAACCAGGTAACGCTGGGCAATCTGGTGCTGGGGCTGGTGCTGGGCACCGCGATCCCGCTGATCACCACGGCCTATTGGACCGTGCGGCCCCGGCTGCATAATCCGCGCATGATCGTGGAATTCGTGGCCGTGGTGCTGTGGGATATCGTGATGGCCAATATCAGCGTGGCGATCACCATCCTGACCAAGCCCAACCGCGATATCAAATCCTGCTGGGTCAGCGTGCCGCTGGATCTGCGCAGCCCCACGGCGATCACGGTGCTGGCGGGCACGATCACCATCACGCCGGGCACGGTTTCGGCGGATCTGTCCGAAGATGGGCAAAGCCTGCTGGTCCATTGCCTTGATTCCGATGACCCTGCGGCCGTGCGTGATGATATCAAGGCCCGCTATGAACGCCGCCTGAAGGAGATCTTTGAATGATCACATATGCGCTTTATTTCGCGTTCGGGTGTTTCAGTCTGGCGCTTTTGTTCAACCTTTACCGGGTCGCCGTGGCGCCGGTAATGACCGACCGGATATTGGCGCTGGATACGATGGTGATCAATGTCATCGCGTTGATCAGCCTGTTCGGGATGCTGATGGGCACGACCGTATATTTCGAGGCCTCGATGATCTTTGCGATGACGGGGTTCATTTCGACCGTGGCCTATGCGCGCTTCATGCTGCGCAGCGATGTGATTGAATAGGGGCAGCCATGATCACAGAAATCATCATATCGCTGTTGCTGGTGATCGGCGGCATATTCGGGCTGGTGGGATCGCTGGGGCTGGTGAAACTGTCCGATCCGATGGCGCGGCTGCATGTGCCGACCAAGGCCACCACGCTGGGGGTGGGCAGTATCCTGATCGCCTCGATGCTGTTTTTCGCGCTGGTGTGGGGGGTGTTTTCCTTTCACGAATTGCTGATCACGCTGTTTTTGTTCCTCTCTGCACCGATTTCGGCGCATTTCATCGCCAAGGCCTATCTGCACAGCTATTCGCGCGCCGACAAGGTGCCACCTACCGGCACCGGCGCGCCATGGGGCACCTATGGCAAGGATGCCGCCCCCGAGGAATGATGCCTAAGCCCGCCCGTCGTTTGACAGCAGAATCGCGATCGGGCGGGTCGCGTCGATCGCGCCCAGAATGGACAGGATGATCACCGTCATCGGAATGGCCAGCACCGCCCCCGACAGCCCCCAAAGCGCATACCAGCTTGCAAGGCTGAGCAGCACCACCAGCGGGCTGAGGTTCAGCCGCCGCCCGATCAGCGGCGGTTCCACCGCCCAGCTTACGATCACCTGAATAAGCGTCAGCACCACCAGCGCCACAACGGTTTCGCGCAGGCTGCCGCTTTGGGCAAGCGTGGTCAGCACCGGAAAGGCCACGGCGATGATCGATCCCAGATAGGGAATATAGTTCAACACGCCGATGACGATGGCCCAGAACCCCGCCAGTTCGATCCCCAGCAGCAACATCGCGACATAAGACACCAGCGCCAGAATGATATTGACCAGCGTTTTGACCGCCAGAAAGCCGCCGATGCGCTCGTTCACATGGCGCGAAATGGTCAGGATGCGGTCAACGCCGGCGGAATCGCGCACCGCCAGATGCAGCTTTTTCACGAAACCGGTGTATTCGATCAACAGAAATACAGTGTAAAGGATTACCAGCAGGATCAGCCCGCCAAGGCTGCCAAGTGCCGCCAGCGCCGAGCGTGCAATCGCCTGGGTGTTGAACTGGCCGAACATCAATTCGGCAATCCCGTCGGCCCACTGTTCATCAAGCCCGAAGCGGATCAGCATCCCGTCCAGAAACTGAATGATATTGGTCTGATAAATCGGCAGGCGTTCCACCAGCACTTCGATATTCACCCGGATCTGGATCGCCATCACCACCAGCCCGACGATAAAGATCACCAGCACCACCATATGGCGCAGCCACAAAGGCGTGCGCCCGATGAAACGCACCGTGCCCAGCCATTCGACCACCCGCCACAGCACAAAGGCCGCCACCACCGCAAAGGCCAGCGGGATCAGGATCGTCTGCCCCAGATACATCACCCATGTCACCAAGACGAATAACCCAAGAAAGGCAAAAGCGGGCATCAGCGTTTGAAAACGACCATTGGGCATCGGGCTGTCCTGACTGGTTTGGGGCTCGGCGCTTGTTGATCCGGTGATATCGCCCGCAAGGCAAGGTTAAAATGGAAATTCCGCTCACGCTTGCTTGAACTCGCAACCTTGCTGGGCAACAAATAGGATTTGCGCCGCCGGCGGAACCAAAGCGCAGGGCGGCGCTTGACCCAAGGGCAGTTGAGCTGGCGAGGAATTTTCGTGGATCAGCACACCGCATTCCGGCTGTTGGCCGAAGAAACCATTCCCGAGCTGCGCGGGCGTGCCTGCCTTTATCAGCATCGCGCCACCGGGGCGCAAGTTTTGTCGGTGGTCAATGATGATCCCAACAAGGTATTCGGCATCACCTTTCGCACGCTGCCGGGCGATTCCACCGGGGTTGCGCATATTCTGGAACATGCGGTTTTGTCGGGATCGCGCCGCTATCCGCTGCGTAAACCCTTTGTCGAATTGCTTAAGGGGTCGATGCAGACCTATCTGAATGCGATGACCTGGCCGGATATGACCTGTTACCCGGTCGCAAGCCAGAATGTGCAGGATTTCCACAACCTTGTGGATGTCTATCTCGATGCCGTGTTCTTTCCGCGCCTGACCGAGGACACGTTCCGCCAGGAAGCATGGCATTACGCGCCCCGGGGCGATGCGCTGGAACTGCAAGGCGTTGTCTATAACGAGATGAAGGGCTTTTTCTCATCCCCGCGCGGGGTGCTGGATGAAGCCACGCGCCGCGCACTGTTTCCCGATACGGTCTATGGGCTGGGCTATGGCGGCGATCCTGATGCGATTCCCGATCTGACCCTGCCTTTGATGCGCGCGTTTCACCGCCGTTTTTATACGCCCGCCAATGCGCTGGCGTGGTTTTCGGGCGATGATGATCCGGCGCAGCGGCTTGATATTGTGGGCCGGTATTTCGACGAAGCGGCGTCGGGTGAACCCGCGAACACGGCCCCGCAGCCCGCCTTTGATACCCCGCGCAGCCTGCGCGCCAGCTATCCGGGCACGCCTGTGGCCGCTGGCCCGCGCCGCGACGGGTTTGTATCCATGGCCTGGGCGCTTGATCCGCCCGCCACGCGCACGGGGCGGCTGGCCTGGGCTTTGCTTGATCATCTGCTGGTGGGGCAGGCCGGCGCGATCCGGCGCGCGCTGATCGATGGCGGTTTCGGCGAGGATCTGATCCAAAGCGGCTTTGCCGAGGAAACCTTGCAGCCGATGTTTCGCATCGGGCTTTCCGGCGTTGATCCGGCGCGGTTCGATGAGGTTTGCGATGTGATCCTTGCGACATTGCACCGGGTGCTGGCCGACGGGTTTGATGTAGCCGCACTTGAGGGGGCGCTGAATACGCTGGAGTTTCGCCTGCGCGAAGGGCCACAGGGCCATATGCCCGCAGGTCTGGTGGCGATGCTTGAGGCGCTCAAGACATGGCGCCATGACGGCGCGCCGTTTTCGCAACTGCATTACCTGGGCGAAATGGCCGAATTGCGTCAGGCGCTGGCCGAAGGCGCGCTGCTGTTTGAACCGATGATCGAACGTGATCTGCTGGAAAACCCCCATCGTGCCGCGGTGTTGCTGCAGGCTGATCCCGATCTGGCTGCCGCGCGCGCGGGGGCCGAGGCCGCCCGCCTTGCCGCCCTGCGCGAAAGCATGGGGGATGCTGGCTTTGCCCGGATCGCTGACGCCCATCAGGCCCTGCAGGCGGCGCAGGCCCGCCCCGATACGCCGGCGGAACTGGCCTCGGTTCCGGTGCTGGCGCTGGCCGATCTGCCCCGCCGGTTCGAACCCGATATGGTCGAGGTGATGCGCGAAGCACAGGCGGCCGTGCTTTGGCAGGAGCCGGCGGTCAGCGGTATCACCCATGTCGATCTGGGCTTTGATCTGGGCGATCTGCCCGCCGGTTGGTGGCCCTATGCGCGGCTTTTGGGCGTGGCGATGGTTCAGACGGGCACGCGCACGCAAGATCACACAGCCTTTGCCCGGCGCGTGGCTGCGAAAACCGGCGGGATTTCCCCGGTGCTGGACGCCCGGCCGATCTGGGCACAGGGCGGGCGCGGGGCCTGGCTTTTTCTGCGCACCAGCGCGCTTGATGGCAATATCGCCCATCTTGTCGCCATATTTGAGGATGCCTTGCTGCATGCGCGGTTTGATGATGTCGCGCGGCTGCGCGAATTGGTGCTGCAGGAAATGGCGCAGGTTGAGGGGGCGCTGATCCCGGCGGGCCATGATTTCGTCGATCGGCGGCTGCGCGCGGGCTATCACCGGATGGGCGCGCTGGACGAGGGTGCGAATGGCACTGCATATCTGGCGTTTCTGCGCAGCCTGCTGGCCGATTGGGCGCATATGTCCGAACCGCTGGCCGCGCGGCTGGCGACATTGCGCGCCTGGCTGGTGCGGCCTGCGCATATGGTTTGCTCGATCGCGGCGGCGCCCCGGATGCGCGGGATCATCGCGCCCAATATCCGGCATCTGATCGCTGCGCTGGATATGCCCGATGTGCCGCTGCCTGACATCGCCGCACCCGACGTGCCCAACCCGCAAGCGCTGGCGCTCGACGTGCCATCGGCGGTGAATTTCGTGGGCGTGGCGCATGATCTTTACCCCACCGGCCTGCCGCCCACCGGCGCGTCCGAGGCGGCGGCGCGCTATCTGAATGCCACATGGCTGTGGGATCAGGTGCGGGTGCGCGGCGGTGCCTATGGCGGGCAAAGCCGCTTTGATCCCGCAAGCGGGGTGATGACCCTGCTGTCCTATCGCGATCCGCATGTTCTGGCGACGCTGGATGTATTCGCGGGCGCGGCGCGATTCTTGCAACAAGATATCAGCACGCGTGATGTCACCCGCGCCATTATCGGCGGCATTGGCGCGCTGGAT
>JBBAGE010000003.1:0-45352 GCA_041655055.1 Paracoccaceae bacterium
CGGGCGTGGCCACATATTCGGCATAGCCCCCACCGGGCAAAAGCGCGCAAACCCGATCGCCCACGGCCCATTCGCTGACGCCTTCGCCGATGGCCACGACCTCGCCCGCGGCCTCAAGCCCCGGCAGGTCGGATGCACCGGGCGGCGGCGCATAGGAACCGGCGCGCTGCAGGGCATCGGGGCGGTTGACGCCGGCAAAGGCCACCTTGATCACGATCTCGCCCGCCGCGGGGCGCGGCACGGGGCGCTCGGTCATGCGCAAGACTTCGGGGCCGCCGGGCGCCGTGATTTCAACGGCGCGCATCATGTCTGGTATCATCTGTCCCTCGTGTTTTGTTATCTCTGCCGCCCGCCGGGCAGGTCATCGCGCCCCACACCCGCAGGCGCGCGGATATGTGCGGCCAGGGCATTGGGCAGCGCCATGAGGCCGCTTAAAGCCCCGTTGGCCCGCACGCGGGCCTTGGTTTTTTCAAACTGCAGGACATTGGCAATCCGACGATCCAGAAAATCCCACGTGTCCTGATCGCCATCCGACGTATCGCCCAGCCAGTAAAGCACGGTTGACCCGAATACCGCCGAAAGCGTGGCGCGTTTGGTATACCAGTTCACATCGCGCGACGTATCGCCCAACGCCGTCCAGATCGCATCCGCCGTGCCCCAGATCAGCCGCCCGCCTTCGGCCGCGTGATGGGGCAGCGAAAACAGGGCCATCCCCTTGCGCACGATATCCTTGTCGGATGCCGTGATCCGCATCCGGATCAGCGCCGCCACCTTTTGCGAATAACGCAGATCGCCAAGCGCGCTGGCATCGATCGCCCCGTCGCCGCGCCGGTGATAGGCGACCGCCAGATCAAGCGCCCCGCGCGGGCAAAGCGCGCGGGCCTGGGCCGCAGGAATACCGGCATCGACGGCGGCGGCCACGAATGTCGGCTGCGACCAGCCGTCAAAGGGCACATGCGCCAGCGCCGCATCCAAAAGCGCATTGCGCCGGGAAATCGGGTCTGTGGATGTCATCGCCATCCTCCTTGGGCTATTGGCCGAGTGTAGACAATCCGCCGCTGGTTTGCTATAGGGCCACTTCCTGCAAATTCTTGCAACTCAAACTTAGGAAGGTGGTGACACCACATGCAGGTAAGTGTTCGCGATAACAACGTCGATCAGGCGCTTCGTGCCCTGAAGAAAAAGTTGCAGCGCGAAGGCGTTTTCCGCGAAATGAAGCTCAAGCAGCATTTCGAGAAACCGTCCGAGAAAAAAGCACGCGAGCAAGCCGAAGCGATTCGTCGCTCGCGCAAGCTGGCACGCAAAAAGGCACAACGCGAAGGCGGGCTCTAGGCCCCGGCCCTTGCGACAGGCGGCATGCCGCCTTTGATGACCCCCGGCATGTCCGGGGGTTTTTCATTTCCGCATCACGAATTGCGCTGCAACAGGTCGCGGATTTCGGCCAGAAGTTCTTCTTGCGTGGGGCCCGATGGCGCCGAGGGCACGGCCTCTTCGCGGCGCACGGCGGCATCCTTGATCTTGTTCACGCCCTTGACCAGCATGAACACCACAAAAGCAATGATCACGAAATTGATCACCGCCATCAAGAACGCACCATAGGCAAAAATCGACGCCCCGCTTTCGCGCGCCACATCAAGCGAGGCACCATCGGGCACGCTGCCACCCAGCACGACGTAATGATTGCTGAAATCGATCCCGCCGGTGAACAATCCGATGATCGGGTTGATCAGATCAGCCACCATCGAGCTGACGATCGCGGTGAAAGCCGCACCCACAATGATCCCCACGGCCATGTCCATCACATTGCCCCGGGCGATAAAGTCTCTGAATTCTTTCAGCATGATAGAGGTTCCTGCCACTATGTCCCATTGATCGCGTCTTTGGCGCGTTCATCTATTACGCTAGCAAATCTTGCAGGGTTTCCATATGTCTTTTTCATGCAAAAGCCATGATTTCCCCTAGACGACAGGATCTTAGATGAATTTCCCCGCCGATTTTCCGATCACCACCCGCTGGCCCGCGCAAAATCCCGATGTGATCCAGCTCTACAGCTTTCCCACACCCAATGGCGTCAAGGTCTCGATCGCGCTCGAAGAACTGGGCCTGCCCTATGAGCCGCATCGCATTTCGCTTTCGGGGGATGTGACGACGCCGGAATTTCTGTCGCTCAACCCCAATAACAAGATCCCGGCCATCATCGATCCCAATGGCCCCGGCGGCGCCCCGCTCGCGCTGTTTGAAAGCGGCGCTATCCTGATCTATCTGGCGGAAAAGGCCGGCAAATTGCTGGGCACCACGCCCGCCGACCGATATCACGCGATTCAATGGGTGATGTTTCAGATGGGCGGCGTCGGGCCGATGTTCGGGCAATTGGGCTATTTCGCCAAATTCGGCGGTGCCGCAATCGAAGACCCCCGCCCCCGCGATCGTTACGTGGCCGAGGCGATCCGCCTGCTGCGCGTGGTCGATCAGGCGCTCGATGGCCGCGACTGGATGATCGGCGAATTTTCCATTGCCGATATCGCGCTTGCGCCCTGGCTCAACGGGCTGGATTTCTATGGCGTCAAACCGCTGGTCGGCTGGGATGATCTGAAAAACGTGCCCGATTATGTCGCCCGTTTCTATGCTCGCCCGGCCGTGGCCAAAGCCAAGGACATCCCGCAAGCCGACTGATGCGCGCCGCAATCCGGGTTGACGTGGCGGGGTGAATGCACAATCTGCAACGATGGGCGCCGCCCGGATGACTGGCAGGAGAAGATTTTGGATTGGCTACTACTGTTCGGCGGGCTGATCGGCTTGTTCATAGGCGGTGACGCGCTGGTGCGCGGCGCGGTGGGCATTGCGCGGCAACTGGCCATGCCGCCGCTGCTGATCGGGCTGACGGTGGTGGGATTTGGCACATCCATGCCGGAACTGCTGGTATCCGTCGATGCGGCGCTAAGCGGCGTGCCAGATATCGCCATCGGGAATATCGTCGGATCGAATATCGGGAATATGCTGCTGATCGTCGGGCTGTCGGCCATCGTCTGGCCGATTGCCCATGTCGGCGGCACCATCCCGCGCGATGCGGCGGTGATGATGGCCGCCGCGCTGATCCTGATCCCGATTTTCTGGCTGGGCGAGGTCGGGCGCATCAGCGGTGCGGCCCTGTTTGCCGGGCTGATCGCCTATCTGGTCTGGGCCTATCGCCAATCCAGGAACGCGCCCGCGGATACGCCCGAGGGCACGGCCGCCCCCATCTGGCAATCGGCCCTGTGGCTGGTGTTCGGGCTGGCGGCGCTGGTGCTTGGGGCGCGCGCGCTGGTCAGCGGCGCCACCAGCATTGCGCGCGATTTCGGCCTGTCCGAGGCCTTTATCGGCCTGACCATCGTGGCCATCGGCACATCGCTGCCCGAACTTGCCACATCGCTGATCGCCGCCTTTCGCCGCCAATCGGCGATTGCCATCGGCAATATCGTCGGTTCAAACATTTCTAACGTTTTGGGCATATTGGGGATCACAGCGGTGATCACGCCGATCCCGGTGGCCGAACGGTTCTTGCGGTTTGATTTGCTGGTCATGATCGGGGTGACGGCGGTTCTGGTCGCCCTGTTGCTGCTGCGCCCGGCCATCGGGCGCGCGCACGGGCTTGTGCTTTTGGTGGGTTACGCGGCCTATGTCTGGGTCGCGCAGGGAATATGACGCCGGCACCGGCATTGGCAGAGTTTTATTGATAATGGTTTCCCATGTTTTTTGATCTTGGCACATTCGCCCCCACTGCTGCGCTGATCCTGATTGGCGTGATCTTTGTCGCCTTCATTTCTGAACGTTTTTCGCCGGCGATGGTGGCCTTTGTCGGCGCGGCAACGGCGCTGTTTTTGGGGCTGGTCAGCACCGATGACGTGCTGCGCGCCTTTGCCAACCCCGCGCCCGCCACCATCGGGGCGATGTTCATCCTGTCAGCGGCGCTGGTGCGCACCGGCGCGCTGGAAACCCTGATCGAGGCGCTGTCGCGCCTGTCGGCGCGGCGCAAGGTCTTGGCCTTGTTCTTTTTCTTTGCCGCGGCGGCGCTGGCCTCGGGGTTTTTGAACAATACGCCGGTGGTGATGGTGCTGATCCCGGTCGCCATCGGGCTGGCGCGTCAGACCGGCACATCGCCATCGCGGCTGCTGATCCCGCTGTCTTATATGGTGATCTTGGGCGGCACGATCTCGCTGATCGGGACATCGACCAACCTGTTGATCGACGGGGTGGCACGCGATCTGGGGCTTGCGCCCTTCGGGCTGTTCGAAATCGCGCCATTGGGGGTGATTCTGGCGGTGATCGGCGGCGGCTTTCTGGCGATTGCTGCGCCCCGGTTGCTGCCCAATCGCGACAGCGTGACCAGCAGCGCCGATGGTGCGCGCGCGCCGCGTGGCTGGCTGGCCGATCTGTTCATCCCCGCCGATTCGCCCATGGTCGGCAAGGCGCCGCAGGATGTCGCCGCGCTGACGCGGGGCGGCGGGCGCGTGGTCGATGTGATCCGAGGCGATGAATCGCTGCGCCGCAACATGGCCAATGTCACGCTTGAGGCTGGCGATACCGTCGTCGTCAAAACCCGCGACAGCGAATTGATGGGCTTTCGCGAAGGGGCCGCGCGGGGTGCCGTGCTGCCGGGGCTGGAACCCGGCCAGCTTCGCCCCGCCCGCGTGATGGAGGTGCTGGTCGGCCCCGGCTCCAAGGCCATCGGGCGCAAGCTGCGCAGCCTGCGCTGGCGGCGCCGCTTTGGCGTTTATCCCATCGCGCTGCACCGCCGGGGCGAGCCGATGGATGCCCGGCTAGAGGATGTGCCCCTGCTGGCCGGCGATACGATGCTGATCGAGGGTGCGGCCGATGATATCGACCGCCTGCTTGAGGATCAGGGCCTGATCGCCCTTGCGCCATCCGAGGCCCGCGCCTTTCGCCGGGGCAAGGCCCCGATTGCCATCGCGATCCTGCTGGGCGTGGTGGGGCTTGCGGCCTTTAACGTCGCGCCGATCCTGCCGCTGGCGCTGATCGCGGTGGCGCTGGTATTCCTGACGGGCTGTATCGGAACCGACGAAGGTCTGGCCGCGATGGATGGCAAGCTGTTGCTGCTGATCGTGTCAATGCTGGTGCTGGGCACGGCGCTGGATCGATCGGGCGCGGTGCAACAGATCATCACCGCGCTTGCACCGATAGCCGCGCAGGTCAGCCCGTGGGTGGCGCTGGCGATGGTCTATGCACTGACCTCGATCCTGACGGAAATCGTGACCAACAATGCCGTGGCCGTGCTGGTCACCCCGATTGCCGTGGGCCTTGCGCTTAGCGTCGGGGTGGACCCGCGCCCCTTCGTGGTGGCGGTGATGTTCGCGGCCTCGGCCAGCTTTGCCACGCCGATCGGCTATCAGACGAATACGATGGTCTATGGCGCAGGGGGCTATAAATTCACCGATTTCCTGCGCATCGGCCTGCCGATGAATATCGTGATCGGCACGGCATCGGTGCTGCTGATCCCGCTATTGTGGCCGTTTTAGGCATCGGCCCCGCACCGGGTGGCGCGGGGCCGATTTTTCACGCGCCGCGCAGCACGCCGCCGGTCGCCTGGGCCACTTTGGCGATGATCTTGGCGGCCACGGCCTCGATATCGGCCTCTTTCAAGGTGACGCCCACCGGCTGCAGACGCACGGCGATTGCGATGGATTTCTTGCCCTCGCCCAAGGCGCCGCCGATGAATTCGTCAAACACGCTGACGGATTCGACCAGCGCCTTGTCCGCCGCAGCGGCGGCATTGACCAGTGCCAATGCCTCGACCCCGGTATCGACGACAAAGGCAAAGTCACGCTCGACCGCCTGCAGATCATGGGTAACCAGCGGCGCCCGCGCGGCCGATCCGGCCCGCGCCATCGGCGGCTCCTCAAGATAGAGGGTAAAGCCCACGGCGGGGCCTTTCACATCCATCGCCCGCAGCACTTTGGGGTTGATTTCCCCAAAGACCGCCATCACCTTTTTCGGCCCAAGGCTGATCCGCCCCGAGCGACCCGGGTGCCACCAATCGGCAGTATCGCGCAGGATCTGAACCTTGGCGGGCGCACCGACTGCGGCCAGCGCCGCTTCGACATCGGCTTTGGCATCGAACACATCGACCGCGCGGCGCGTGCCATGCGGTTCGCGCGGGGCCGAACTGCCCACAAGGATGCCGGCGGCCTGCAGATGCTGATCGCCCGGTTCGCCGCCGGTGAAAACGGGGCCCACCTCGAACAGGGCCAGATCGGCGAAACCGCGCGCCTGATTGCGGGCAGCGGCCTGCAACAGACCGGGCAACAGATCGGGGCGAAGATGGCTCATTTCCGAGGAAATCGGGTTTTCCAGCATCACCGCATCATCGCCGCCGCCAAACAGCGTGGCGGATGCGTGATCGATGAAACTATAGGTCACGCATTCATTATACCCCAACGAGGCAATCATCCGCCGCACCATGCCTTCGCGCTTTTGCATCGGCGTCAGGATCTGCGCGGGCACACCGGCCTGCATCCGGGGCAGCGGCTGGCCGACCAGCCCGGTCAGCGAGGCGATGCGCGCCACTTCTTCGACCAGATCGGCCTCGCCCAACACATCGGGGCGCCAGCTTGGCACATGGGCCATGTCGCCCTCGATCCGGAACCCAAGCGCCGCAAGCGTGGCGCGCTGGGTATCGGGGGCAATTTCCATCCCCACAAGGCTTTGCACCCGCTCAGTATCCAGCCGGTAAGCGCGGCTGACATCGGGCAGGGCACCGGCGATCACGACATCCGACGCCGCGCCCCCGCATAGATCAAGGATCATCCGGGTCGCGGCCTCGATCCCGTCCGGGGTGGATGCCGGGTCGATCCCGCGTTCAAAGCGGTAACGCGCATCGGAATTGATCCTGAGCGCCCGCCCGGTCATCGCCGTGCGCACCGGATCGAAATAGGCCGATTCCACGAATACATTGACCGTATCATCGCCGCAGCCGCTGTGCCGCCCGCCCATCACACCGCCAAGGCTTTGCACCGCCGCACCATCGGAAATCGCCACCATACCGGGCGCAAGGGTGTAATCCTTGTCATCCAGCGCGGCGAAAACCTCGCCCCCGTTGGCGGCATGGACGCGCAGATTGCCCTGCAATTTATCGGCATCGAACACATGCAGCGGGCGGTTGGCGTCAAAGGTGAAAAAGTTGGTGATATCCACCAGCGCCGAGATCGGTCGCAGCCCGATGGCGCGCAGCCGTTCCTGCAGCCATTGCGGCGAAGGACCATTCTTTACCCCACGGATCATGCGGCCATAAAACACCGGGCAGGCTTTGTCCTGCAGATCGGCATCGATGCTCACGCCAATCGGGCTGGGGAACGTGCCCGCCACCGGCGCCACATCGCGCGGGATCAGCCGCCCCAGTCCGCGCGCCGCCAGATCGCGGGCAATGC
The DNA here is from genome assembly GCA_041655055.1 of Paracoccaceae bacterium. Taxonomy (GTDB): domain Bacteria; phylum Pseudomonadota; class Alphaproteobacteria; order Rhodobacterales; family Rhodobacteraceae; genus JBBAGE01. The sequence goes on from JBBAGE010000003.1 coordinate 7,422, forward strand.
CATGCACCCCCAGCGCATCGGGGCGGTTGGGCGTGATTGCGATTTCAATCACCGGATCGACCCGCGCGGGATCATGTTCGGCCAGCCAATCGGCAAAACTCTGGCCGATGTCGCCCGAAGGCAGCTCGATAATGCCGGCATGTTCATCCGACAGTTCCAGTTCGCGTTCCGAGGCCATCATCCCGAAACTTTCGACACCGCGGATCTTGCCCACCTGAATGGTGGTATCAAGCCCCGGAATATACGTGCCGGGTTTCGCCAGAACCACGGTGATCCCCGCCCGCGCATTGGGCGCACCGCAAACGATCTGCGATTCGCCCGCATCAGTTTGCACCATGCAGACGCGCAGTTTATCGGCATCGGGGTGCTGCTCGGCCGAAATGATCCGCGCAATGGTGAAATCGCGCAGTTTCGCGGCGGGGTCGGCCACCCCTTCGACCTCAAGCCCCAAATCGGTCAGCGCATAGAGAATGTCATCAAGGCTGGCATCGGTTTCAAGATGCTCTTTCAGCCAGGAAAGCGTGAATTTCATCGCATTAGCCTTTCTCGGACGGGGGGCAGATATGCAGGCGGGCGTGGCTCACCGGGACAGCCCCCCATGCAGGGTCGGCACATCCAGCGCCGAGAAACCGTAATGACGCAGCCAGCGCAGATCGCTGTCAAAAAAGGCGCGCAGATCGGGGATGCCGTATTTCAGCATCGCCAGCCGGTCGATGCCGATGCCAAAGGCAAAGCCTTGCCATTCATCGGGATCAACGCCCGCCGCGCGCAGCACATTGGGATGAACCATGCCGCTGCCCAACACTTCGAGCCAGTCATTGCCTTCGCCAACCTTGACCATGCCGTCCTGCCACGAACATTGGATATCCACCTCGGCGGATGGTTCGGTGAACGGGAAATGCGATGCCCGGAACCGGGTTTTCACCGTGGTGCCGAAAAAGGCGGTAAAGAACTCCTCAAGCACCCATTTCAGATTGGCCATGGAAATATCGCGGCCAATCGCCAGACCTTCGATCTGATGGAACATCGGGGTATGGGTCTGGTCGTAATCGCAGCGATAGACCCGGCCGGGCGCAATGATGCGGATCGGCGCGCCGGTTTCCTGCATCGCGCGGATCTGCACGGGGCTGGTGTGGGTGCGCAGCACATGCGGCGGGCGGTTATCGCCATCGGCGCGGTGCATATAGAATGTGTCATGTTCCTGCCGCGCCGGATGTTCGGGCGGAATGTTCAGCGCGTCAAAGTTGAACCAATCGCCTTCGACCTGCGGGCCTTCGGCCACGGCAAAACCCATATCGGCAAAGATCGCGGTCACTTCTTCGGTCACGCGGCTGACGGGGTGGATGCTGCCCACGCGGCGCGGGCGGGCCGGCAGGGTGACATCAAGCCATTCGGCGCGGAAACGCGCGTCCAGTGCCGCATCCTCGAACGCGGCCTTGCGCGCGGCCAATGCGGCGGTGATTTCATCCTTCAGCGCGTTCAGCTTTGGCCCCATTACCTGCCGCTGTTCGGGGCTCATTTTGCCCAGTTCGCGCATTTTCAGCGCCACTTCGCCCTGTTTGCCCATGGCGGCGATGCGGATATCCTCCAACGCGGCCTCGGTGGCGGCGCCGGTAATGGCGCCCAGATATTTGTCTCTCAGATCGTCCATAGCCAGCCCTTTGGATTTCCCCTGCCCTGCTATCACAGCGGGTCATAAACGCAACAAGCCGCGCGCCCCTGAAAGGCCCGCGGCTTTTATGCTTTACCCTGTGCGGGTGTTTACGCGAGCGCGGCCTTCGCCTTATCGACGATGGCACCAAACGCCTCGGGCTCGTGCACGGCCAGATCGGCCAGAACCTTGCGGTCCACCTCGATGCCGGCCAGCGCCAGACCGTTGATGAAGCGCGAATAGCTCAGCGCATCGTCATGGCCACGAACGGCGGCGTTGATCCGCTGAATCCACAGGGCGCGGAAACTGCGCTTGCGGTTCTTGCGGTCGCGGGTTGCGTATTGGTTGGCCTTGTCCACCGCCTGCGTGGCGGTGCGGAAATTGCGGCTGCGGGCGCCGTAATAGCCTTTGGCGGCCTTGAGAACTTTCTTGTGACGGGCGTGGGTGACCGTCCCACCTTTGACGCGTGACATGTGCTGCTCTCCTTAGCGATCGTATGGCATGTAAGTCTTGACGATCCGCGCGTCCTGCGGGGACAGCGTCGTCGTTCCGCGCGCGTCGCGGATGAACTTGGTGGAGCGCTTGATCATGCCATGCCGCTTGCCAGCCTGACCGGCCAGAACCTTGCCGGTTGCCGTCACCTTGAAGCGCTTTTTGGCGCTGGATTTTGTCTTCATCTTGGGCATTTCCGTCTCCTGTCATTGGGGCGGTTGATCCTGCGACTCGGCATGCCACATAGCCGGTCACAGATCTTGGAAAGGCGCGTATAGCCAGCCTTGGCCGCCGAGGCAAGCCCAAGCCCGCCCGATCAGCGCAGAAAATGCCCGATCACGCGCACAAAGGCATGGGGCACATCGTCAACCCGGTAGCCGCCGGGCTTTTGCACCAGCGCCGCAATGATCAACGCGCCGCCGATCATCAGCACCAATGTTGCCACACGCGGCGGACGACGATCGGACCAGGCGCTGACAATGGCCGGAATCGTCAGCGCGGCAATCACGATACCGATCACCAAGAAAAGATCCGTCCCCATTCAACAGCCACCCTGGTTAACCCAAGGTCAGCCTAGTCAAAATCGGAATTGTAAATCAACCTTTCATCGCAGGGGGCGACGCGCAAGATATTGGTCGATCCCGGCTGATTGAAGGGAATGCCCGCGGTGACCACGATCTGATCACTGGTGGTGGCGAAACCATCGGCACAGGCAGCGCGCGCGGCATTGACCACGGCGGCCTTGAACCGGTCTACATCATGGGTGATGACGCAATGCATCCCCCAGCTCAGGCAAAGCCGGCGCGCCGTGTGGATGCGCGATGTCATGGCGATGATCGGCACATGCGGGCGTTCGCGCCCGGTCAAAAGCGCGGTGGTGCCGCTTTCGGAAAAACAGGCGATGGCCTTGATATCGGTGGTTTCGGCGATTTCACGGGCGGCAGATACGATGGCATCGGCCACGGTGCGTTTGCTGCCGGCGCGGGTGGCATCCAGATCGTCGCGCCATGTGGGGTCGCGCTCGACCTCGATCGCGACATTGTCCATGGTGCGCACAGCCTCGACCGGATAGGAACCAGCCGCGGATTCCGCCGACAGCATGATGGCATCCGCGCCTTCATAGATGGCGGTCGCGACGTCGGATACTTCGGCGCGGGTGGGCATCGGGCTATCGACCATGCTTTCAAGCATCTGGGTCGCCACGATCACGGGCTTTGCCGCCGCGCGGCATTTGCGCACCAGTTGTTTCTGGATCGGCGGCACGTTTTGCACCGGCAATTCCACCCCAAGATCACCGCGCGCCACCATCACCCCGTCCGACACGGCCAGAATTTCGGCAAAGGCATGGACGGCCGCAGGTTTTTCGATTTTCGACAGGATCGCGGCACGGCCTGCGGCCAGTTCGCGGGCCTCGGTCACATCCTCGGGGCGTTGAACGAACGACAGCGCCAGCCAGTCCACACCCAGATCGCAGACGAATTCCAGATCGCGGCGGTCCTTTTCCGACAGCGCCGCCACGGGCAGCACCACATCGGGCACGTTCACGCCCTTGCGGTTGGAAATCACGCCGCCATCGATCACGGTGCAATCGGCAAAATCGGCGCCGCAGGCCACCACCCGCAGGCGGATTTTCCCGTCATTGACCAACAGCCGCGCACCCGGTTCCAATGCGGCGAAAATCTCGGGATGGGGCAGGCAGGCGCGCGTGGCGTCGCCCGGCGCGGGGTTCAGATCAAAGCGAAACGCCTGTCCCCCCGCCAGATGTTCCGAGCCATTGGCAAATGTGCCCACCCGCAGCTTGGGCCCCTGCAAATCGGCCAGAATTGCAATCGGGCGGCCGATATCGGCCTCGATCTGGCGGATGATCGCATGCCGGGCGCGGGTTTCTTCGTGATCGCCATGGCTCATGTTCAGGCGAAACACATCGGCGCCCGCCTCGTAAAGCGCGCGGATCGTATCGTAATCGTTCGAGGAAGGGCCGAGGGTCGCCACGATCTTGACATTGCGAAGGCGTCTCATCTGGGCCTTTCTCCTGATTGCGCCGCGTTTGCGGCTGGTTAGCCCCGTATATGTCGCAAACGCGCCGAGGACACAACTGGCGCTTTGGCGTGTCAGGCAGTATGTATCAAACAGAAAGATATGACAAAGCCATGACGCATACCCCCTATATGATCGAAGGCGCAGATCGCCCGTCGCGCTGGCTGATCACCTGTGATCACGCCTCGAACGCCGTGCCTGCCGATGTGGCGGGCGGCGATCTGGGCCTGCCGGCCGCCGAAATGGGGCGCCATATCGCCTATGATGTGGGCGCCTTGGGCGTGGCGCGCGAACTGGCCCGGCTGCTGGATGCGCCGATGATCGCGTCGAATTTCTCGCGCCTCGTGATCGATCCGAACCGGGGCGAGGATGACCCCACCCTGCTCATGCGGCTTTATGATGGCACGATCATTCCCGCCAACCGCAATGCCGATGCAACCGAGCGCGCCCGTCGGTTGCGCCTCTATCATCAGCCCTATCACGCGGCGCTGGCCGCTTTGGCCGCGCGCCGCGACGATACGGTGATCTGCGCCGTCCATTCCTATACCCGCCGGCTGAAAGGCCGGATGGGCCGGCCCTGGCATGTGGGGCTGCTGTCGGCATGGGACCGACGGCTCAGCGCGCCGCTGATCGCATCGCTGCGTGCCGATACTGCATTGGGCGCCAAGGTCAGCGCCGAAACCGGCGAGCCGTGGTGCATCGGTGATAATGAACCCTATGCCGGCCATCTGCCCGGCGATTCCATCGACCGGCACGGATTGCAGCATGGCCGCCCGAATGTGCTGGTGGAATTGCGTAACGATCTGATTGACACCCCGGCGGGGCAGACCCGCTGGGCCGCCCGCCTTGCGCCGCATCTGATCGCGGCCCTCGCGACGATTGCCCCGTGAAAAGGAGCCTGAATTATGGACGACCAGACCCGGATTGAACTTGAAGCCGCCGCCTTTCGCGCATTGCGCGAACATCTGATGGAAAAGCGCCCCGATGTGCAAAATATCGACCTGATGAATATGGCCGGTTTTTGCCGCAACTGCCTGAGCCGCTGGTATCAAGAGGCCGCCAATGCACGCGGCATCGATATGGACAAAGCCGAAGCGCGCGAAATTTTCTATGGCATGCCCTATGAAAACTGGCGCGCGACACAAGAAGCGGCCAGCCCCGAAAAGCAGCAGGCGTTTGAAAAGGCATTCCGCGAAAACGTGGGCGACAAATAGCGCCGAAGATCGCGTCGGGCCGCGGTTATGCCCGACGCCTCATTCGCCCGAAAGCGCAGTCTTGCGATAACGGGTTGCCGTCACCTTGAACCGCGCCTTGAAGCTGCGGCAGAAATGTGCGCTGTCGCTAAAGCCATAATCATAGGCCAGATCCGTGATACGCCGCGCCGCATAATCGGGATTGGCCAATATCGCGGCGCAGGCATCCAGCCGCGTCTGAAGGATCATCTTGCCGATCGTAGTGCCTTCGCTTTGGGCAAGAAACTGCAGATAGCTCAGCGACACACCCGCCGCCCGCGCCACATTTGGCGGCGTGAGTTTCGGATCACCAACATGCCGGCTTATATGATCGCGCGCGCGTTGCAGCGGCGCATCCGGCGCCGGGCGCACCCAGCGTTGCGTGTGGCGCTGCCCCTGCCCGCCCGCCAATGCGATGGCCGCAGCCAGGCTTTCCAAAAGCAACGTCTGTTCGGATGTGCTGAGCACTGTTGACTGCTGCCAGATACTGTCAAGCAAGGCCGCGATGGTGGCGCCGATCCCGCCCCGCCCATCGATTTCAAGGGCACAAAGGGCCTCGGGTTCGGCGATCACATCGCGCAAAATGGCCCCCGACAGGTGGAAACAGCGGTTCGCGCCCGTTGAATGGCGCTCGAATTCAAACGAAGAACGCGCATCGATCAACGCCATACCGCCGGGCGCAAGCTCGACCCGGCGCCCGAACTGGCTATAGACAAGCCGGGCGGTTTCAGCGCGCATCAGCACGAATTCATCCGGCGCGCTGCCCCGGCTGGTGGTGGCCGGGTTGCTGCGCCCGACAAGCGCGGTGCCGACGGCCACATGCCCGCGCGTGACCCGCAACATGCCGCGCTGCGCGGACGAGAAATGATGCACGGTGATGGGGCTGTCACCGGCTTTCAATACCTCGACGGGATAGAATGCCTCGCTCACGCGGCGGCGATAGATTTCTTGCGGCTGGGTGTTCATTCTGGCCTCGCGCGCGTCATGTCCCTAACAGATTCTCTTATGCGATCAGGTTACGCAATAGAAAATAAGGATCAATAGCGCGGCCCGGCCGACAGGATTCTGGAACAATGAATTCAGGTGCTGATACAATCAATCGACCGGCAAAATGCCTAGCCTCATCCCCATCAAATGCCCCTGCAAGGGAGATGGGACATGTCCGCTGAATCCAGCCTGTCGTTGCCGCCGCATGTGCCGGCGTCGCTTTATTATGATTTCGACTATGTTGCCGCGCCCGTGGGCCTTGATGAACCCCATCAAGAGCTAAGCCGCAGGCTAAAGGCAGAAACCCCGCCAATCTTTTACACACCGCGCAATGGCGGGCACTGGATCGTGCGCAAGCCGGCCTTGGCCGTGGATATGTTCCGCCAGCCCGAGCTTTTCTCATCGCATCCGGATCATAATGCCACGCGCAACTGGCGGCCCTTGCTGTTGCCGGTCCAGGCCGATCCGCCAGAGCATGGCGAATATCGCAAGGTTTTCGGGGCATTCTTTGCGCCAGGCAATATGCGCCGGATCGAGCCGGATATCCGCGCACAGGCTGTCGGGCTTCTGGACGGGATCGCGCCGAAGGGCGGCTGCGATTTCGTGGCCGACATTGGCGAGATCTTTCCGATCGGCGTGTTCCTTGGGCTGGTCGGCGCACCCGCATCCGACCGCGATCAATTGCTTGATTATGCCCGCATGTTCACACGATCGCCCGATATCGAGGTGCGCTCCAAGGGTATCCACAGGCTTGCCCGCTATATCAGCGGGCTATTTGATGCGCGGCGCGCAGCGCCCGGCACGGATATCATCAGCAAGCTGGTGCATTCGGATTTCTCGGGGCGCCCGCTGACCCCGGACGAAGAACAGGGTCTGGGATCGCTGTTGTTTCTGGCGGGGCTGGATACGGTCAAATCGGTCATGTCCTTTATCATGCTCTATCTGGCGCGCAATCCCGAACAATATCAAAAGCTTGTCGCCGATCCCGCCCTGATCCCCGGCGCGGTCGAGGAATTGCTGCGCGTCAGCGGGGCCTCGCTGCCCGAACGCGGCGTGGCGCGCGATCTGGTCTATGAAGGTGTGTCGATGAAGGCGGGTGAAAGGGTCGTGTTCCTGCTGCCATTGATGAGCTTTGACGATGATCTGAACGCCGATCCCCATGCCGTGGATTTCGCCCGCGATGTAAGCCAGCACATCAATTTCGGGGCCGGCGATCACCGCTGTGCCGGATCGCATCTGGCGCGGATTGAAACGCGTGTCCTGCTGGAAGAATGGATCAAGCGGTTCCCCACCTTTGGCGTCGATCCCGCGAAACAGCCGCGCATGTCCGCCGGGACGGTCTGGACGCCGGAATATGTGCCGCTTGTCTGGCCCGCAGCCCAAATGCGGGACGCAACATGAGCGCGCGCCGCGATCCGGGGCCGCGGCTTGACGGGCGGGTTGCGCTTGTCAGCGGTGCGGGCAGCATCGCGCGCGATGACGCGATACCCTCGATCGGGTCGGCTGTGGCCAAATTGCTGGCCGATGCCGGGGCGATGGTCTTTGTTCTTGATCGCGATCCGGTCGCGGCCGCGCATACCGCGGACTGGATCATTCAGGACGGCGGGCAAGCGCGCCCCCTTGTTTGCGATATCGCACAGGAAGGCGCGGTTGAAACGGCGGTGGCAGAGCTGATGGCCAGCGCCGGGCGGCTTGATATCCTTGTGAACAACGCCGCCGTCACCAGCACGGTGTCTGCCGTGGATATGAGCCATGCAGAATGGTCGCGGGTCGTCGATGTCAACCTGCGCGGCGCGATGTTTCTGTCCGCCGCCGCTTTGCGGGTGATGTCGCCACAACACAGCGGGGCGATCATCAATATCCTGTCGCCCGCCGGAATGCGCAGTTTTGCCAACCCCGCCTATGCGGCGGCCAAGGCCGGATTGGGCGGGCTGACCGTCGATCTTGCGGGCGCTTGGGGCGGGCATGGTATCCGCGTGAATGCGGTGACGCCGGGAACCGTCTGGACCCCGATGGTCCAGCGCCTCGATCCATCGCCGGGGGCGCGCAAGCTGCGGGGCGCGGTGACAGCGCTCGGCACCGAGGGCACGGGCTGGGATGTCGCCTTCGCCGTGCTTTTTCTGGCCAGCGACGAGGCCCGCTGGGTTACCGGCAACAACATCGTCGTGGATGGCGGTTTCCTGACGCTACCGCCAAGCGGCCCCCGCCACGGGGCCGATCCGACCGCCATTGACCCCAAGACCGGAGCTTTGACATGACCAGTCCCACTTCATCACCGCGTTATATCCTGCGCGTGGATCGCAGCCTTTGTGCCGGCCATGCCATGTGCGGCATGCGCGCACCTGAAATCTATGAACTGGATGACGAGGGCTTTTGCATCTCGGATGGCCGCAAGGTCAGCGAAGACGAACTGGACCGGGCCCGGCTCGGGGCCAGAAGCTGCCCCGAAGGCGCCATAAAAATCGAAGAGGATTACTGATGAAAAGCGCCGCAGCGGCACAGGCCAGCGATGGCATCGATATCCATGTCGTGCAGCCGGATGGCCGTGAAAAGCTGATCCGCGCCAGCATCGGCCAATCGCTTTTGGAAATGGCACAGACCCACGGCATTGATGGGATTGTCGCGGAATGTGGCGGCTCGATGTCTTGCGCCACCTGCCATGTCTATATCCACGACGATGATCTGGCACGCTTGCCGCCGCCCGAACGCATGGAGGACGAAATGCTGGACGGCGTCGCAAGCGAACGGCGCACGGGCAGCCGGCTTGCCTGTCAGATCACGCTGACAGCCGGGCTGGAAGGTTTGCGCCTGACCATCCCGCAAGATCAATACTGAACAATGAAAGGGAGGAGAAAAGAATGAAAACCATGTTTGGAAAATATGCTGTCGGCGGCCTTTTGCTGGCCGGGCAGGTCATATGGGGCGCGGCGGCCAGCGCGCAAGAGCGCAGCCCGATTCGCTGGGGGGTGGCGGTCAATGCATCGCTTAGCCATGTACTTGCGCCCATGCTGGAACTGGACGAGGAATTGCAGGCCAAATACGGGCTGGATTTTTCGACCGTCGATTACAACGGCGGCGTGACCCAATGTATCGTGGGCATCATCGCCAACGAGGCCGAGACCTGCCAGAACGGCATTACCGCCGGGCTTCATGCCATGGCCGAAGGGGCCGATCTGCGCGGCATGATCCAGCAAATCGGCCAGATCACCGAGGTCACGATTTCGACCGCGGCGATGGAAGCGGCGGGTCTGACGGCGGAAGCGCCCGTCGAAGAACGGATTGCGGCACTGCGCGGCCTGCGGATCGCGGGGCCGGGGCCGGGTTCGTCAACCTATTATCTGCTTGAGGCCATTCTTGCCGAAGGCGGGATGACGGTGAACGATGTCCAGTTTCAGCCCCTTGTCGATACCACGGCGATGAATGCCAGCATCGCCGCCGGCCGCATCGACGGCGCGATCTGGAGCGCCGGCGGCCTTAGCCCCGCGCAGGCCGAAGGTTCGGCCGTGCGCTGGGTCAGCCTTGCGGATAACGACGTGCCGCATCTGCGATCGATCCCCAATGTGGTGACCTTCGCCGATGCGACATGGGCGGCCGAAAACCAGGAACTTCTCAGCCGGGTGCAGGCCGCGTTTGTCGAGGTGGTGGCCCGGCTGCGGGCCGATCCATTTGGATATGCGGCGGCCTATAAACAAGCCCATATGCCCGAGATCAGCGACGAGGTCTGGGCCGATATCCTGCCGCTCGCGGTCGAATCCTACATCCCGGATATGGAAGGCACGCGCGAGGGCTGGGATTTCTGGGTGACCCTGCTTGATCGCGATAGCGAGGGCGATTTCACCAATGTCTATTACGACAAAGGATTCATCCCCCTGTCGGCGTCGAACTAAGCGCTGATCGCCCCCACAAGGGGGCGATTTCTTTCGCGCGGCAGTGCACGAAAATAAGGGGCGCATCAGCGCCCCTTTGGTTCAAATCGCGGATTTGCGGCTTTCATCTATGTAAATTTCGCGCAGCCGCTGCGCCACCGGGCCGGGTTTGCCGCTGCCGATCACGGCGCCGTCGATCGACACCACCGGCTGCACAAAGGTGGTGGCCGATGTGACGAATGCCTCATCCGCATCCTGCGCCTCGGCGATGGTAAAGGGGCGCTCTTCGATCTCGAACTGGGCTTCGCTTGCCAGACACAGCACGGCGGCGCGGGTGATGCCGTGCAAGATATCATTCGACAATTCGCGCGTGATGATCCGGTTGCCCTTGACGATATAGGCGTTGTTCGATGTGCCTTCGGTCACGAAGCCATCCTCGACCAGCCAGGCATCTTCGGCGCCTTGGGCTTTGGCCATCATCTTGCCCATCGACGGGTAAAGCAATTGCACCGTCTTGATATCGCGCCGGCCCCAGCGCAGATCGTCGATGGAAATCACCGCGATGCCGGTCTGGGCGGCGGGCGCGGTGGTCAGGTTCTTGGCGAATGTGAATAGAACCAGCGTCGGCGGCACTTCGGCCGGATCGGGGAATGCGAAATCCCGATCGGCGGGCGCGCCACGGGTAATTTGCAGGTAAACGCCGCCTTCCACCAGATCGTTGCGCGCCACCAATTCGCGGTGGATCGTCAGCAGTTCATCCATATCCACGGGCGCGGCCATATCGAGTTCGCGCAGCGATCGTTCCAGCCGCCGCGCATGGCCATCGAAATCGACCAGTTTGCCGTCGATCACGCTGGTGACCTCATAGACGCCATCGGCCATCAGGAATCCGCGGTCAAAGATTGAAATCTTTGCGTCTTGCTCGGGCAGATATTCCCCGTTCACATATACAGTCCGGCTCATGGGCCTTTTCTCTCCGTCGCTGTTGCGGCTAGCCCCAAAGTGCGGCTTCGGGGGGATGCACATGGCCGTTGTCATAATGCAATCCGTGCCGGCGGTCATCTGCCAACAATAGCGGCCCGTCAAGATCGGCAACACGCGCGCCCTGCGCCACCAGCACCGCTGGCGCCATCGCCAAGGACGAGGCCACCATGCAGCCCACCATGATGCCAAAGCCCTGTGCGCGGGCCGCATCGCGCAGGGCCAAAGCCTCGGTCAATCCGCCGGCCTTGTCGAGTTTGATGTTGATCATGTCATATTTGTCCGCCAGACCCGCCAGCGATGCGCGGTCATGGCAGCTTTCATCCGCGCAGATCGGCACCGGGCGGGGCAGGCCCAGCAGCGCGTCATCCGCCCCCGCGGCCAGGGGTTGTTCGATCAGCTCGACCCCCAGCCGCGCCAGATGCGGGGCGATATCGGTGTAAAGCGCGGCGCTCCAGCCTTCGTTCGCGTCGATGATCAGGCGCGATCGTGGTGCTGCGGCGCGCACGGCTTCGACGCGGGGGATATCATCCTCGGTCCCCAGTTTGATTTTCAGGATCGGGCGATGCGCATGGCGCGCCGCATCAAGCCCCATCACATCAGGCGGCCCGAGCGAAAGCGTATAGGCCGTCACCACCGGGCGCGGCGGCGCAAGCCCGGCCAATTGCCAGACCCGCCGCCCGGCCTGCCGCGCCGCCAGATCCCACAGCGCGCAATCCACCGCATTGCGCGCGGCGCCCGCTGGCAGGGCATCTTGCAGCGCCACGCGGCCGGGGATGTCATCGCCCAGCGTGGCGATCTGGGCCATCACCCCGGGCAGGCTTTCGCCGTAGCGGGCATAGGGCGTGGCCTCGCCCCGGCCCTGATGCGCGCCATCCGTCACGGTCACCACAACCACATCCGCCGCGCGTTTCGACCCGCGCGATATGGTGAATTCCTGCGCCAGCGGAAATGTTTCCTGCACCACAGTGATCTGCATCGGCCCCTCGCATCCTGCCCCGATACCCATGTTCCCGATCGCCCCGCCCCTGTCCAGCGACGTTGCGTCAGGCAATTGTGCTTGCGACAACAGCCCCGGCATACTACCAAATCTGCAATCCCTTCCCTTATTTCAACGAAAGGTTCGCTGACATGAGCTTCCGGCTTCAGCCCACACCCCCCGCCCGGCCCAACCGCTGCCAGCTTTTTGGCCCCGGCTCGCGCCCCGCCCTCTTTGAAAAAATGGCCGCCAGCGATGCCGATGTCATCAACCTCGACCTTGAGGATTCCGTCGCCCCCGATGACAAAGACACCGCCCGCGCCAATGTGATCGAGGCGATCAATTCCGTCGATTGGGGCAACAAGGTGCTGTCGGTGCGGATCAACAGCCTCGATACCCCGTATTGGTATCGCGATGTTGTCGAGCTGATCGAAAAAGGCGGCGAGCGTCTGGATCAGATCATGATCCCCAAAGCCGGCTGTGCCGAAGATATCTATGCCGTCGATGCGCTGGTCACCGCGGTCGAGGCGGCCGCCGGGCGCAAAAAGCGGCTGGGTTTTGAAGCGATCATCGAAAGTGCTGCGGGCATTTCGCATGTCGAAGCCATCGCCGCCGCTTCGCCCCGGATGCTGGCGATCAGCCTTGGCGCCGCCGATTTTGCCGCCAGCATGGGGATGCAGACCACCGGCATCGGCGGGACGCAGGAAAACTATTACATGCTGCGCGACGGCGCGAAACATTGGTCCGATCCGTGGCATTGGGCGCAAACCGCCATCGTCGCGGCCTGCCGCACCCATGGGCTGCTGCCGGTCGATGGGCCGTTTGGCGATTTTTCCGATGACGAAGGTTTCCGCGCACAGGCGCGGCGCTCGGCCACGCTGGGCATGGTCGGCAAATGGGCGATCCACCCCAAGCAGGTGGCGCTTGCGAACGAAGTGTTCACCCCCTCGGATGAAGCCGTGGCCGAAGCCCGCGAAATTCTGGCCGCGATGGAGGCCGCAAAGGCCAAAGGCGAAGGGGCGACCGTCTACAAAGGCCGTCTGGTCGATATCGCCTCGATCAAACAGGCCGAAGTGATTGTGAACCAATCCGAATTGCTGAAAAAATAAGCCTTTGGCGCTGGCGGACTCACCGCCAGCGCCGGCGTCTCAGCGCGCGCCCACCAGCCAGATCGTGCCGTTCAGATAGGCACCCAGACAATCGCTGGCATCCGCGCGGATATCTGCATCCAGCAGCCGGGTTTCGGTCATGCCGGGGCCACGGAAACGCGGATCATCGCATTCGCCATCATTCGACCAGTCGCCGGAATCATCGCCAAAATCGATCCCGTCATAGGTGGTGGGGCCAGCGACCTCATGGCGCATGGCGACATCCCCCGCCTGAAAGGCCGCCAGACAATCGGTGGCATCGGCGCGGATATTGCCAAAATGCGCCCGGGTGGCCGACATGCCGGGGCCGCGAAAACGCGGGTCGTCACATTCGCCGTCATTGGCCCAGCCACTGGAATCATCGCCAAAATCGATACCCTCATGCGTGACGAGGCCCGTTGTCGGCGCTGTCGCCGGGCCATCGCCCTTGAGCCACAGTTCCCCCGCCTCAAACGCGGTGCGGCAATCGGTGGCATCCGCGCGGATATCGCTGTCAAGCAGGGTGGTGCTGGTCATGCCCGGCCCCTCGAACCGCGGATCGTCGCATTCGCCGTCATTGGCCCACATGCTGCTGTCGTCGCCGAAATCCACATTCTGGGCGGCGGCTGGCGCAGCCACCATCAACAGCGCCGCGCAGAGCGGCAGAAAACGCATGTCCATCGTGTTCGTCCTCATGAATATCACGCTTGGACCGTATCCACCGCCCGCCGGTTTGCAAGCATTTTCACGTTGGCGTGAACATCAAATTGCACCTTTCGCCACAAGCCGCACAGGTTGCAAACTCACCATCTGCGCGTCATATAGTTGCCAGACCCTACGGAGCGCATGATGAACAATTATCTCGAATTTGAGAAACCGCTGGCGGAAATCGAAGGCAAGGCCGAAGAATTGCGCGCCCTTGCCCGCGCCAATGCGGAAATGAATATCGAGAAAGAGGCCGCGGCCCTTGATAAAAAGGCCCAGGATATTCTGCGCGATCTTTACAAGGATCTGACGCCATGGCGCAAATGTCAGGTGGCCCGCCACCCCGACCGGCCCCATTGCAAGGATTACATCGAGGCTTTGTTCACCGAATACACGCCGCTGGCCGGGGATCGCAACTTTGCCGATGATCACGCGATCATGGGCGGGCTTGCGCGGTTCAATGACAGGCCGGTGATGGTGATCGGCCATGAAAAGGGCCATGACACCAAAAGCCGGATCGAACATAATTTCGGCATGGCCCGGCCCGAAGGCTATCGCAAGGCGATCCGCCTGATGGATCTGGCCGCGCGGTTCAACATTCCGGTGATCACCCTGATCGACACGCCCGGCGCCTATCCCGGCAAAGGTGCCGAAGAACGCGGCCAGTCCGAGGCCATCGCCCGTTCCACCGAAAAATGCCTGCAGATCAAGGTGCCGCTGATATCCGTGATCCTGGGCGAAGGCGGATCAGGCGGTGCCGTGGCCTTTGCCACCGCCAATCGCGTCGCGATGCTGGAACATTCGATCTATTCGGTGATCACCCCCGAAGGCTGCGCCTCGATCCTGTGGAAAGATGCGGGCAAAATGCGCGAAGCGGCCGAGGCCATGCGCCTGACCGCGCAGGATTTGCACAAACTTGGCGTGATCGACACGATCATCCCCGAACCGCTTGGCGGCGCGCAGCGCGGCCGGGCCGAGGCCATTGCCGCCGTGGGCGAGGCGATTGCCGCGATGCTGGCCGAACTCGAAGGCAAGAAACCGGGCGCCCTGCTTGCGGATCGGCGCAAAAAGTTTCTGGATATGGGCAGCAAGGGGCTGGCCGCCTGATCTCACCCGGCCCGGAACTTTGCCCCTGCGCCCGCGTTGCGCAGGCAGCAAAAGGAACCGGCCATGGCACGATCACCCTGGACCCTGCCCGCCATTACGCTGGGCATCGCGCTTGGCGGGTTCGCCGATGGCATCTTGCTGCATCAGATCTTGCAATGGCATCACCTGCTTAGCCTTGTGCCGGGGATGGATGACATCCGGCTGCAGGTGTTGTGGGATGGGTATTTCCATGCGCTGATGTATGTGCTGGCCGCGTTCGGGCTTTGGGGCCTGTGGCGCGCGCATCGGCGCGCGGGGCGGGCACCCGGGCGGCTGCTGGCCGGGGCGCTGGTGATCGGCTTCGGGCTTTGGCATGTGCTTGACGGGGTGTTGTCGCATTGGCTGCTGGGGCTGCACCGCATCCGGGTGGACAGCGCCAATCCGCTGTTTTGGGATCTGTTGTGGTTTGTCGGCTTTGGACTGGCGCCGCTGGTGATCGGCTGGGCGCTGCTGCAGCGCGGCGGCGGTGGCGCCGGACGGGCGGCACTGGTTGGTCTTGGCCTGCTAACCATCGGCGCGGGCGGCTGGGCACTGCGTCCGCCCCCCGATCAGCCCTTTACCACTGTGGTTTTTCGCCCCGATTATGGCCCCGCACAGGTTTTTGCCGCGCTGGCGGCGCAAGATGCCCGTCTGATCTGGACCGACGCGGCCATGGGTGTGATCGTGGTCGATGTCGCGCCCGAACACCGGCGCGGCTTTTACCGTCGGGGCGCGCTGCTGGTCAGCGGCGGCGCAGTCCCCGCCGGCTGCATCGACTGGAGCCGGCCCGCCTAGCCCGCCTGCGGGTGCAGCATCTGGGCCACGACCTGTTCTAGCCCCGGAATATCCGCCGGGTGATCCTGCCCGCCCCATAGATCGGAACGCGCCAGCGCGCGCGCACCCTGCACATACACTTCGCCGATATCCACGATCACCACGCTGCGCGGGCGCGCGCCGTCATCGCGGGCAAAGCGCGCCAGCATCGCCGCATCCGCCGTCAGCCGCGCCCGGCCATTGACCCGCAGCGCCCCAAGCGCGCCGGGCACCAGAAACAGCAGCGCGATCCGGCCATCGCGCACGATATTGCGCAGGCTGTCGATGCGGTTGTTGCCCTTCCAGTCGGGCAGGGCAAGGCGGGTTGGGGTGATCACCTGCACCACCGCGCCATCATCGCCGCGCGGTGATGCATCGGCCCCTTCGGGCCCCACGGTCGCCATCACGCAAAACCGCGCGCGTTCGATCCACCGGGCGTAAAGCGGGGTAATCTCGGGCGCAACCTTGGCCAGCGCGGCGTGGCTTGGGGCCGTGTCATAAAGCGCCTCAAGCCCGGCGATATCCTTGATGAAATCCATCACGGCTCCTTTGGCAACGCCAGCCCGGCCTCGGCCATCAGGGCGTCGGATGCGGTCTCGATCCGGTCTTCCAGCATGGTCATGAAATCCGACAGCCGCATTCCCGGCGCGACAGGGGGCAGGAATTCCACCACCGCCAGCCCCGGCGCGCGGTAAATCCCCCGCCTGCGCCAGAACACGCCGACATTGGTGGCGACCGGGATGCAAGGCTGGCCCAATTGTTGATAAAGCACACCCACGCCCGCCTTGTAGGGGGCACGTTTGCCCGCCGCGACCCGTGTGCCCTGCGGGAAAATGATCAACTGCCCCGGCAGCGCCGCGCCCGATTCCACATCCGCCAGCATCTGACGGATCGCCACGCCGCGCTTGCCGCGATCCACCGCCACGCAGCCGATCCGCTTGGCGTAATAGCCGACAAAGGGCGCCCAGCGCAGTTCCTTTTTCATGATGAATTTCGGGCGCGGCAGCACCGACAGGATCAGGATAATATCCAGAAAGCTTTGATGTTTCGACGCGATCAGCACCTCGCCATCCGGCACCTGCCCCCGGATTTCCGAGCGAAGCTCGATCAGCACCCGCGCCGACCAGCGGATATAGCGCGCATAGGTCCGCACCCCCGCAAAGGCATAGCGCCGGTCGATCACGGCAAAGGGCAGCACCCCCACCCCCATCACCGCCATCGCCAGATACATCTGGGTGTTGAACAGCAGCGAGCGCGCCCATTGCAGCGCATAGCGCATCACATCAATTCCCTCAGGCTGCGCCAGGCGGCGCGGCGGGTGGCAAGCCAGGCCACGGCACCGGCCAGCGGCGGCACCAGCAGCGGCCAAAGCCATGCCGCGCCGCGAAAACCAAGCCCGCCCAGAAAACCGCCCGCATCATCGCCCGGCAACAGCGCTACCGCGATCATCCCTGCCAGCGTGCCGATCGCCGCGCCTGCCAGCGTGCGCAGCGTGAACCGGCGGACAAAGGCGCCGACGATAAACCCGTCCGCCGCGCCCACCAGCCGCAACACCCGGATCACCTGCGCATTGGCGGCCAGCGCGGCTGACGCGGCCAGCGTGATCATCGCACCGGTGGCGCCCGCGATGATGACAATCGCCACAAAGCCCAGCATCCGCAGCCGCTCGGCCGCGGCCACCAGCGGTTCACGCCAGCGGCTGTGATCGTCAAGCACGGCGCCGGGTGCCTCGGCCTGCAGGCGCAGACGCAACCCTTCGGCGTCAAAGCCGTCGCCGGATTCGTGTATTTCAATCAGTTGCGGCACCGGCAGCGTGTCAAAGGGCATATCCGGCCCGAACCATGGTTCCAGCAGCGCGCGTTCCTCATCCAGGCTTAGCGCGCGGGCGGTTTCAATGCCCGGCGTCGTTTCCAGCACGCGCAGCGCGGCGGCGGTCTGGGCCTCAAGCTGGCCGGCGGCGGCGGAAACGCGCACGGTCGCGGACTGCGCCAGTTCGGCCCCCCAGCGCTCGGCCAGACGGCCGCTGGCAAACGACAGCGCCAGCGCGAATACCGCCAGAAACGCCATCGCCCCGGCGGTAAACACCGTCAGCCGCGCGGTGATCCCGGTGGGCGGCACGATCCGTTCGGCCGCGCTGCCCGCGCCGCTCAGCCGCCGCCACTGCACGCCCAGCGCGCTCACAGATCGACCCCCGCGGCCACCAGCCGCCGGTTCGATATCCGCAGCACCCGCGCCGCCACATGCGCCTTGGCCGCGCGGATCAGGTTCAGATCATGGGTCGCGATCACGATCGTCTTGCCCATCCGGTTCAACTCGACCAACAAGCCCAACAGCCGCAGCGACATATCCCAATCGACGTTGCCAGTCGGTTCATCCGCGATCACGACATCGGGCGACATGATCACCGCACGCGCAAGCGCCACCCGCTGCCGCTCGCCCCCCGATAGCGCGGGCGGCAGGGCGTCGGCCTGCCCCGCCAGCCCGACCCAGCCCAAGAGATCCTCAAGATCCTGCCGCGCGGCGGTTTTATCCGCCACCTCAAGCGGCAGGGCCACGTTTTCGGCCACGCTCAGATGATCGAGAAATTCGCATTCCTGATGCACCACACCAATCCGCCGGCGCGTCTGGGCCACGGCATCGCGCGCCATGGCGCGCGCATCTTGCCCCAGGATCGTGACCTGCCCCGATGTCGCCAGCAAATCGCGATAGCATAGTTTCAGAAAGGTCGTCTTGCCGCTGCCCGAAGGCCCGGTCAGGAAATAGAACGCCCCCGGCGCCAGCGTCAGCGACACATCCGAAATCAAATCGCCGCCGCTGTAGCCATAGGCCACATCCTTGAATTCGATCACCCCTGCCCCCTTGCCATTGCCGCGACAGTTTTGCCGCAACCTGCGAATTGTTTCAATGCGATGTTCGCAAATGCGTGGACAATCGCGCCGCTGCCCGTCAGAATTTATTCAAAAGTGAATAACAAGGGCCGGGGCCGCCGCCCATCCGGGCCAAGGGGTATATATGCGGATCATCTGTCCGAATTGCGACGCGCAATATGAGGTTGACGCGCAGGTCATTCCCGAAAGCGGGCGCGATCTGCAATGTTCAAGCTGTGGGCACACATGGTTTCAATATCCGGCCAGCGCGATCATGCCCGAATCCGCGCCTGCCGATGATATCGTGGCGCAGGATTACATCGCCGAGGATGTCGTGGCGGATGATGCCATGGCGGGTGATGTGATGGCCGATGATGTCGCGCCCCAGATGGTCGAAGATATCGCACCCGACGACAGTTTGGACGACACGCCCCCTGCGCCAGCCGGCGATCCCTTTATGGAATTTCCGGGCGATACCCCCGAACCCGTCGATATGGTTGCTGCCCCGCCGCAGCCCGAAGTGGCCGCCGCCTCGACGCGGCGCAGGATCGATGAAGACGTGCTAAATATCCTGCGCCAAGAGGCCGCCCACGAAGAAGAGGCCCGCCGCCAGGACGCTGCCCGCGAAAACGTGCCGGAACCGGCGCCCGATGCCGAACCCATCCCGGATGCCGAACCCGTCCCCGAAGGCGACGCCGCCCGGCCCCGCCGTGTGCGCCGCACCGAAGGTGCCGCCGCCGCGCGCCCGCCCGATTCGATCAGCCCCGAATTGGCCGAAGGTCTGGCCGCCGCCGCACCCGTGGCAACGCGGCGCGAATTGCTGCCCGATATCGAGGAAATCAATTCCACCCTGCGCGCGACCGAACGGCCCGCCCCCGCAACCGTCACGGCCGAAGCGCCGCGCAAACAGCTTGGCTTTGGCTTTGGTTTCGGGGTGGTGGTGCTGCTGTTTCTGGTGGCGATGCTGGTCTATCTGACCGCCCCGGCGATTGCGCTAAGCGCCCCGGCGCTTGAACCCGCGCTGCAAGCCTATGTCGGCGCGATCAATGCGCTGCGCGACTGGCTTGATGTTTCGATGCAGCGCACGGCCACGCGGCTGTCGGAATTGCTGGCGCAATTCGACGCGCCACAGGGATAAGCCACCGCAGATCGTCGTCATTCCCCCGCCCGGCGCGGGAGGCACCATAATTCAAAACCGGTCCAGCAAACGGCGCAGATAGTCGAGTTCATCATCCGGGCGTTGCTGATCGCCGGTCCGCCGGCGGATTTCATCCAGCAATTCACGCGCCCGCCGATAGACATCTTCGCCCTGCAGCAGCGCGTCGGGCGTGCCAGCGCGCCCGGTATTGCCGGCATTGCGGCCAAGCGGGTCTAGCCGTTCGGTCGGGCCATCGGCGCCCATGGCCTCGCCCTGACCGCCGGGTTCATCGGTGCGGTTTTGGGCCAGTTGTTCGCCCAGATTGCGCATCCCTTCGCGCAAGGCCTCCATCGCCTCGGACTGGCTGTCGAGCGCGCCGGCGAAATCTTCGTCGCGCAGGGCATCGCCCGCACGCTCCATCGCGCGGCCGGCACGATCAAGCGCATCGCGCGTGGCCTCGCCCTCGGCACTGCCGGCACCGGGCAGGCTGCCTTGCTGGCGTTCAAGTTCATCGCGCAGGGCCTGCTGGCGATCGGCAAGGCTTTGGCCCGGGTCATCGCCGCCGGGGCTGCCGGGTTCACCTTCGCCCGGTGGCGCGGGGGTCTGGCCCTGACCCTGAGGGCCATCGCCGGGCTCGCCCTGCCCCTGACCGGATTGGCCCGGTTGACCGGGCTGTCCTTGTTGTTGGCCTTGTTGGCCGGGCTGGCCCTGCTGGCCGAATTGCTGTTGCAGATCGCCAAAGGTTTCGTCATTCAACCCCTGTTGCTGGCGCAAGGTATCGCCCAGCCCCTCCATCGCCTGCTGGCCGGCGCTTTGATCGCCCTGACCGGGTTCGCCCTGGGCCACCTGCATGTTTTCCATCATCTGCGCCAGTTGATCGAGCAGTTCCTGCGCCTCGGCGGTGCGGCCTTGTTCCATCAATTCCTGCAGGCGGTCGAACATCTGCTGCAACTGATCTTGCGTGATCGTCTGGGTCTCGCCTGCATCGGCCTGTTCGCGGTCGCCATCTTGGGCCTGTTCGGCCAGTTGGCGCATGTAATTGTCGGTGGCATCGCGCAGCTCGTCCATCAGCTCGGCGATCTCATCATCGCTGGCGCCGCGCCGGATTGCTTCGGCCAGCCGTTCTTGCGCCTGACGCAGTCGTTCGCGCGCATCGCCAAGCGCGCCATCTTCGATCGCGGTGGCGATATCCCACAGCATCCCCGCAACCTCATCGCGCAAAGGCGCATCAAGCGTGGCCCCATCAAGCGCGGTTTCCAGCCGCGTCAGCGCCACCCGCAGGTTCAGATAGATGCTGGTGTCGGAAAACACCTCATCCGGGCGGTGCGAGACCGCGCGCAGCACCTGTGCCACCCGCCGGCCATTGGTCAGATTCCACAAAAGTTCGCGCCGTTCCTCGATCACGGCGGCGGCCAGCGGATCGAAAAACCGCCGCCCCGGAAGTTCGATCTGCATCGGGTCTGTCTGGCCCGTCTGGCCGGCGGCATCCTCGGCCACCAGCGTCAGGATCACCGGCAGGCCCACCCACGGATGCTCGGACAGATCCTCGATCAGGGTTTCGGAAAAGGCGCTGCGATCCCCGGCGATGCGCATCGGCAGATCCAGCACGATATCGGGGCGGGGTTCGGGATCGGTGACATAGCCATAGCGACGCGGCACCTGCGCCAGATCAAGCGTGATCACCCCCTGCCCGGCCACGACGCCATAATCATCGGCCACGCTGAACGGCTGGCGCATTTCGCCGCTCGCGGCGCGTTCGACCGGCCCATCGGCGGCAATCCGGGGGGCCGCATCGGGCAGGATCACGACATCCCATTCGGCCCCGCCCGGCCCCTCGATCGCAAGCCGCCCGGGCCGGGTGACGGCAAAGCTTTGGCCCGGTTCGGTCGCAGGCGGCAATTCGCCCACGCGGCCCGACACGGTTTCATCGACGCTAAGCGCGCCCACCTCGCCATAAAGGCGCAAGGTGATGGTGCTGCCTTGCGGCACGTTCAGCACGCCGGGCGGCTGATCATTCAGATAAAGCGTCGGGCGGCCGGTATAGGCGGGGGGTTCGATCCAGCCTTCCCAGACCGGGCCGGTGGCCAGCCCCTGCGCAGCGCCGCCGCCGGGCGCCATCTGCACGATACTGCCCATCCGCAGGGCCGAACCAAACATCAACGCCACGATCAGCGCCACCAGCGCGACATAGCGCAGCGCAAAGGGATCGCGCGCGGCAATGCGCAGATCGGGGCGCGCGGCGCGGGCCGTGGCGGCGCGTTCGGCCATCCGCGCCAGATGCGCCTGCCACACCGCGCGCGACGCCGGATCATCCGCGCCAATCGCCTGATCATCCAAAAGCGCGGCAATCGGGCGGCCGGGCAGCGTGGCATCGAGCCGCGCCAAAGCCTCGGCCCGGGTGGGCAGCCGCATCTGCAGCGCGCCCCAGACCGCCGCCGCCACCGCGCCCACAATCGCGATCACCGACAGGGCCCAGACGGCCTCAAGCGGCAACACATCATGCAGGCCGAACATCAAAACGGCCAGCGAGACAAAGATCACCGAAACCAGCGGCCAGAACGCGCGAAGACCCCGCTCGCACAGCATCCCCAGCCGGGTCAGCCGCAGCGGCCAGTGCAGATGCCGGGGCATCTGCTGCACAATATCAGGTTTCGCGTTCATACATCCTGCCTGACGCCCCATGCGCAGCACCTGCGCATCAGAGCCATTCAGGGATGGTATCGCGCTTTATCATTTCGTCAAAGCTCGGGCGCGCGCGAATGACAGCGAATTGATCGCCGCGCACCAGAACCTCGGGGATCAGGGGGCGCGAGTTATATTCCGAAGCCATCACCGCGCCATAAGCCCCGGCCGAACGAAACGCCACCAGATCGCCCTCGGCCAGCGGCACGATATCACGCTGGCGCGCGAATGTATCGCCGGTCTCGCACACCGGGCCCACGACGTCATAGGTGGCCACCGGCGTGCCCGGCGCGGGCGCGATCACCGGGACGATATCATGATGGGCCTCATACATCGCGGGGCGAACCAGATCATTCATCGCGGCATCGACGATCAGAAAATCGCGGCCCTCGCCCTCTTTCACATAAATGACCGAGGATACCATCACCCCCGCATTGCCCGCGATCAGGCGGCCGGGTTCGATCTCGATCTCGCAGCCCAGATGGCCGACGGTGCGCCGGATCACTTCGCCATATTCGATCGGCAGCGGCGGGGCGGTGTTCGAGCGTTCATAAGGAATGCCAAGCCCGCCGCCCAGATCGAGCCGGCGGATATCATGGCCATCGGCGCGCAGGATTTCGGTCAGCTCGGCCACTTTGGTATAGGCGGCCTCGAACGGGTCAAGCGAGGTAAGCTGCGATCCGATATGCACATCGATGCCCACCACCTCGATCCCGGGCAGCGATGCGGCCTCGGCATAAACGGCGCGGGCGCGGGCGATGGGGATGCCGAATTTGTTTTCGCTTTTGCCGGTCGCGATTTTCGCATGGGTTTTGGCATCGACATCGGGATTCACGCGCACGGTGATCGGGGCAATCTTGCCCATATCCACCGCCACGGCGCTAAGCGCGCGCAATTCGGGTTCGCTTTCCACGTTGAACTGCCGGATGCCGCATGCAAGCGCCACGCGCATTTCCTCGCGCGTTTTGCCGACGCCGGAAAAGACGATCTTGTCGCCCGGAAAACCCGCTGCCTGCGCGCGCAGATATTCGCCCATCGACACCACATCCACCCCCGCGCCCAGATCGGCCAGCACCCTGAGCACCGCGATATTGGAATTGGCCTTCATCGCGAAACAGATCAGGTGGTCCATGCCTGCCAATGCCTCTTGGAACAGGCGATAATGGCGGGTCAGCGTCGCGGTGGAATAGCAATAAAACGGCGTGCCCACGGCGGCCGCGATATCGGCGAGCGCCACATCCTCGGCAAAAAGCGCGCCATCGCGATAGAGAAAGTGATCCATCAGTTCACACCCTTTGTGCGCAGAAAAAGATAAAGCGGCAGCCCGCAGCCAACGCCCAGAAAAAACGTCGCCGGCAGCGCCACCAGCGCCAGCCAGTTGCCGCGCACCCAGGTTTCCGCCATCGCCCAAAGCGCCAGCGCAGCGCTTGCCACCGCGATATCGGGCCGGGGCGCGCCGCTGACAAACCACCAGCCGCCCGACATCAGCGCCGATACGCCAAAGGCCGCGCCCGCAACCGCCAGCACCAGATAGACGATGCGCAGCGCCGACACGCCGCTAGCCGCCCAGATGCAGCCCCAGCCGGGTGCGCTGCAACATGCCATGTTTCGTGTCATAGCCGACATAGCTGTCCACGCTGACCCGCGCGCCGGGGGTTTCGCGCGGTTCGGGGCGGGTCGGGCTGCCGGCAACGCCGCAGGCCCCCAGAAGCGCCAGCGCCGCAAGCGCCATCAGCGCCCGGCTCATGCCAGCAACTCCTGCCAGCGGGCGATCTGGGCGCGCACCTGATCGGGCGCGGTCCCGCCATAGCTGGTGCGCGAGGCGACCGAGTTTTCCACCCCCAGCACGTCAAAAACGGCCTCGGTGATATCGCCGTGCACGCTTTGCATATCCGCAAGCGTCAGATCCGGCAGATCGCAGCCCTTGCGTTCCGCCAGCGCCACCAGTGCGCCGGTCACGTGATGCGCATCGCGAAACGGCAGCCCCAGCGCGCGCACCAGCCAATCGGCCAGATCCGTGGCGGTCGAAAACCCCGAAGCCGCGGCCACGCGCAACGCATCGCGGTTGGCGGTCATATCGGCCACCATGCCGGTCATCGCGGCCAACGCCAGCATCAGGTGATCGGCGGCATCGAAAACCTGTTCCTTATCCTCTTGCATATCCTTGGAATAGGCGAGCGGCAGCCCCTTCATCACCGTAAACAGCGCCACCATCGCGCCCATGATCCGCCCGATTTTTGCGCGGATCAGTTCCGCCGCATCGGGGTTCTTTTTCTGCGGCATGATGGATGAGCCGGTGGAAAACCGATCGCTCAGCGCGACAAACCGGAATTGCGCCGATGACCAGATCACCAGTTCCTCTGCCAGCCGGCTTAGATGCACCGCGCAGATCGCGGCCGAAGACAGGAATTCCAGCGCGAAATCCCGGTCCGACACGGCATCGAGCGAATTGGCCGCAGGCGCGTCAAACCCCAGCGCCGCCGCCGTCATATGCCGGTCGATCGGAAAGGATGTGCCCGCCAGTGCCGCGGCCCCCAGCGGGCTTTCGTTCATCCGCGCGCGCGCATCGCGAAACCGCGACACATCGCGGCCAAACATTTCGACATAGGCCATCATGTGATGGCCCCATGTCACCGGCTGCGCCACCTGCAAATGGGTAAAACCGGGCATGACCCAATCGGCCCCGGCCTCGGCCTGATCGATCAGCGCGCGCTGCAATGCCCCCAGCGCGCCGATCACCGCATCATGTTGATCGCGCACCCACAATTTGAAATCGGTCGCCACCTGATCATTGCGGCTGCGTGCCGTATGCAGCCGCCCGGCAGGCGCGCCGATGAAATCGCGCAGCCGCGATTCCACGTTCATATGGATATCTTCGAGCGCGGTGGAAAACGGGAAATCTCCCGCCTCGATTTCTGACAAGACCGTGAGCAGCCCTTCCCCAATCGCCTTGGCATCGCTATCGGTGATGATGCCCGTGGCCGCAAGCATCGCGGCATGGGCACGCGATCCGGCAATGTCCTGAGCATACATGCGCTTGTCAAAGCTGATCGAGGCGTTGATCGCCTCCATGATGGCATCAGGCCCGGCGGCAAAGCGGCCGCCCCACATCGCGTTGGAGGTTTTGTTGGTCATTCTGCCCATCCGGGAGTTGTCATGAAGAAATTTCGTCGGGTCATTCTCTACACGGCCCTTGCGCTGTTCGCAAACACTGCAACCGCCGCAGATGTCGAAAGACTGGAAGCCCTGCGCCAAGACAGCATGCGCAAGCTGATCTTTGTGGCCGATCCCGAAATGGCCCCCGATCCGGGCTTTACCGATGCGGGTGGCGCAGCGATGGATATGGCGGCGTTTCGTGGCAAATATCTGTTGGTGAATTTCTGGGCGACATGGTGCGCGCCCTGCCGCGAAGAAATGCCCGCGCTGGACGCGCTGCAGGCCGAATTCGGCGGCGATGATTTTGCCGTTCTGCCCATTGCCACCGGCCCCAACCCCCTGCCCGCAATTGAAAAATTCTATACCGAAACCGGGCTGGAACATCTGGGCACCTACCTTGATCCCCGCCAGGTAATGGCGCGCGAAATGGCGGTGCTGGCCCTGCCGATCACGGTGCTGATCGACCCCGAGGGCCGCGAAATCGCCCGCCTGCGCGGCGATGCCGAATGGTATAGCGACAGCGCCCGCGCGATCATTGCCGCGCTGCTGGAATAGCGGCCACCTGTGCGTGGCGGGGGCAGGTGATCAGGTGATCGTTCACCATCCCCACCGCCTGCATGAAGGCATAGGTGATCGTCGGCCCACAAAACTTGAACCCCTCGGCCTTTAGCCCTTTGGCCATGCGTTCCGAAACCGGCGTTTTGGCCGGCACATCGGCAAGGCTGGCAAAGCGGTTTTGTATCGGCACGCCATCGACAAAGGCCCAGATAAAGCGGGCAAAGCCCTGATCCGCCTCGATCCGCTGCCAGGCGCGGGCGCCGGTGATCGCGCCCTCGATCTTGCCGCGATGGCGCACGATGCCGGGGTTTTGCAACAGTTTTTCTACATGATCCGGCCCCCATTCGGCGATGATATCGGGATCAAACCCGGCAAACGCATCGCGAAAAGCGGCGCGTTTGTTCAAAATCGTGATCCAGCTCAGCCCCGCCTGAAACCCTTCGAGAATCAGCATTTCAAACAGCGCCCGGCCATCATGCAGCGGAACGCCCCATTCGTGATCATGATAATCGATATAAATGTCGCTATTTCCGACCCATCCGCAGCGTTCGCCCATGATATCAACCCGTTACATGCCTGGGCGCAGATTACCCGCTTTCAAGATAAATGCCACGCTTTACCGGACATTAAGCCATTCACGCGATGCTGGGCCAATAAGCGAAAGGAGTTGTGATGCGCCCGCAGCCTGAAATCATCGACGATGCCCGCCAAAGCCCGCTGGCCCATGCCGTCAGCCAGCGGGAACAGGATACATTGTTCATGGTCCGCCGCGCCATTGCCAACAAACGTGTGGTGCTGGCCTATCAACCGGTGATGCAGGCCGCGCGCCCCGGCCATGTCGCCTTTTACGAGGCATTGTTGCGCGTGCTGGATGATGATGGCCGCGTCATCCCCGCGCGTGATTTCATCGATACGACCGAAACCCACGAAATGGGCCGGCTGCTGGATTGTCTGGCGCTGGAAGCGGGGCTGGACACGCTGGCGCAGGTGCCGGGGCTGCGGCTGTCGATCAACCTTTCGGCGCGTTCGATCGGCTATCCGCGCTGGCGGCAGGTGCTGGCACAGGGGCTGGCGGCGGCGCCCGATATTGCCGAACGGCTGATTTTGGAAATATCCGAAACCTCGGCCATGCTGATGCCCGATCTGGTCACCAGTTTCATGGCCGATCAACAGGCGCGCGGCATTTCCTTTGCGCTTGATGAATTCGGGGCGGGCAGCACGACCTTTCGCTATCTCAAACAATTTTACTTCGACATCATGAAAATCGATGGCCAGTTCATTCGCGGCATGGCCGGTTCGCCCGATAATCAGGTGCTGGTGAGCGCGCTCATCTCGCTCGCGCGGCATTTTGAAATGTTCACCGTGGCCAGCGCCGTGGAATCGGATGCCGATGCCCGCATCCTGATTGATGCGGGGGTCGATTGCTTGCAGGGCTATTTCTTTGGCCTGCCCACGATCAATCCGCCATGGCTGGCCCAGACCACCGCAAAGGGCCACCGTCAACGTTGAAAATTTCCCGCCAAGCGCGTAGTGACAGCTCTGTCAGGGCAAGTGCGGGTCATGCCCCCTGCCCAAACTGGGAGAGGACATCGAAATGACCAATGTTGTGATTGCATCTGCCGCCCGCACCGCTGTGGGCAGCTTTGGCGGCGCGTTCGCCAATACCCCTGCACATGAACTCGGCGCCGCCGTGCTAGAGGCGGTGGTCGCCCGCGCCGGTATCGACAAGGCCGAGGTTTCGGAAACCATCCTCGGGCAGGTGCTGACTGCCGGTCAGGGCCAGAACCCCGCCCGCCAGGCCCATATCGGCGCCGGCCTGCCACAGGAATCGGCCGCCTGGGGCATCAATCAGGTCTGCGGTTCCGGCCTGCGGGCCGTGGCGCTGGGGGCGCAGCATATCCTGCTGGGTGACGCCGATATCGTCGCCGCCGGCGGGCAGGAAAACATGTCGCTCAGCCCGCATGTCGCCAATCTGCGCAATGGCCACAAAATGGGCGATATGAAATTCATCGATTCGATGATCCGCGATGGCCTTTGGGATGCGTTCAATGGCTATCACATGGGCAATACCGCCGAAAACGTCGCCGAACGCTGGCAGATCAGCCGCGAAATGCAGGATGAATTCGCCGTCGCCTCGCAAAACAAGGCCGAGGCCGCGCAAAAGGCCGGCAAATTTGCCGATGAAATCGCGCCCTTTATCGTCAAGACCCGCAAGGGCGATATCACCGTGGATGCCGACGAATATATCCGCCACGGCGCCACGCTGGAAGCGATGCAAAAATTGCGCCCCGCATTCACCAAGGATGGCACCGTGACTGCCGCCAATGCTTCGGGCATCAATGATGGCGCGGCGGCGGTGCTGCTGATGTCGGCCGCCAATGCCGAAAAGCGCGGCATCCGCCCGCTGGCCCGCATCGCCAGCTATGCCACCGCGGGGCTTGATCCCGCGATCATGGGCGTCGGCCCGATCCACGCCAGCCGCAAGGCGCTGGAAAAAGCCGGCTGGAAGGCCAGCGATCTCGATCTGGTTGAAGCGAATGAGGCCTTTGCCGCCCAGGCCTGCGCCGTGAACAAGGATATGGGCTGGGATCCGGCGATCGTGAACGTCAATGGCGGCGCGATTGCCATCGGCCATCCGATCGGGGCATCGGGGTGCCGGGTGCTCAATACCTTGCTGTTTGAAATGCAGCGCCGCGACGCAAAGAAAGGCCTTGCCACGCTGTGTATCGGCGGCGGTATGGGGGTTGCACTCTGCGTGGAACGCGACTAATAGGCTCGGGCGCGCAATAATGTTGCGCGCCCTAATTTGCCCAAGAAACAAGATTACCTGACGACGGAGGACATCATGGCCAGAGTAGCACTCGTAACGGGTGGTTCACGCGGCATTGGCGCTGCGATCAGCAAGGCGCTGCAAGAGGCCGGCTATACCGTTGCTGCCAACTACGCTGGCAATGACGAAGCCGCCGCCCAATTCACCAAGGAAACCGGGATCAAGACCTATAAATGGTCGGTCGCCGATTACGACGCCTGCGCCGCCGGCATCGCCCAGGTCGAAGCGGATCTTGGCCCGATTGACGTGCTGGTCAACAATGCCGGCATCACCCGCGACGCGCCCTTTCATAAAATGAGCCGCGAGCAGTGGTCCGAGGTGATGGATACCAACCTTTCGGGCGTGTTCAACATGACCCATCCGCTGTGGAACGGGATGCGCGAACGCAAATTCGGCCGCATCATCAACATCAGTTCGGTCAATGGCCAAAAGGGCCAGTTCGGCCAGACCAACTATGCCGCCGCCAAGGCCGGCGATCTGGGCTTTACCAAGGCGCTGGCCCAGGAAGGCGCGCGGGCCGGCATCACCGTCAACGCGATCTGCCCCGGTTATATCGCGACCGAAATGGTCATGGCCGTGCCGGAAAAAGTGCGCGAATCGATCATCGGTGGCATTCCGGTGGGCCGTCTGGGCGAACCCCATGAAATTGCGCGCTGCGTGGTATTCCTGGCGGGCGATGATGCGGGTTTTATCACCGGATCAACGATTTCGGCCAATGGCGGCCAGTATATGATCTGATCCACCCGGATCAGGACAAAGTCAAAGGCCGGCCTTTGCGCCGGCCTTTTCGTTGGGAATGGGGGCCTGTTATTGCTGCAACCGCTCAATCTTTTCTTTCAGGTGCAATTTTTGCTTTTTCAGCGCCGCGACCTCAAGATCATCAACCGCAGGCATGCGCTGCGCTTCTTCGACCTGAAGCGAAAGAGAGTGGTGCTTCCTCTTCAGTTCCTGCAAATGCGAACTCAAGCTCATGTTAGCTGCCTCCTTCTGTGAGTGACGTGCCGCATCATTACAGCACATCCGGCGCGATCTGTCATCGACGCCATTGTCACGAAACTGACATATAACCATTGCCAAAGCGTTAAGCCGGCCAGTCGAGCGCAGCCCCTTCGCGTAAAATTGCGCGCAGTTGGGGGGTGTAGCTGTCACCATCGGCCAGATGCCGCGCCCCTTCGTGCATGATCAGCGGCGCCAGTAGCGCGAATTCCGCGCGCCCGCCCTTGCGCGCCTGCACGATCACGAGCCCAGCCGGCCGCCCATGGCGCGGCGCAATCGGCAGCACCCGGATCGACCCCAGCCGCGGCGCAATCGCGCCCAGTAGATCGGGCAGCCGCGCGGCATTCTGGATCATGGTCAACAGCCCGCGATGGCGCAGCCGCCGCGCGGCCACATCGACCCAAATCCCCAGGGGCGTCACCTCACCCATCGCGGCCTCGCGGATCGGGCGGGGCGAGGCGGTGCTGTGTGCGCGCAGAAAATAGGGTGGATTTGCAATGACATGATCGAAACTCTGGCCCCGCAAATCCGCTGGAAGCGCCGCAACATCGGCCGTCACCACCGCCACATCGATGCCATTTTTCGCCGCATTGCGCCGCGCCAGATCGGCATAAAGCGGCTGACCCTCGACCCCGACGACCCCGGCCAAACCCGGCACCCGCGCCGCCAGACACAGCATCGCTGCCCCCGCGCCACAGCCGAGTTCCAGCACGCTTTCGCCCGGTTTTGCCGCCACCGCCGCCGCCAGCAACACCGGATCGACCCCGGCGCGATAACCCGCGCGCGGTTGCCACAGCGCCAGCCGGCCGCCCAGAAAGCCGTCGCAGCTTAGCTGGTCATCGGTGAACAACGGGTTAACTGCTGATCGCGATGTCATTATCGGTCATCACGATCCGCGCCCGCCACAGGTCGCGATCCGCCACCATCAGCCTGCGCGGCAATATGCCGATGGACCCGCCAAAGATGCTCATATGGACGTCCATTTCAAAGCAGTTTATACCCTCACCCTCAAGAAGGGCGGTGGCAAAGGCGATGATGGTCGGGTCGTTGCTGCGCAATAGCTCTTTCATTCTTACGAGATAAGGGCAAAGCCACCGCTTTGTCGAGATGGTGATGGGGGCGGCATGGGCCTGGACGACGCAACAGTGAAACCGCACGAAGCCCTGGCCGCCTATCTGGCCGAGGATCTGGCCCAGGTCGATGCGCTGATCCGCGCCCGCATGGCATCGAAACACGCGCCCCGCATCCCCGAGGTGACCGCCCATCTGATCGGCGCCGGGGGCAAACGCCTGCGCCCGATGCTGACGCTGGCGGCCGCGCGGATGTGTGGCTATCAGGGCGCGTTTCATATCCATCTGGCGGCGACGGTGGAATTCATCCATACCGCCACGCTTTTGCATGACGATGTGGTCGATGAAAGCGCGCAGCGCCGGGGCCGTCCGACGGCTAACCTGTTGTGGGACAACAAATCCAGCGTGTTGGTGGGCGATTATCTGTTCGCCCGCGCCTTTCAGTTGATGGTGGAACCGGGCAATCTGCGGGTGCTGGAAATCCTGTCCAATGCCGCCGCCACCATTGCCGAAGGCGAAGTTTTGCAGCTCACCGCTGCGCAGGATCTGGCCACGGATGAGGATATCTATCTGCAGGTGGTGCGCGGCAAAACCGCGGCCCTGTTTTCGGCGGCCACCGAATCGGGCGCGGAAATTGCCGGGGCGGATGCGGCGGTGACCAGGGCGCTGTTTGATTACGGCGATGCTTTGGGCATTTGTTTCCAAATTGTCGATGATTTGCTGGATTACTGGGGCACCGATGCCACCGGCAAAAACATCGGCGACGATTTTCGCGAACGCAAGCTGACGCTGCCACTGATCAAGGCCGTTTCCCGCGCCAATGCGGACGAGCGCGCATTCTGGGCCCGCACGATCGAACAGGGCGACCAGCAAGAGGGCGATCTGGCCCATGCGCTGGAATTGTTGAACCGGCACAATGCGTTGCATGATACCCGTGCCGCGGCGCTTGATTGGGCGGATCGCGCCAAATCGGCGCTGGATGGCCTGCCCGCCGGGCCGCTGCGAGATTTGCTGCGCGATATTGCCGATTTCGTGGTGGTGCGCGTCAGGTAAGCGTGACCGGCGCCACCCACCAACCGGGCCGGGCCATTGCGCGGGCGGCGGTTTCGGCCTCGGCGCGGGTGGCAAACAGCCCGAAACAGGTGGCCCCCGACCCCGACATCCGCGCCAGCAACACCCCCGGCTGCGCGGCGATACCGGCCAAAACGGTGGCAATCACCGGGCAAAGGCTGATCGCGGCCTCTTGCAGATCATTGCGCCCGGCGGCCACCCATTGCGCAAATGCCTGCCCATCGGCAAAGCCGGGAATATCGGCCATCGGCGCGTGATCGCGCCGGGTCAGGCGCGCGAAAATCGCGGGGGTCGAAACACCAACACCGGGGTTGACCAGCACTGCCGCCAGCGGCGGCAGGCCGGGCACCTGCGTCACATCTTCGCCAATGCCGCGCATCCGCTGCGCGCGCGGCACCATACAGACCGGCACATCCGCCCCCAACGCGACAGGATCGGGCCAGCGCGCCCCCGCCATTTCCGCCAGCACCCGCAAGGTTGCCGCCGCATCCGATGATCCGCCGCCGATGCCCGATGCCACGGGCAGGTTCTTTTCCAGATGCAGCGCGGCATCGACACCGGCAAAGCGCGCGGCGCGCAGCACCAGATTATCCGGCCCCGTGTCGATATCGCCCGCAAATGGCCCGGAAACAGTCAGCGCCAGCGGGCCGGGCCGCGCGGTGATCCGATCGCCCAGATCGGCAAAAACCACCAGACTATCCAGCAGATGATAGCCATCTGCCCGCTGCCCGGTGACATGCAGGGTCAGGTTGATTTTCGCCGGGGCAAAGGCGCTAACGCTCATTCACGATTTTCACCAGCGGCGGCGCGCCC
Organism: Paracoccaceae bacterium; assembly: GCA_041655055.1. Taxonomy (GTDB): domain Bacteria; phylum Pseudomonadota; class Alphaproteobacteria; order Rhodobacterales; family Rhodobacteraceae; genus JBBAGE01. The sequence goes on from JBBAGE010000003.1 coordinate 40,598, forward strand.
TCTTCGGCCAGCACCACATCAAGCCCCACATCGAGCTTGCGGCGGATACGTTCGGCATCCGCTTCCTCGGGCTCGAAACTAAGTGCGCGGCGCCATTGAAACCGCGCTTCGCGTTCGCGCCCGACGGCCCAATAGACATCGCCCAGGTGATCGCTGAGGATCGGGTCTTCGGACATCAATTCGACGGCGCGTTCCATATGAACGACGGCCTCGTCATAGCGGCCAAGTTTGTAATAGCCCCAGCCCAGACTGTCGGTGATATAGCCATCATCGGGGCGAAGCTGCACGGCGGTTTCGATCATCGCCAGCGCATCTTCGAGATTCACCTGCATTTCCAGCCAGGAATAGCCCAGATAATTCAGCACCTGCGGCTGATCGGGGTTCAATTCCAGCGCGGTGAAAAAATCGGCCTCGGCGGCATCCCAATTTTTCAGCCGCTCATGCGCGATGCCGCGCGCGAAATAGATCACCCAGTGATCGGGCGTGGTGTCGTCATAAAGCGTCAGGGCGCGGGTATAGGAATCGACCGCGCGATCAAACTGTTCCTGCATCCGCAGCAGATCCCCAAGCGACACATGCACCACCGCGATATCGTCGTGGCTGCGGGCCAGTTGTTCCAGAACCTCTAGCGCGGCCTCATCGCGGCCGGCGCGGCGCAGGGCCTCGGCCCGGCCCTGTTCGGCGGCATAGAAACCGGGGTCTTCGCCGGGCACAGCGCGAAAGGCCGCGATCGCCAGTTCATCCTGCCCCAGCCGTTCCAGCAAACTGGCGCTGAGCAGATGCGCATCGACCATATCGGGGCGCAACATTTCCGCGATCCGCGCATAAAGCAGGGCATAGGCATCGCCGGTTTCGCCCTCAAGCACGCTGGCGGCGGAATAGAATACTTCGGCCATACCATCGCGGACATTGCGCACCGATGCGCGGGCGATGATCCCGCCATCTACCAGATCGGCGCGCAGCGCAGCAAGGCCGGGATCGGGCTGCGGGCCGAACACGCTGTCGAATGCGACAATCGCATCATCATTGCGCTCCAACTGGCTCAGCGCCTCGGCATAGGCCATCATGCCCCGCCGTGTGGGGGGCAGGGCCGCATCGCCGGTGGCCGCGAAAATCGCAACGGCCCCTTCGAAATCGCCCACCAGCCCCAGCGCCAGCGCCTTGTGATAATTGGCCAGATGTTGCAGGCCCGGCGCCTCGGCCACGGCATCGAACCGATCAAGCGCCTCGGACATGCGGCCCAGCCCCACCTCGGCCCAGGCGCCGATCAGGCCGTTGACCAGCGGGTTGATCCCGCGCCCTTCATCGATTGCGGCGATCACAGCGGCATAATCATCGTCGTTCAGGGTTTCTGCCAGCAGCGCCATATTGGCGATCTGGTTATCGGGCTGCGCCTGCGCCAAAAGCCGCGCAACCGGCAGCGCCCGCTGGGTCTGCCCCAGCGATATCTGGGCCGCGATCAACGATTCCATCAAGATCGGATTGCCCGCATCGCCCACCAGAGCCTGCACATAATAATGCGCGGCATCGGCGAAATCATTGTGAATACCGGCATGACGGGCCGCCAGATAGGCCCCCGCATCGGCGGTCTGGGCAGTCGCGCCGCCGCCGGGTAGCGCTATCAGCGACGCCGTGGCTATGGCCTTCAGGGTAATTCGTGGCACCGGGCGCATCCTTGCAAGGGGTCAATGCCACGAAATCTAGCGAGCCCGTGGCCCAGAGGCAATGCGGGGCACCCGATTCGGGCGCCCCACCACCAGATTGTTACATATTGGGATAGTTCGGCCCATCCCCGCCCTGCGGCACCGTCCAGTGGATATTCTGGCTCGGGTCTTTGATATCGCAGGTCTTGCAGTGAACGCAGTTTTGAAAGTTGATCACGAAACGCGGATCGCTGCCTTCTTCGCGCACGACCTCATAGACCCCGGCGGGGCAATAGCGCTGCGCCGGTTCGTCATAAAGCGGCAGGTTGACCGCAATCGGGATCGACGGGTCTTTCAGTTGCAGGTGGCTGGGCTGGTTTTCTTCGTGGTTGGTCGAAGAAAAGGCCACGTTGGTCAGCCGGTCGAACGACAGCACCCCATCGGGTTTGGGGTAATTGATCGGCTTGAACTTGTCGGCCCGGCCCGTCGCGGCGGCATCGGTTTTGCCATGGCTGACCGTGCCAAACAGCGAAAATCTGACCAGCGTTTGCATCCACATATCAAACGCACCAAGCCCCATCCCGACCCACAGGCCCAGTTTCGACCAAAGCGGTTTGACGTTGCGCACGGGGCGCAGATCGCGGGCCACCGCGCCGGTGCGCAGCTCATCCTCATAGGCTTGCAATTCGTCGCCCGAACGGCCCGCTTGAATCGCGGCGAATGCCGCCTCGGCCGCGGCTTTGCCCGAATGCATGGCGTTGTGGTTGCCCTTGATGCGCGGCACGTTCACCAGCCCCACCGAACAACCCAGCAATGCGCCGCCCGGGAACACCGCGCGCGGCATCGACTGATAGCCGCCTTCGGAAATCGCGCGCGCGCCGTAAGCCACGCGCTTGCCACCGTTGAGCAGATCGGCAACCAGCGGGTGATGTTTAAAGCGCTGGAATTCCATATAGGGATAGATATGCGGGTTGGCATAGTTCAAATGCACCACGAAACCCACATAAACCTGATTGTTTTCCGCGTGATAAATGAACGCCCCGCCCCCGGTCGCGCTGTCAAGCGGCCAGTTCATCGTATGTACCACCGTGCCTTCGCGGTGTTTGGCGGGATCGATTTCCCAGATTTCCTTCATGCCGATGCCGTATTTCTGGACATCGCGGCCTTTGGACAGATCGAATTTCTCGATCACCTCCTTGGACAGTGATCCACGCACCCCTTCGCCCAGCATGACATATTTGCCGCGCAGCTCCATCCCCGGTTCATAGGAATCGCCGATGCTGCCATCGGGGTTCTTGCCGAATTCACCGGCGACGACGCCCACGACTTCGCCGCGATCACCGTAAACCAGTTCCGATGCAGCCATGCCGGGGAAAATCTCGACCCCCAGTTCTTCGGCCTGTTCGGCCATCCAGCGGCAGACATTACCCATCGACACGATATAGTTGCCGTGATTGCTCATCAGCGGCGGCATCGGCCAATGCGGCACCCGGATCTGGCCCGCTTCGCCCAGCATATAGAAATGGTCATGGCGCACCGGCACATTCAGCGGCGCGCCCTTTTCCTTCCAGTCGGGGATCAGCGCATCCAGCCCGATCGGGTCAAGCACCGCACCCGACAGGATATGCGCGCCCACCTCGGACCCTTTTTCCAGCACGACGACATCGAGATCAGCATCAAGCTGTTTCAGGCGAATCGCCGCCGAAAGGCCAGCGGGGCCGGCGCCCACGATGACCACATCATATTCCATTGCTTCGCGTTCGATCTCGGCCATGATTTCCCCCATGTGCCAGTCGCGCCGCGTTCGCGCACCGGCCGGTAATAATGTTTCGCGCCTGACTAGCGCAGGCGTGGCTACAAGGTCAATTGTCCTGACCACGATATGCGCGCATCTATCGGCAAAAAGCCCCGACACCGGCCAACCGGGCCGCATTACGGTGACGTTACGCTTGCAATCGGGTCAAACCTAAGGTCAGGTATGGGGAAATTCTGACAGACCGCCCGGCCCGCCATTGCGGGCCGTTTGTGCGCCGGATTCGATGAGAGACATGGAAAAAATTCTGATGACCCGCGCGGGCAGCGACATGCTGAACAGCGAACTCAAACACCTGAAAACGGTTGAACGCCCGGCTATTATCCGCGCGATTGCCGAGGCACGCGAACATGGCGATCTGTCGGAAAACGCCGAATATCATTCCGCGCGCGAAAAACAGAGCTTTGTCGAAGGCCGGATCAAGGAACTCGAAGGCGTGTTGTCGCTGGCCGATATCATCGATGTGGCCAGCCTGTCGGGCCCGATCAAATTCGGCGCCACCGTCACCATCGTGGACGAAGACACCGACGAAGAAAATACCTATCAGATCGTCGGCGAACACGAAGCCGATATTGAACGGGGGCTTTTGAACATTAAATCCCCCCTTGCCCGCGCCCTGATCGGCAAAACCGAGGGCGACAGCGTCGAAGTGCGCACCCCCGGCGGCCAAAAGGATTATGAGGTCGTCAACGTCAAATATCTCTGATCGGCCACCAAAGGTGCAAGGATGAGCGACGAAAACAGCGGCCCCGGCCTTGATCTCGGCGTTTTTGCCCGGCCCACTGATACTGCGCCGCGTTTTGGCATCGGCGATATCGTGGCGGCGGCGTTTTCCGTGGTCTGGTTGCTGGGCGCGCTGGTGCTTTACCTGATTTTCGGGCGTGGCGACACGCCGTCAGCCGTGCTGGGCTGGGCCGGCGGGCTTGCGATCGTGATCTTGCCGGTTGTGCTGGTCTGGATCGCGGCGCGGGCCGCGCGCGCCATTGCCCAGGCCCAAGAAGACATCGCCCGCGCCCATGCCGCCATCGCTGCGCTGCGTCAGGGCCATGTGCAGGCGCAGCAGGGCACATTCCCCACCCCCGGCCGCAGCCTTGAAAAACGGATCGAGGATATCGCCAGCGCCCAACGCCGGCTTGAGGCCGCGCTAGGCGGGCGCACCCCCGCGCCTGCCCCCGCCGCCGCTGCCGCGCCCGCGCAGCCCGCGCCCATGGCCGATGCGCCCCCGCCCCCCGGCCAGCCGCTTGCCGCCAGCGATTTCATCCGCGCGCTGAATTTCCCCGAAACCGCCGAAGATCGCGC
>JBBAGE010000004.1:0-43312 GCA_041655055.1 Paracoccaceae bacterium
GCCACGCGCATGGAAACACCCCGAACGCCGCCCAAAAGGCACCGCCCCCCTGTTTCTACTTGATGAAAATATCCCCGCCGGAGGCTCCCCACCCCTCAGCCCGCGCTACTCCAGCGTTCGGATCCGCGGCCGCCGCCACGCCGCCGCCGGCCCGATCATCAGCTCATGCAGCGCCCAGACCAGCGCATCCACCCGGTCCGGGCTGCCCCGCCCCTCATAGCCCAGCGCCGTCATCCGGCACATCTGGTCCTCCAGCGCCCCGAGGCCGCGCAGATGCGCCACCCGCCCCTGCTCGTAAAGCGCCGCCACCGGCTCTGCCCGCGCCACCTTGCCCCGCGCCGCCCGCACCGCGCGGTAAGGCACCAGCGGATCCACCTGCCGGATCACGCTCTCCACCAGATCGCCGCCCTGATTGACCTCGGCTACCAGCCGCTCCGCCCCGTGCCGCCGCATCGCCGCGATCGCCGCCTCCGCCCATTGCTGGGGCGAGGCCGCGGCCACGCTCGCATCCTCCAGCACTACCGCGCGCCAGTCCTGCGGCGGCCCCGCCGTGACCACCCCCACCACCACGATCCCGCATTCGTCCGAGCCCGCATGTCCGCTCACCGGCGGATCGACAGCCACCACGATCCGGTCCAGCACCGGCGCCGCCTCCAGCCGCCCGGCCTCCAGCCCTTCGGCGCGCCAAAGCGCCCCCTCCGCCTCTTCCAGCAACACGCCATCCAATTCCTGCCGCCCCAGCCGCGTCCCCGCATAACGCCGCCGCACGGCCTCAAGGAACCCCGCCGCCAGATTGGCCCGGTTCGCCTCGGTCGGCGCATGAGTCAGCACCGTGCCGGGGCTTGCCAGAATATCGCGCAGCACCGCCACATTGCGCGGCGTCGTGGTGATCACCTGCCGCGGCGCCGCCCCCAGCCGCAGCCCGAATTGCAGCATGTCCCAGGTCTCCTGCGCCCGCTTCCACTTCGCCAGTTCATCCGCCCAAGCGGCATCGAACTGCGGCCCCCGCAGGCTTTCGGGATCATGCGCCGAGAAAAGCTGCGCCACCGCCCCATTGGGCCAGACCAACCGCTTGCGCGTCGCCTGCCATTCCGGCCGCCGGTCGGGCGGCGAACAGGCGAGGATCCCGCTCTCGCCGAACACCATCACCTCGCGCGCCTGATCTATCGTCTCGCCCACCAGCGCCACCCGCCGCGCCCGCCCCGGATCGTGCGGCCGCGCGCCCTCCACTTCGGCGCGCACCCACTCGGCGCCCGCTCGCGTCTTGCCCGCGCCGCGCCCGCCCATGATCACCCAGGACCGCCAATCGCCCGCGGGCGGGCGCTGATGCTCCAACGCCCAGAAATCAAATAGAAAAGGGAGCGCCAGAAGCGCCCCCTCCCCCAGTTCATTCAGGAATTTCTCCCTGATCTGCATCGGCTGCGAGGCCAGCCAGGCGGCGTCCAACCTCCGCCCGCGCTGCCCCAAGATCGAGCCCGTATCCACCACCGTCGCCCTCCTTCCTCTCCATTTCCTCGACCTTCGCAATCCGGTCGAGCAGCGTTTGCAGCGCCTTGTCATACTCCGTCACCATGCGCGGCGTGATTGCCGGATCGGCCATATCGCCCGACCGAACCCGGCCAATGCCCTCATCAAGCGCCAGCGCCGCCCGCCAAAACGCGCTTTGCGCCACGGCGAGCATCGCCTGCCGGGTTGCACGGATACCTTCGTGAGTGTCGTCTGCCATGAATATTCTGCCTCTCATGCTCCTCCGCACGAGCGAAACAAAAAAGCGGCCGGGTTACCCCCGCGCCGCTCGCCCATTTCTTCCAGCATGGCAAAGTCTTACACAAGACCGCCCGCAAAGTCAAGATATATAGTGTTTACAATGTGTTAACCTACAGGTCGTAACCGGTCCACCCGGATAAATTGCGCTGCGCCGACGCCCCTACGCCCGCGGTGCAAGGCCAGACATTGCAGTCACGCCTGATCCCGTTTCGCCAGCGCCGCCAGCCGCCCATGCCCAAATTCCGGCGATGCGCCAGCCGCCCCCTCCCAAGCCGGGCGGGGGCAGCACCATTCTGCCGGGCAGGCTTCGCCCTCCCCCCGCGCCGCTTACTCGGCGGCATTCTCCCGCTGCTGCGCCTCAATCGCGCGCCAGCGGGCGACATTGGCGTTATGCTCGTCCAGCGTCACGGCAAAGGCATGGCCGCCCGTGCCATCGGCTACAAAAAAGATATAGGGCGTATCGTCGGGATTGAGCGCCGCCTCGATGGCCGCAAGGCCGGGATTGGCGATGGGCGTCGGTGGCAGGCCCGCGATGACATAGGTATTATAGGGCGTTTCGCGGTCCAGTTCGCTGCGCCGCAAACCACGCCCCAACACACCCTGCCCGTTGGTCACGCCATAGATCACCGTCGGATCCGTTTGCAGCCGCATCCCCTGGCGCAGCCGGTTGACGAAAACGCTCGCCACCTGCCGGCGCTCGTCGGGCACACCGGTTTCCTTTTCGATGATCGAGGCCATGATCAACGCCTCTTCCCTGGTCTCATAGGGCAGATCATCGGCGCGTTCGCGCCAGGCGGCGTCAAGGCGGGCCTCTTGCGATGCCTGCATCCGGCCCAAAAGCGCGGCAATATCCGTGCCCGGCGTCACCTCGTAGCTGTCGGGGGCAAGCATGCCTTCGGGCGGTATCTCGGCGATTTCGCCGGTCAGGAAATCCGCCCGCTGCAGTGCATCGACCACCTGCCAGGATGTCGCCCCTTCGGCCAATGCCACGCGATAGCGGGTGTCGGCTTCGTCGCGAAACGCCAGATAGGCATCCGGCAGGGCTGCGGGCGCTTCCTCGGCCACGGCCGAGGGATCAAAATCCACCACTTCGACATATTTATCCGTCGCCGGGTCCAGTTCACGCACCAGCACATGCGCCCGGTTCACACCGATGCGATAGACGATTTCCGTCCCGCAGGTCGAAGCCCCTCCGCGCGTCACGATATCGACGATCTGTTCCATGCTGGCGCCCTGTGGCACCAGAAACGATCCGGCCTTGAGCAATTGCGCCTTGTCGGTGTAATCGGCCCCCAGCCGGAATACCGTGGCAGAGCCGATCGCGCCCCGCGATTCAAGATCGCGGGCAACGCCGTTCATCGTGCTGCCTGCGGGCACGCGCAGACAGATCGCCTCGTCCAGCGGGCCCTGTGCATAATATTGCGAACGCCCCCAGACGATCATGCCGCCCGCGACGAACAACGCCAAAATGATCAGCGACAACGCGTTAGAGGCGATATGACGCCACATCAGCCCGCGACCTTTCTAAGGACAAGCGACGCATTCGTGCCGCCAAAGCCGAAACTGTTCGACAGGGCCACATCGATCTTGCGCGCGCGTTTGTGGTTCGGCGCCAGATCAAGGCGCGTTTCCGCCGCCGGATTATCAAGGTTGATCGTCGGCGGCGCCACCTGATCGCGGATCGCAAGCGCGCAGAAAATCGCCTCGACGGCACCTGCGGCCCCCAGCAGGTGGCCGATGGATGATTTGGTCGAACTCATCGTCGCATGCTCTGCCGCATCGCCCAACAGTCGTTCGACCGCGCCCAGTTCGATCGTATCGGCCATGGTCGATGTGCCATGCGCATTGATGTAATCCACATCCGCAGGGCTCAGCCCGGCGTGGCGCAGCGCCGCCTGCATCGCGCGAAAACCGCCGTCGCCATCCTCGGATGGGGCAGTGATGTGATAGGCATCGCCCGACAGCCCATATCCCGCCACCTCGGCATAGATCCGCGCGCCGCGCGCCTTGGCATGTTCATATTCTTCAAGCACGACAATCCCCGCGCCCTCGCCCATCACGAAACCATCGCGATCGGCGTCATAGGGCCGGCTGGCCGATGCCGGATCATTGCCCCGCCCGGTGGACAGCGCCTTGCAAGCGTTGAATCCGGCGATGCCGATTTCGCAAATCGCCGCTTCGGCGCCGCCCGCGACCATCACATCGGCATCGCCAAACATGATCAGCCGCGCCGCATCGCCAATCGCATGGGCCCCCGTGGCACAGGCGGTCACAACCGCATGGTTCGGCCCTTTGAACCCATAGCGAATCCCCACATGCCCGGAAATCAGGTTGATCAGCGAACCGGGAATGAAAAAGGGCGAAACGCGCCGGGGCCCCTTTTCCTTGAGCAAGATCGCCGTATCCGCGATCGAGCTGAGCCCCCCGATGCCCGAACCGATCATCACACCGGTGCGCAGGCGGCTTTCTTCGTCCTCAGGCTTCCAGTTGGCATCGCGCAGCGCCTGTTCGGCGGCGGCAATCCCAAAGAGGATGAATTCATCCACCTTGCGCTGTTCTTTGGGCTCCATCCAGTCGTCGGCGTTGAATGTGCCATTGCTGCCATCGCCTTTGGGCACTTCACAGGCATAGGTCGTGGCCAGATGCCCGGCATCAAAGCGCGTAATCTGCCCCGCCCCCGATTCACCGGCCAAAAGCCGCTGCCACGTTTCTTCGACGCCACAGGCCAAAGGCGTGACCAAACCCAATCCTGTTACGACCACTCGGCGCATGATGCTGCCCCCTATCTGAATTTCCCGCCCTGATTACACGGCATCGCCGCGCGGGAAAAGAGCCTCTGCACCTTTGCCCGCCAGACTGCGGTTTTCCCCATATTGTCCATCATTTGCCAATTCCTGTTCGGATTTACCGGCCAGACCTGAATAAATCATGAACGGAATTCGCAAAAGAAACGGCGCGCCCGGTTGCCCGAACGCGCCGTATTGTCACTTGCTGACCGATCGCGATCAGGAAGCCTCGGAGATGAATTTTACAGCATCGCCAAAAGTCTGAATCGTTTCAGCAGCGTCATCAGGAATTTCGATACCGAATTCTTCTTCAAACGCCATCACCAGCTCAACGGTATCGAGGCTGTCAGCGCCCAGATCGTCGATGAACGAGGCACTTTCCGTGACCTTGTCCTCTTCCACACCGAGGTGCTCGACGACGATTTTCTTCACGCGATCTGCGATATCGCTCATGGTTGTTCCTCACGTTACCTACGGGACCAGGCCCGCTCTTGCTTTTGGCCTTGCGGCCGATCATCCCCGCAAGAAGGCGGGACACGCCGGCCCACATATGCAGCCCGCCGTAACTTTCGCCGCCCTATAGCACAATGCGCGACCATGGCAAACGATTTGTCCAACCGGTCCGCACCTCTTGCAGCGGGGGCAACTGATCTGTTTATCTCACGAAATTGTCAATCAGCCTTGCGCCCTGAGGCTGTTTTTTGCCGGAACAGTCGCGCGACACGTGCATGAACTTCACCGCGTATCCAACAGTTTTTAATGACAAAATTTCCTATGGCATCGCCATCCCGCCATTGACATGCAACACCGCACCCGTCGTATAAGCGGCCTCAACGCTCGCCAGATAGAGCACGGCGGCCGCGATTTCCCCCGCATCGCCCATCCGCCCGGCGGGCACCTGCCCCAGAATCGCCGCGCGCTGCGTTTCATTGAGCTTGTCGGTCATGGCGGTGGCAATAAACCCGGGCGCCACGCAATTGACCGTGATCCCGCGCGACGCGACCTCATGGGCGATGGATTTCGACATGCCGACCAGCCCGGCTTTGGATGCGGCATAATTCGCCTGCCCCGGATTGCCCATGGTCCCCACGACCGACGATATATTGATGATCCGACCCCAGCGCGCCTTCATCATTCCCCGGATCGCGCCCCGACACAGCCGCATCGTCGCCGTCAGGTTCACATCCAGCACCTGCGACCATTCCTCATCCGACATGCGCATGAACAGATTGTCGCGGGTGATGCCGGCATTGTTGACCAGAATATCCAGCGACCCCATCGCCTCGGCCGCCGATTTGGGCAAGGCCTCGACCGCGGCCGCATCGCCCAGATCGCAGGCCAGCACATATGCGCGGCTGCCCAGCTCATCCGCCAATTCCTGCAGCGGCTGCACCCGTGTGCCCGATAGCGCCACCGTCGCGCCCGCGCCATGCAGCGCCTTGGCAATCTGCGCGCCAATGCCGCCCGATGCGCCGGTGACCAGCGCGTTCTTTCCCGTCAAATCAAACATTCTGATGGTTCCTTTAACTAGACCGAGCCTGCGGCCTTGGCGATATCGCCCGGCTCGCCAATCGCAAGGCATTCAATTTGTTTGTCAATCCGACGGACCATGCCGCTCAGCGCTTTGCCCGCGCCGATTTCCCAGATGCTGGTGATCCCCTGTCCGGCCATCCACAGCACGCTTTCACGCCAGCGCACCACGCCGGTCACCTGTTGCACCAGCCGGGCGCGGATCTCATCGGGTGTGCCGGTCACGGCCTCGGCGGTGACATTGGCGACCAGGGGCACACGCGGCGCAGCGATCTGGACTTCGGCCAAAGCGGTGGCCATCACATCGGCGGCAGGTTGCATCAGCGCGCAATGAAACGGCGCCGATACCGGCAGGATTACCGCCCGCTTGGCGCCGCGCGCCTTGGCGATCTCAACCGCGCGCTCGACCGCTTCGCGGTGGCCGGATACCACCACCTGCGCCGGATCGTTATCATTGGCCGCCTGGCAAACTTGCCCCTGCGCGGCTTCGCGCGCAACGGCACTGGCCGCATCGAAATCAAGCCCCAGCAGCGCCGCCATCGCGCCCACACCCACAGGCACCGCATCCTGCATCGCCCGGCCCCGAATACGCAGCAGCCGCGCCGCATCCGCCAGCGCAATCGCCCCCGCCGCCGTCAGCGCCGAATATTCGCCCAGCGAATGGCCCGCCACGAACCGCGCCCCGTCGATCGATACCCCCTCGGCCTCAAGCGCGCGCAGCGCCGCGATCGAGGTGGCCATCAGCGCCGGCTGGGCGTTTTGCGTCAGCGTCAGTTCCTGCAGATCACCGTCCCAGATCAATGTGCTGAGCTTTTCGCCCAAAGCGTCATCGACCTCTTGGAACACGGCGGCGGCGGCGGGATAGGTTTCGGCCAGTGCCCGGCCCATGCCGATCGCCTGCGCGCCTTGTCCGGGAAATACGAATGCTCGGGTCATTGCTCTGCCTCCTCAATATTGGGCAGGGTCTAACAACCAGTCCGGGTTGCGTAAAGCGCCAAGGCCGCATCAGCCCGTAATATCGCCTCCGATTCGCGCCAGCAGCGCCTCCATCGCCGGGGCGCTGCCCTGCGCGATCTCGGTCACGTTTTGCGTATCGCGGTGGCGTAGATAAAGCCGGCTTGGCCCCATGCCCGCGCGCATACGATAGACAAACACACTGCCCACATGGGCAAAGGGCACGATCTGGGCCAGGTGAAACCGCCCATGCCGGTTGCGCGTGCCAAAACGCAGCGCACGCCGCGCCAGATCCACCTGCACTTCGGGCAGGCGTCCACGCTGCGCATACCAGATCAACACCCCGCCCAGCAGCGCGAATGCCAGGCTCGCGCCAAATTTGAACGCCGGCAATACGCCTGCGTCGGTGAAAAACCACTGCCCCGCCGCCAGCATCACCAGCAAAAGCCCCATGCCGCTTGCCACAATTTCCACCAATGGCGCGCGCCGTGCGGCCGCGCCGTTGCCCTGCACGACATAGCCCCAGGCGGTGGTGCGCACGCTCACATCGCCCGGCAACGGCCCCGCCTGCCGCACGGCCCGGGCGCGGATGATTTCGGCTGGTGATACTACGCGCATGGCCTGCTCCCTGCAGCTTCGCAACCTTTGCTTAACATTTTGCGCAAAAACGGCAGCATTAGGGCAAGAATAAGCGATTATTCGCATCCTGCGACCCATCGGGGGGCTTGAACCTGTGCCCCGCGGCTGTATAACGCGCCAACCCTTCCGCAAGGTATCGAAAACAACGCAGACTCTCGTGGGCGGATCGCGGAAGGTAAGATCCGGCCCTATGAAATGCGTTCAAACAGAAATGGAGCACACATGCCGCTTTATGAGCATGTCATGATCGCGCGTCAGGATCTTTCCAACACGCAAGCCGAAGGCCTTATCGAACATTTTGGCACCGTCCTTGCCGACAATGGCGGCCAACTCGTGGATAGCGAGTATTGGGGCGTCAAAACCATGGCCTACAAGATCAACAAGAACCGCAAAGGCCATTATGCCTTCATGCGTTCCGACGCGCCCGCCGGCGCCGTTCAGGAAATGGAGCGCCTGATGCGGCTTCATGATGACGTGATGCGCGTGCTGACCATCAAGGTCGATGCCCATGACGAACTTCCCTCGGTCCAGATGCAAAAGCGTGATGAGCGCGGCGACCGTTCCGACCGCGGCGAACGCCGCGAGCGTCGTTGATCCGCAACATCAGGTAAGGAACACAAGTCATGGCAAATAAACCGTTTTTCCGTCGCCGCAAAGTCTGCCCATTCTCGGGCGACAACGCACCCAAAATTGACTACAAAGACACGCGCCTGTTGCAGCGCTATATCTCCGAGCGTGGCAAAATCGTGCCCTCGCGCATCACCGCCGTTTCGGCCAAAAAGCAGCGTGAGCTGGCCCGCGCGATCAAACGCGCCCGCTTTCTCGCCCTGCTGCCCTATGCCGTGAAATAAGGAGCAGACCAATGGACGTTATCCTTCTCGAACGCGTGGCCAAACTGGGCCAGATGGGCGAAATCGTGTCGGTCAAACCCGGTTATGCGCGCAATTTCCTGTTGCCGCAAAACAAGGCCCTGCGCGCCTCCAAGGCAAATATCGCCGCCTTCGAAAACCAGAAAGCGCAGCTTGAGGCGCAAAACCTGGAAACCAAGAAAGAGGCCGATGCGATTGCCGGCAAGCTCGACGGTCAGCAATTCGTCGTGATCCGCTCTGCATCCGATTCGGGCGCGCTTTACGGTTCGGTCACGCCGCGCGATGCGGCCGATGCCTCGGCCGAGGCCGGTTTCACCGTCGATCGCAAGCAGATCGTGCTCAGCGCCCCGATCAAGGAACTGGGCCTGCACGAAGTCACCGTGGTTCTGCACCCCGAAGTCGAGGTCACGATCACCCTGAACGTCGCCCGCTCGCCCGAAGAGGCCGAGCTTCAGGCATCCGGTAAATCGATCCAGCAGCTTGCCGCCGAAGAAGAGGCCGCAGCCGATTTCGAAATTTCGGAACTGTTTGACGATATCGGCGGCGCCGCATCCGACGACGACGACGAAGATCAGGCCTGATCGCCTTCCCATGATCTGAAAAGCCGCCCTTCGGGGCGGTTTTTTGTTGCCACATCGCCGGGCCAAACAAAAAGGCCACCCGAAGGTGGCCTTTTCAAAACGACATACAAGATGTCTTATTCTTCTTCTTCCAGTGCCTTAAGCGCGGCTTCCAGTTCCTCTTTGGACACCGGCTTTTCGCTCACACTGGCTTGGGTGAAAATCCAGTCCACCACCTTGTCTTCAAAGATCGGGGCCTGAAGCTGCTGACGCATCTGGGGGTTTTGCTGAACGAATTCAAAGAATTCACGCTCTTGCCCCGGATATTGCCGCGCTTGGTTCATCACCGCCTGGGTCAATTCCGCATCGGTCACTTCGACCTCATTCTTGCGGCCCAGTTCGGCCAGCAACAGACCAAGACGCACCCGGCGTTCGGCAAGGCTGCGATGCTCGTCGGTGGGTTCGATCGCATCGTGGTTGTGATCATGCACCTCGGGGTTTTCTTCGTGCCAAAGCTGATGGGCAATCTGCCCGGCTTCGGCGGTGACCAGCCCCTCGGGCAGGTCAAACTTGACTGCCCCATCCAGCGCATCCAGCAGCGCACGTTTCAGCAGCGCCCTGCTTGCGCCGGCATATTCAGCCTCGATCCGGGCGGTCAATTGCCCGCGCAGATCGCCCAGATCCTCGGCACCGAATTTCTTGGCCAGTTCGTCATCGACCGGGGCTTCTTCGGCGGTTTTCACGCCTTTGACCACGCAATCGAAAACCGCTTCCTTGCCGGCCAGATGGGCGGCGCCATATTGCTCGGGAAAGGTGACTTTAACCGCCACTTCATCGCCAACCGCATGGCCCACAAGCTGTTCTTCAAAACCGGGGATAAAGCTGTTCGAACCCAGAACCAGCGGATAATCCGTGGCCGAGCCGCCATCAAAGGTCTCGCCATCCACCTTGCCGGTGAAATCGATGACGACCTGATCGCCATCTTGCGATTTCTCGCCCTCGGGGCGATCCTCGAAATTCTGGGCGGATTTGGCAAGGCCGCTCAGCGCTTCGTCGATTTCCGCTTCGGTGGCCTTGACCACCAGACGTTCCAGCGACACAGCCGTCAGATCGGTTTCCGGCACATCGGGCAGCGCTTCGTATTGCACGTTGACGACCACATCATCGCCCTGTTTCCATTCGGGATCGGTCATCGCCACTTCGGGGCGCAATGCGGCGCGGTCGCCGGTTGATTCGAAATGCTGGTTGATCGCCTTGTCCACCGTTTCATCGATGGCCTCGCCCAGCATCCGGTCGCCGAATTGCTTGCGCAGCAATGCCAGCGGCACCTTGCCCTTGCGAAAGCCCTTCATCTCGATGCCCGGTTGGGTCTCAAGCAGCTTTTCGGTGACTTTGGCCTCCAGCTCGGCGGCGGTGACAGTGATCTGATAGCCGCGCTTCAGACCTTCTTTGAGGGTCTCTGTGACCTGCATTCTGGCGTCCTTCTACGTCTCATGACGGCTGCACAACCGCAGCCCCGTGGAAATCTGCCGCCGTTCTATTGACGCAACCGCGCCCACGCAAGGCGAAATGGGGAAACTTGCGCAAATGACCATCGCGCTGGGTTGGTGCGGGTGGAGGGACTTGAACCCCCACGCCTTGCGGCGCCAGAACCTAAATCTGGTGCGTCTGCCAATTTCGCCACACCCGCATCGGCGCGCCTTGTAGCAAAGCCCCCGCCCCGGTGTAAGAGCAAATCGCCCCCGGCGCGGAAATTCTGCTGGGTCACAGGCCCAGATCGCGAAACACCGCCGGCAGCGCCTCGGGCAAATCTTCGGCGATCAACCCGGGGCCAAATTTGCGCGCGGCCCGCGCATGCAGCACACTCGCCGCCTCTGCCGCCTGCAGCGGCCCTGCCCCGCGCGCCATCAGCCCGGCGATAAACCCCGTCAGCACATCGCCCGCCCCCGCGGTGGCCAACCACGGCACCGCCTGCGCGCCCATAGCCCGATGCACCACGACCTGCCCGTCCGGCGCCGCGATCACCGTCTGCGCGCCTTTCAACAGCACCACCGCACCGGCCCGCGCCGCCGCCGCGCGCACGACATCGGCCCGCGCCGTATCTTCCGCAAGCCTTTGGGCCAAATCGGGGAAAAGCTGCGCGAATTCGCCACCATGCGGCGTCAGCACCACATTTCCGTGCAGCGCCGCGAACAATCGGTCCGGCGCATCCGCCCATGCGCTGATCGCATCGGCATCCAGCACGCAGCCCCGCCCCGCCGCCAGCGCCACGGGCACCAGATCGCGCGCCCGCGCCAGCCCCAGCCCCGGCCCAAGGCCAAGCGCATTGAACCGCCGGTCATCGAGCACCGCCGCCAGATCCGCCGCGCCCTCGGCCACCGCGAGCATGATCGCCGTAAGCTGCGCCGCATTTTCCACCAGCGCCGCTTCGGGGCAGGCCACCGTCACCAAGCCCGCGCCAATCCGCAGGGCGCCGCGTGCCGCCAACCGCGCCGCTCCGCCCGTGCCGGGCCCGCCGGCCACAATCAGCGCATGGCCGTGATCATATTTGTGCTGCCCCTCATGCTTGGCCAGCAGGGCTGCGAGCGGCCCGTCGCTTATCAATTTGCCCATTTTATCGCCACATCGCCCAAATATTCACCACAACCGCCCGAAAACCCGGCCCATCCCCCATCTTGCCAGCTTAGCCAATTGTGAGTGACGCTGAGAAGTGGTCTGAACCAATCCAGCAGCCAAAAGGAGTCGTCCGATGAAAAAGATCGAAGCGATCATCAAGCCATTCAAACTCGACGAGGTCAAAGAGGCCTTGCAAGAAGTGGGCGTTCAGGGCCTGTCCGTCGTCGAGGTCAAGGGGTTTGGCCGTCAAAAAGGCCATACCGAACTCTATCGCGGCGCCGAATATGTCGTCGATTTTCTGCCCAAAGTGAAAATCGAAGTGGTTCTGGCCGATGATATGGTCGATGCCGCGATCGAGGCGATCATCGCCGCCGCGCGCACCGATAAAATCGGCGATGGCAAGATTTTCGTCTCGCCCGTCGAACAGGCGATCCGCATCCGCACCGGCGAATCGGGCGAAGAAGCGCTCTGAACCCCGCGCAAGACATTCAGAAAGGCATAGACCATCATGAGCATCGAGACCGTTCTTCAGACCATTCAGGACGAAGGCATCGAATATGTCGATATCCGCTTTACCGATCCGCATGGCAAACTTCAGCACGTGACCGTGATCGTCGATGAGGTGGACGAAGCCTTTCTCGAAGATGGCTTCATGTTCGACGGATCATCGATTGCCGGCTGGAAAACCATCGACCAATCCGACATGAAGCTGATCCCCGATACCGAAAGCGCCTATATTGATCCGTTTTATGCCGAACGCACCCTATGCATCCATTGTTCGGTCGCCGAACCCGACACGGGCGAGCCCTATTCGCGCGATCCGCGCGGCACCGCCGAAAAGGCCGAGGCCTATCTGATCGCCTCGGGCATCGGCGATACCGCCTATTTCGGCCCCGAAGCGGAATTTTTCCTGTTCGACGATGTGCGCTTTGCCGTCAGCATGAACAAGGTGGCGTTTCAGGTCGATGCGGTCGATGCGGCGTGGAATTCGGACACGGAATATGAAATGGGCAATACCGGCCACCGCCCCGGCGTGAAGGGCGGCTATTTCCCGGTCAATCCCATCGATGACGGCCATGATATCCGCAGCGAAATGCTGTCTACCATGAAGCGACTGGGGATGAAGGTGGATAAACACCACCACGAAGTGGCCTCTTGCCAGCATGAACTGGGGCTGGTGTTCGGCACCCTGACCAAACAGGCCGATGAGATCCAGAAATACAAATATGTCGTCCATAATGTCGCGCAGGCTTATGGCAAATCCGCAACCTTCATGCCCAAACCGATTTCGGGCGACAATGGCAGCGGCATGCATGTGAACATGTCGATCTGGAAAGACGGCCGGCCCCTCTTTGCCGGCGATCGCTATGCGGATCTGAGCCAGGAGGCGCTCTATTTCATCGGCGGCATCTTGAAACATGCCAAAGCCTTGAACGCCTTTACCAACCCGTCCACCAACAGCTACAAACGCCTGATCCCGGGGTTCGAGGCGCCGGTGCTGCGGGCCTATTCGGCCTCGAACCGTTCGGGGGCGGTGCGCATTCCATGGGCGGAATCGCCCAAGGCCAAACGGGTCGAGGCCCGCTTTCCCGACCCTGCCGCCAATCCCTATCTGTGCTTTGCCGCGCTGCTGATGGCGGGCCTTGACGGTATCCGCAACAAGATCGACCCCGGCCCCTCGTCGGACAAGGATCTCTATGATCTGCCGCCCGAAGAACTGGCCTCGATCCCCACGGTCTGCGGCAGCCTGCGCGAAGCCCTGGCCGAGCTGGAAAGCGATTACGAATTCCTGCTCGCAGGCGATGTGTTCACCAAGGATCAGATCGATGCCTATGCCGAGCTGAAATGGCAGGAAGTCTATGCCTATGAGCACACGCCGCATCCGATCGAATACAAAATGTATTATAGCTGCTGATCACGCAGCCAGACAAAAGGGCGCCCACGCGGCGCCCTTTCCATTGCCGCCCGCCTTACACCTTCCGCGCACCCGGCCTCCTACAACCAGACCACCCGCGCCCCTCACGTTCTCGACCCGACGCCAAACGCGCGCCCTCTCACGTCACCCGAGATGCCCGCCCGGACGATAATCCGTTCCAACCTCTTACAAACCCCTGGGGCGCGGGCCTTGCCCACCAGCGTCCACAACCCCGGCAACAGCAGCGCCCCCGCCCAGCCTCCGCCGAACACGTCCTCGCTCACCTCGGCCAAGGCACCCGCCTCCGCCACAATCACAACGCCCGCCGGACCGCTTCCCCCGGCTTCTACTTGATCCAAATATCCCCGCCGGAGGCTCCCGCACGCGCCAAGGGCGCGACGCAGATTGTCATATCCCGCCGCAAGCCGCCCACAACCCTTGCACCATCGCCCAAACAAAAAGGGCGCGGCCTCGGCCACGCCCCTTCCAACTTCTCGCAAACCCGAACGTTATGCGCGGGCTTTGCCCACCAGCTTCCACAGGGCCGGCAGCAGCATCGCCGCCAGCGCCAGTTTCAGCGCATCACCGATCAGAAACGGCGTCAGCCCCCAGGCCAGTGTTTGTGCAGCAACGCTGTCAAAGCCCCCGGCATCATACATGCCGCCCGCGATCAGATAGCCCAGCCACAGCATCCCCGGCACATAGAGGATCACGTTGCCCGCCAGCATCGCCAGCGCCATGCGCCCGACCGAGCGATCCCAGCCCGCGCGCGCCGCCCAGCCCAGTGCCAGCGCCGCCAGCGCATAACCCACCAGATAGCCACCCGTCGTGCCCATCATATAGGTCAGCCCGTTGGCCTGCGCGGATGAACTTTGAAACACATCCATCCCCAGCGCGCCCAGCACCAGCCAGCCCATGATAGTGGCCAACCCCAGACGCGGCCCATAAGCAGCGCCGATGGTCAGCACCGCGAATGTGCCGAGGCTGATCGCCACGGGCGATACCGGCATGATCGAGACCTTGATCTTTGCCGCAACTGCCAGAAACACGATACCAACCATCACCAAAAGCGCCTGCTTTACCCGCAGCATCGCGCCCTCGGTGGGGCCAAAGGTCTCGGCCAAGACGCTGTCTTTCATTACCACTGCCATGTCCCGTTCTCCTGTTCATGTGGGGCGGTTTTGCCCCAGCGCCCGCCGTTTCGCAAGAGCTCATGCCGCCCGCGCAAAGCGCGAACGGCTTTCATAATCCTTGGCCGGGCCGCGCACGCGCCAATCCGCGCGCCAATTCGGCCATGCGCTGAAATCATAGCGCACATGATAATGATCGGGCGCGCAATCATGCGCGGCCTCGGGGTGATCCACAGCGGGATCGAAACTGTGAAACGGCCTGCCATCGTCAAAACTGACGGCAATGCCCCCAGCGCCCGCCTGCCAGAAATAGCGCCGCGTCGCGCGGATCGGCGCATAATCGGCCAGTGTGAGCCAGCCATCCTCGGCAAACCACAGGCCCGGCTGGCCCTGCGGCCCGATACCGGCGCGGATCACCGCCTGCCCGATCAACCGCGCAACCGGGCCGCCGGTGAAATCGACGATCTCACGGGTCAGATCCCAGTTGCCGGTGAAATCGTTCAAATCACGCATATCCCCAGCCTAAACCGCGCGCGCGCCTTTGCCCATCCCCTTGCCGGCCCGGACATGCGCCGCTAAGACGGGAAAAAATCCATCAATCGAAAGCTGCCCGCGATGATCCCCCGCTATTCCCGCCCCGAAATGGTTGCCATCTGGTCGCCCGAGACCAAATTCCGCATCTGGTATGAGATCGAGGCCCATGCCTGCGATGCCATGGCCGATCTCGGCACCATCCCCCGCGCCAATGCCGAAGCCGTCTGGAAGGCCAAAGACGCCGAATTCGACATCGCCCGCATCGATGAGATCGAGGCCGTCACCAAGCATGATGTCATCGCCTTCCTCACCCATCTGGCCGAGCATATCGGCGCCGATGAGGCCCGCTTCGTCCACCAAGGCATGACCAGCTCCGACGTGCTCGATACCTGCTTCAACATCCAGCTTACCCGCGCCGCCGATATCCTGATCGCCGATCTGGAGGCCCTGCTCGCAGCCCTCAAGCGCCGCGCCCATGAGCACAAGGATACCGTCCGCATCGGCCGCAGCCACGGCATCCATGCCGAGCCCACCACCATGGGCCTCACCTTCGCCCGCTTCTATGCCGAGATGGATCGCAACCTTGCCCGGATGAAAGCCGCCCGGGCGGAAATCGCCACCGGCGCGATTTCCGGCGCTGTCGGCACCTTCGCCAATATCGATCCGCGGGTGGAGGAACATGTCTGCGCCAAGCTCGGCCTCACCCCCGAGCCGATCAGCACCCAGGTGATCCCCCGCGACCGCCATGCTGCCTTCTTCGCCACCATGGGCGTGGTGGCGTCCTCCATCGAGAACATCGCCATCGAAATCCGCCACATGCAGCGCACCGAGGTGCTGGAGGCCGAGGAATTCTTCTCCGCCGGGCAGAAGGGCTCTTCCGCCATGCCCCACAAGCGCAACCCGGTGCTGACCGAAAATCTTACCGGTCTTGCGCGCCTCGTGCGCATGGCGGTGGTGCCGGCGCTGGAAAACGTGGCGCTCTGGCATGAGCGCGACATCTCGCATTCCTCGGTCGAGCGCAACATCGGCCCCGATACCACCGTGACGCTGGATTTCGCCCTCGCGCGGCTCACCTCGGTGATCGACAAGCTGGTGATCTATCCCGATAACATGCTGGCCAACATGAACAAATTCCGCGGGCTGGTGATGAGCCAGCGGGTGCTGCTGGCGCTCACCCAGGCCGGTGCCAGCCGCGAAGACGCCTACCGGCTGGTGCAGCGCAACGCGATGAAGGTCTGGGAACAAGGCGCTGATTTCAAAACCGAATTGCTGGCCGATGCCGAAGTCACCGCCGCGCTCAGCGCCGCGGAAATCGAGGAAAAATTCGATCTCGGCTATCACACCAAACATGTCGATACGATTTTCGCGCGGGTTTTTGGCTAAATAATGTCGCGCGATACCGGATATTAACCCGGTTCGGTCAGGCTGGCGGCACCGATGATGCAGGAGCCGCCCTTGACCGCCCTTTCGCCCTTTGATGATTCGATCCCGCCCTTTGCCGCGCCGCCGCCGCGCCGGATCATGTCGCAAAAACAAAAAGCCGCGATCGTCGTGCGGCTGCTGCTGTCCGAAGGGGCGGATCTCTCGCTCGACCGCCTGCCCGAAGATATGCAGATCGAACTCACCCATCAAATGGGCAGTCTGCGCCATATCGATCATGATACGCTGGCGGCGGTGGTGGATGAATTTCTTGATGAATTGTCACGCATCGGCCTGTCATTTCCCGGCGGGCTCGAAGGGGCGCTTGGGCTGCTTGAAGGGGCGATTTCCCCCGCTACGGTGGCGCGATTGCGCAAACAGGCGGGTTTTGCCTTTACCGGCGATCCATGGGAACGGATCTGCGATCTGGAATCCGCGCGGCTTTTGCCCGTTCTGACCGATGAGGCGGTCGAGGTGGGGGCCATCCTGCTTGCCAAGCTCAAAGTGTCCAAGGCCGCCGAATTGCTGGGCATGTTGCCCGGTGATCGCGCGCGCAAGATCACCTATGCGATTTCGCTTACCGGTGGCATCGCCCCCGATATCGTGCGTAAAATCGGCATATCGCTGCTGGGCCAGCTTGATGCGCTGCCGACACCCGCCTTTGTCGACGGGCCGGTCAACCGTGTCGGCGCGATCCTGAATTCCTCGCCGGCTGCAACCCGCGATGATGTGCTGGCAGGTCTTGATGAAACCGATCAGGCCTTTGCCGAACAAGTGCGCAAATCGATCTTTACCTATGGCAATATCGCCACCCGTATCGCCCCGCGCGATATCCCGAAAATCATTCGCGATATCGATCAGGAAACGCTGGTGCGCGCCTTGGCAGGCGCCGGTGATGCCAATGCGGCCACGACGAATTTCATCCTTTCCAACATATCCCAACGCATGGCCGACAATCTGCGCGAAGAAATGAAAGACGCGGGCCAGATCCGCCCCAAAGATGCCGAAGAGGCCATGTCCGGCGTCGTCGCAGCCATCCGCGCGCTTGAGGCCGAGGGCGAGATCTTCCTGATCACCGACGACGACGATTAGGGTCGTTTCTGCCACATCGCCCCATCACGCATCACGCGTCACGGGTGTGTGCTGGCCGGCGCGGTCATCCTTGCCACACCCGCCTGCTTGTGATCGGCGGCCTCGGTGGTTATTTCTCAGCCGCGCCCTGTCGCCCCTGATGACCGAGAAAGCCATGGCCCGACTTCATAATGTCCTTTACCGCGCCGAAGATCTGGCCTTTCGCGCGCTGCTGGGCCTGATCCGCTGGCTGCCCTATCCGCGCCGGGTGGCGCTGATGGGCTGGCTGATGGCGCGGATCATCGCGCCTTTGGCGGGTTATGACCGGCGCGTGCGGGCCAATCTTGCCCATGTCTGGCCCGAATTGCCGCAGCCCGAAGTGCGCCGCCTGATGCGGGCCGTGCCCGATAATGTCGGGCGCACGCTGGCCGAGATGTATTCCGCCGATGAATTCCTTGGGCGGCTGGCCGATGCCAGCCTTGAGGGGCCGGGCGTCGCAGCCCTGCACGCGGCCAAGGCCGCGAACCGCCCCATCGTTATCGTTACCGGGCATTTTGGCAATTATCTGGCGCCGCGCGCCGCGCTGCAGGCCGTGGGCCTGCCCACGGGTGCGCTTTATAACCCGATGAAAAACCCCTATTTCAACGAACATTACGTGGCCGCCATGGCGCAGACCGGCGAAAACCTGTTCGCGCGCGACCGCGCGGGCTATGCGCAATTGCTGCGTTATCTGCGCGCGGGGGGCACGGCGGCGCTGTTGATCGATCAATTCATGGCCCATGGCGCGGCGCTAACGTTCTTTGGCAAACCCGCGCCCACGGCGCTTTCGGCGGCGGAACTGGCGCTGCGCTATGATGCGCTGTTCATCCCGATTTACGGGGTGCGCCAACCCGACGGGATCAGCTTTCGCCTGATCGTGGAAAACCCCATTGCCCATAGCGATGCCCATGCCATGACCCAGGCCGCGAATGACAGCCTTGAGGCGATTACCCGCCGCCACCCCGAGCAATGGTTCTGGATTCACCGCCGCTGGAAGCCCGCGCGTCAGGCCCGCATGGCCACGCGCCCGGATGAAACGCCGCTGGCCAAAGATCGCTAGCGTGCCATGGCCGCCGCGATCACCGGCCCCGGCCCTTCGGCCTGAATGATTACGGCCGCCGGCGCATCGCCCGGGGCGGGCACCTGTGAGGTGTAATCGGCGCGCCCGTCCCAGTGATCCACCTGTTGCCAATCGGTAACGATATTGGCGTAAACGATCGTGCGCCCCGCATTTTCCCCCCGCGTGATCGAAACTTCGCGCTGGGGCATATAGCGCACAAGCTGCACGGTCATCGCATCGGGCAGCGCCGCCTCGGTCCGGCGCGCCACGATTTCGACCATGCCGTCGCCCATAAGCCGCGCGCTTAGCACCACCGTATCGGGTTGGGCGCGATGCTCGGCGATCCGTTCGGCAAGTTGCATGGGGCGAAATCCGGCCACCATATCGCGCCCGCCCACGATCATCTGCGGGGTATAGATCGTGCGATTGCCATTGGCGTGGGCATAGCTTTTCTGCCGAAGCGTGAATTCGGGCCGCGCAAAGGCATCTTCCCAGCCGATATAATCCCAATAATCCACATGCAGCGCCAGCGCGATCACATCATCGCGCCCGGCCAGATGTTCGGCCAGATGCGCATCGGCCGGCGGGCAAGAAACACAGCCCTGCGAGGTGAAAAGCTCGATCACCACGGGGCCGTCGCCCGCCGTTCCCGTATCCGCCAGCCCTGCCCCCAGCCCGATGGCGATGACGAATGCGGCACTCGCTCTTTGCATGAAATATCCCTCTCTGCCCCGCGGCTCGGTTCTTAACACCTACCCTTCCCTTTGCCAGCCCGCCAATCAAGGTTTTGCGAGAAGATTTCCCATGGCTGGCCTTATCGGCGCATTTGGTGCACAATGGTATACAGAAATTGCCGCTGCCCCCTTGATTGCGCCGCGCGACTAGGCCAAAAGCAGCACAGAATGATCCCCGCCACCACGAACGAGGCCAGGCCAAATGACCGTTACCGTCGGACAAGACAGCACAAAAACCCGCAAAGACCTCAGCGTCAATGGCAAGACGATTGCCTATTATTCCATCGAGGCCGCGCAGGCTGCGGGATTGGGCGATTTTTCGCGCTTGCCCGCCGCGCTCAAGGTGGTGTTGGAAAACCTGTTGCGGTTTGAGGATGGCGGCTTTTCGGTCTCGGTTGACGATATCCGCGCCTTTGGCGAATGGGCCGCGAATGGTGGCCAGAACCCGCGCGAAATTGCCTATCGCCCCGCGCGCGTGCTGATGCAGGATTTCACCGGCGTGCCCGCGGTGGTCGATCTGGCCGCAATGCGCGACGGGATCAAGGCCTTGGGTGGTGACGCCCAGAAAATCAACCCGCTGAACCCGGTGGATCTGGTGATCGACCATTCGGTGATGATCGACGAATTCGGCAATCCCCGCGCGTTTCAGCGTAACGTCGATCTGGAATATGAGCGCAACATGGAACGCTATCAGTTCCTGAAATGGGGCCAGAAAGCGTTTGAAAATTTCCGCGTTGTGCCGCCGGGCACCGGGATCTGCCATCAGGTGAACCTGGAATATCTGGCCCAGACGGTCTGGACCGATACCGATCAGAACGGCGTGGAAGTGGCCTACCCCGACACGCTGGTGGGCACCGACAGCCACACCACGATGGTGAACGGCCTTGCCGTGCTCGGCTGGGGCGTCGGCGGGATCGAGGCCGAGGCCGCGATGCTGGGGCAGCCGGTCTCGATGCTGATCCCCGAAGTGGTGGGCTTCAAACTGACCGGCCGGATGGTCGAGGGCACGACCGCCACCGATCTGGTGCTGAAGGTGGTGCAGATGCTGCGCCAAAAAGGCGTGGTCGGCAAATTCGTGGAATTCTACGGCGAAGGGCTGGATCACCTGCCGCTGGCGGACCGCGCCACGATTGCCAACATGGCGCCCGAATATGGCGCCACCTGCGGATTCTTCCCGATTGACGATGAGACCCTGCGTTACCTGCGCAACACCGGCCGGGACGAAGACCGCATCGCGCTGGTCGAGGCCTATGCCAAGGCAAACGGTTTCTGGCGCGGGGCGGATTACAATCCGATCTATACCGATACGCTGCATCTGGATATGGCCGAAATCGTGCCCGCCATTTCCGGCCCGAAACGGCCGCAAGATTACCTGCCCCTGACCGATTCCGCCCGCGCCTTCTACAAGGTGGTGGCCTCTTATCGCGGGGTGGATGTTTCGCCCGATGCGCAGGAAATGGCGGATGAAGGCGGGAGCGTGCTGGCCCCGCCGCGCGATTGCCGCAAGGTCGCCGCGGTCGAGGGCGCGGATTACACGATCCGCGACGGCTCGGTCGTGATTGCCGCGATCACATCATGCACCAACACATCAAACCCCTATGTGATGATCGGCGCCGGATTGGTGGCGCGCAAGGCGCGCGCGCTGGGGCTGACATCGAAACCCTGGGTCAAGACCTCGCTTGCGCCGGGTTCGCAGGTTGTGGGCGAATATCTGGAGGCCGCGGGGCTTCAGGAAGATCTTGATGCGCTGGGGTTCAACCTTGTGGGCTATGGCTGCACCACCTGTATCGGCAACTCGGGCCCGCTGGGCGATCCGGCGATCACCAAGGCGATCCATGACAATGATCTGGTCGCGACCGCCGTTCTGTCGGGCAACCGTAACTTTGAAGGGCGGATTTCGCCGGATGTGCGGGCGAACTTCCTCGCCTCGCCGCCGCTGGTGGTGGCCTATGCGATTGCGGGCGATCTGAACATCAACCTGACCCGCGACCCGATCGGGCAAGACCGCGAGGGGCGCGATGTCTATCTTCGGGATATCTGGCCCACTAATCAGGAAATTGCCGATCTGGTCCATAAAACCGTGACGCGCGAAGCGTTTCAGGCGAAATATGCCGATGTGTTCAAGGGCGACGAACGTTGGCAGGCGGTCGAGACCACCGACAGCGAGACCTATGATTGGCCCGCCACCTCGACCTATATCCAGAACCCGCCCTATTTCCAGGGCATGGCCAAGGAACCGGGCACGATTTCCAATATCCGCCATGCGCGGGTGTTGGCGGTGCTGGGTGACATGATCACCACCGACCACATTTCGCCCGCGGGTTCGTTCAAACCCACCACCCCCGCCGGACAATATCTGACCGACCGGCAGGTGGCGCCCAAGGATTTCAACAGCTACGGCTCGCGCCGGGGCAACCATGAAATCATGATGCGCGGCACATTCGCCAATATCCGCATCCGCAATGAAATGCTCGATGGCGTCGAAGGCGGCTATACGCTTGGGCCGGACGGACAGCAAACGTCGATCTTTGATGCCTCGATGGCCTATCAGGACGCGGGCACCCCGCTGGTGATCTTTGGCGGGATCGAATATGGCGCGGGTTCCAGCCGTGACTGGGCGGCCAAAGGCACCAACCTTTTGGGCGTCAAAGCCGTGATCGCCGAGAGCTTTGAGCGGATTCACCGCTCGAATCTGGTGGGTATGGGGGTGATCCCGTTTGAATTCACCGAAGGCGAGACCCGCAAATCGCTGGGCCTCAAAGGCGATGAGGAGATCACCATCGAGGGGCTGGAAGGCGATATCAATCCGCTCAGCCTTGTGCCGTGCACGATCACCTATGCCGATGGCACCGTGAAAACGATTCAGTTGAAAAGCCGGATCGATACGGCGGTCGAGATCGAATATCTCGAAAACGGCGGCGTGCTGCATTACGTGCTGCGCAACCTCGCCAAGGCATAAATCGCCGATACAAAACAAAAACCCCAGAGCCTGCTCTGGGGTTTTTCCTTTCAGGTGCCGCCGGAGTTAACCGGTTGTTAACCACATCCCGGCTATCCCCGACCGATGATCAGATTGCTTCGCCTTATCCCGCTGCCCCTGCCCGAGATCCTTGTGGGCGCCACCGCGCTGCTGCTGTTGATCCAGGCCTAGCGGCGCGCCTTTTCGATCTCTGGCAGGATCGTGCTTTCCATGATGCTGGCCGTGATCGGCCCGGCAAAGCGAAATGTCACATTGCCGTCGGCATCGACGACATAGGTTTCGGGCACACCGTAAAGCCCCCATTCCAGCGCATTACGCCCGGAATTATCGGCGCCGATCGATGTATAGGGATCGCCAAGCTCATCCAGAAAGGCCAGCGCGTTATCGGGATCGTCCTTGTAGTTGATCCCGTGCACGGGAATGCCGGATGCGGACAGGGCCTCGATCTGGGGATGTTCGGCCCGGCAGGGCGCGCACCAGCTTGCCCAGAAATTCACCAGCTTGACCTCGCCTTCGGCCAGCATGTCATCCACCAGAAGCGGCCCCGTGCCCAAAGCATCCAGCGCCAGCCCCGGCACCGTCTTGCCCTGCTGCGCCAGCGGCAAGGCATCGGGGTTTTCGCGGGCCATTCCCGCAATGAAAAGCCCCGCAAGACCGCCAAAAATCACCACCGGCAGCACCAACCAAGGGGAAATCCTAGCCATTTTTTCTTGCCTCTGCTTCTTCCAAACGACGTTTCACCCGCGCCGATCGCGCGCGCGTGGCCCAGACCAAAATCACCAGCAAAACAATCGTGACCCCATAGGCCGTCAGCACTTCACCCGCATATTTTCCCAGATCCGGCATCAATTCTGCATCCTTTCGCGCATTTCCAGCGCATGCAGACGCCGGGCGCGGATTTCGGTCCGGGTGCGCACCAGCAACAGCGCCACGAATAACAGGACGAACCCGCCGATGCTGAACAACAGCGGATAATAGAACACATCGTGCACGTTTTCCTGTGCATCAAGCGATAGCGACGCGCCCTGATGCAGGCCCTGATTCCAGAAATTCACCGCATAGCGGCTCAGCAGCGCAAAGACCGATCCCACCAGGCACAGCACCGCCGTCAGATCGGCCGCCGTGTCGGGATTGTCGATCGCTGCCCATAGCGCCAGATAGCCCAGATAGAACAGAAACAAGATCAAAAATGACGTGAGCCGCGGATCCCAGGCCCAGGCCGTGCCCCACATCGGCTGCCCCCAGATCGCCCCGGTCAACAGCGCGATCAGCGTCATCACCGTGCCGATCAGCGCCGCCGCCTTGGCGGCCAGCGCGCTGACATGATGGCGCCGGATCAGCCAGATCAATGACGCCACCAGCATCATCACCCAGATATTGATCGCCAGCATCGCGCTTGGCACATGCAGATAGATGATCTTGACCGTCGATCCCTGCCGGAAATCATCGGGGGTAAAGAAAAATCCCCACGCGACCCCCACAATCAGCAAGATGGCCGCGCCCGCCGAAACATATGGCAAAAGCCGGCCGGACCAGCGCATGAATTTGTGCGGATTTGCATATTCCCAGATCGACATGATGCTTCCTCTAGCCCCTCGGGGCGTTGCCTGCAATACACATCCCCTCGTGTATCCTAGCGCAAATTGACGCGCAAAGCCGCCGCGGCGGCGAACGGTAACAGCGCCAGCGCCCCCGCCGTGATCGCCCCCAACATCGCAAGCGGCGTGGCCACCGCCAGCCCCTCGGCCCCGCGGCGGGTGATTTCCGCGCCATAGATCAGCGTCGGGATATAAAGCGGCAACACCAGCAGCGACATCAGCAAACCGCCGCGCCGCAGCCCCACCGTCAGCGCCGCGCCAAAGGCCCCGATCATCGACAGTGCAGGCGTGCCGATGGCCAGCGATATCACCAGCCAGCCATAGGCCGGCGCCGGCAGGCTCAGCAACACCCCAAGCACCGGCGCCACCAGCACCAGCGGCAGGCCCGTGACCACCCAATGCGCCGCCGCCTTGGTCAGCACCACGCCTTCCATCGGCAAGGGCGCATTGGCCAGCAGGTCGAGCGACCCATCCTCGTGATCGAGCGCGAATATCCGGTCAAGCGACAGCAGACAGGCCAAAAGCGCACCGACCCACAAAATCCCCGGCGCGATCCGTGCCAGAACCGCGCTGTCATGGCCCACGCCAAAAGGCACCAGCACCGTGACAATCAGAAAAAACGCCAGCCCCAGCCCAAATCCGCCGCCCGCGCGCACCGCCAGCCGCAGATCGCGTTCAAACAGGCGAATCATACAAAGGCCTCGTCAAAACTGCCCATGGGGCCGGTATCGTGCCGGGCGCGGAACTGCGCCACGTCAAGGCTGCGGGTCTCAAATCCCAGGTCGATATGGGTGGCGATGATCGCGGCGCCGCCCGCTGCCAGATGCCCGCGCACTGCATCGGCAAAAAGCGCAACGGATGCGGCATCAAGCGAAACGGTCGGCTCATCCAGCACCCAGATCTTGCGGCCCGTCACCATCAGCCGCGCCAGACCCAGCCGCCGCTTTTGCCCCGCCGACAGCACCTGCCCGGCGCGATCACGCAAGGCACGCAGATCAAAGGCCGCAAGCGCGGGTTCGATACTGCCCCCGCCATAGACCCCGGCCCAAAAGCGCAGGTTTTCGGCCACACTGAGCGTTGCCTTGATCCCGTCGGCATGGCCGGCATAGGCGATCGCATCCTCGGCCACCGCGATTTGGCCGCCATTGGGGGGCTGAAATCCCGCCAGCGTGCGCAAAAGCGTTGTCTTGCCTGCCCCATTGGGGCCGCGCAGCACCAGCACTTCGCCGGCAGACAGGGTGAAATTCAGCCCGGCCAGAATGGCCATGCCGCCCCGCGCGCAGCCCAGATCGCTGACTTGCAAAAGTATTTCCATGCCCCGCTTTACCCCAGCCGTGCGCGCGCCGAAAGCTCAGACTGGCAAAAGCGCCGCACCAACCCGCCGCCCCTCGGACAAAAGCACGTTATAGGTGCGGCAGGCCGCGGGGGTGGCCATCGGATCGGGGCGCAGGCCGCCTGATTCCAATGCCTTGCGCAGCGCCATGGGCAGGGGTGCAACATCCGCGCCCATGCCGATGAACAACACATCAAGATCATGCGCCGCATTCAACAGGCAGGCTGCATCCGCAAGCCCGCCCCACGGGATCACCCGCTGCGCCAGCACCAGCATCGGCCCGCGATGGATCTGGGCGCCGACGCGAAAAAACCCCGGGCCATAGCCGGTGATCGGGGTGGATTCGTCGAAATGTATCTCGCTCAGATGCACGGGTGCCACCGGGTTAGTGTTCGTGTTCGGCCAGCCAGTTGCGCATCCATGTGATCTCGGCCTCTTGCGCCTCGATCACGGCTTCGGCCAGCGCGCGCACTTCGGGATCGCTGCCATGTTCGATGACGATCCTTGCCATTTCAACCGCGCCTTCGTGATGGGGGATCATGCCGCGAATGAAATCGATATCCGCATCGCCGGTATAGGCAATGCCCATACCGCCATGCATCCGCTCGGCCGATTCGATAAAAGCCTGCGTCGAGGGCGCCAACCCGCCAGGCGCGCTATGGCCGGCGGGGCGTTGTTCGGGATTGGCAACCGCGCCGTGGCCGGCATGGCCCGCATGGCTTCCGGGGGTGTTTTGCCCCATGGCCCCGCCCGCCATCAGCCCGACCATCGCCAGCGCCGCCGCCGGCATCACGAATATGCGCATAACCAGATCCTTTTTCTAACCCCCGCAGGCTAAGGCAGGTTGAAAAAGCGCGCAAGCCCGCCGTTGGCGCGGGCTTGCGCAGATATCAGTTTTCGACCGTTTCAACCCCATCGGGCTGCACATCGGCTTTGGCCGGTTCGCGCTTGATCCCCAGCATCATCAGGAAATTCGTCGCGACAAAGATCGAGGAATATGTTCCCAGCACGATCCCGATAAAAATCGCCAGCGCAAAGCCCCGGATCACATCGCCGCCCCAGATAAGCAGCGCCGCAAGCGCCAGAAGCGTGGTCCCCGAGGTGATCAAGGTCCGGCTAAGGGTTTCATTGATCGACAGATTCAGCAGATCGCGCAGATCGAGCTTTTTGTATTTGCGCATGATCTCGCGGACGCGGTCAAAGATGACCACCTTGTCGTTGATCGAATAGCCCACGATCGCCAGCAGCGCCGCAATGATCGACAGATCGAAGGGCAGTTGGAACAGCGCGAATATCCCCACCGTGACCACCACATCGTGGAACAACGCCACCACGGATGCGACGGCGAATTGCCATTCGAATCGCAGCCAGACATAGATCATGATCCCGATCAGCGCCGATCCCACCGCAAGGAATACCGTGGTGATCAATTCGCTCGACACTTTGGGCCCGACGCTTTCGACGGATTCAAAGGTCAGGCTCGGGTCCACCTCTTGCAGCGCGTTTTCCACCGATGCGATCAGCGTGTCGCTAACGGCCTCGGTGCCCTCTTGCGCCTGAATGCGGATCAGCGCGACGTTATCGGTGGGGCCAAAGCTGGGGTCGAACACCTGCGTCACCGTCACATCGCCCAAATCCAGCGGCGAGATCGCGGCCCGATAGGCGCCCACATCCACGACCTGTTCAGCATTGGTCCGAATGGTCGAACCGCCGCGGAAATCGATCCCGAAGTTCATCCCCATCACGACGACCAGCACGACCGATGCGATCATCGCCATGACCGAGCCGCCAAAGATGACCCGGCCCCAACCAAAAAAGTTGATCTTCGTATCATCGGGCAGCAGTTTGAACCCACCCATGCGGAAGGTCTTGGACCGCTTGGGGTTCATCCACATCGCCGTCAGCGCGCGGGTGACATAAAGCGCCGTGAAAACCGAGGTCAAAATCCCGAACACCAGCGTGACGGCAAAGCCTTTGACCGGCCCGGTGCCCATCAAGAACAACACCGCGCCCACGATGAATGTCGTGATATTGGCATCCACAATGGTGGGCATCGCGCGCTCATAACCCTGTTCGATCGCGCGCGCGGCCCCTTTGGCGGTGCGCATTTCTTCGCGGATCCGTTCAAAAACCAGCACGTTGGCGTCGATCGCCATACCAATGGTCAGCACGATCCCCGCAATCCCCGGCAGTGTCAGCGTCGCCCCCACAACCGAAAGCAGCCCGAACAAAAGCCCCACATTGACCGCCAGCGCGATATTGGCAAAGACACCCAAAATCCCATAGCTGAACACCATGAACACGACCACCGCGACAAAGGCGATGATCCCCGCCACCTGCCCCGCCGCAATCGAATCGGCGCCAAGCTCGGGGCCGATGGTGCGTTCTTCCAGAAAGGTCATTTCCGCCGGCAACGCGCCCGCGCGCAGCAAAACCGCCAGTTCGGTCGATTCCTGCACAGTAAACTGGCCAGTGATCTGGCCGGTGCCGCCGCGAATGGCTTCTTGAATGTTGGGCGCGGTGATCACTTCGTTATCAAGCACCACGGCAAAGGGCGATCCGACATTCGCCGCCGTATAATCGCCGAATTTTCGCGCGCCCGACGGGTTGAACCGGAATGTGACCGAGGGCCGGCCGTTCTGGTCGAATGCGGGCTGGCTGTCGGTCAGTTCTTCGCCGGTCACCACCGGGGTTTGCTCGATGATATAGTAAACCCCCGGCTCATCCATCGATGGCAGGATCATGTTGCGCGCGCCGGGTGCCTGATCGGGGTTGGCCGTGCGCCCCACAACCGGATGAAAGGTCAGCCGCGCGGTCGTGCCGATCAGCGATTTCAATTCCGCCGCGCTGCCGATACCGGGCACCTGAATCAAAATCCGCTGATCGCCCACGCGCTGGATATTGGGCTCGCGGGTGCCAACTTCGTCCACGCGGCGGCGGATGATTTCCACCGATTGCAACATGGTGCGTTCATCCGTGGCGCGCTTTTCCGCGGGTGACAGCCGCACGGTCAGGGTATCGCCCGTCCCATCGACCACCAGATCGCGTTCACCCACCCCGGTCAGCGTGACCACGGGCGCAGCCAAGGCGCGCGCCACGCGCAGCGCGGTGGCCATGCCTTCCGGCTGGCTGATCTGGATGCGCAGCTCATCGGCGGCACTCTCCAGCCTGCGCACCGTGCCCACTGCATCGCGTTCGGCACGCAGATTATCGCGGATTTCGGGCCAAAGCCCGTCGACCCGCCCGGCATAGACATCTTCGACATGCACTTCGGCCAGCAGATGCGCCCCGCCCCGCAGATCCAGCCCCAGATTGACCAGATTGGTCGGCAACCAGTCCGGCCAGGCATCGCGCGCAGCGATCAGCGCGGGGTTCGCGCCCTCGGCCTCGATGGTTTGCAGGGCATCGTTATGCCCTTCGACCCGGGAATAGAATACGTTGGGCATGGCCATGAACAGGCCCAGTGCCACGACACCCCAGATGACGAAACGCTTCCACAGCGAAAAATGCAGCATGTTGCCCTGCCTTGTTCGGCGCAGGCCGCCGATTATTCGGCGACCGGCTCGGTCTTGGAAATGACGTTTGCGAGCGTGGCCTTGATGACCCGCACCTTGACGCCTTCGGCAATTTCGACTTCGACTTCGTTATCGTCGCGCACTTTGACAACCTTGCCGACGATGCCGCCCTGGGTCACGACCTGATCGCCCCGGCGCACGGCATCGACCATGGCGCGATGCTGTTTGACGCGCTTTTGCTGGGGGCGGATCAACAGGAAATACATGATCACAAAGATCAGCACGAGCGGCAGGAACTGCATCGCAGCGCCCCCGGCATCTGCGGCTTGTGCATAAGCGGGCGTGACGAACATCGGGTGGTCCTTTTGGCTTGCGCGCTGCGGCGCATTCATGAATTGGCGCGCACCCTATAACCGGGTTTGGCCGATGGCAAGCAAAGCCAAACCACAAATCGGTGACAGCGCCCCCGTTTCCCTTGCCTGCCAAATCGGCCATAAGGCGGCAAGACTCACGCCGAAAGGAACAGATGATGCATGACATCAAGGTCATCCGCGATAATCCCGCTGCCTTTGACGCCGCCATGGCCCGGCGTGGGCTGACGGGTATCTCGGGCCAGGTGCTTGGTATTGACGAGGCCCGCCGCGCCGCCATTCATGCCGCCGAACTGGCCCAGGCCGAACAAAACCGCGCCTCCAAGGAAGCCGGCGCCGCCAAGGGGCGCGGCGATGAGGCCGAATTTGCCCGCCTGCGCGCGCTGGTCAGCGATACCAAGGCCGAGATTGCCCGCCTGAACGATGAGGCCAAATCCCATGACGCGCAATTGCGTGATCTGTTGCTTGGCCTGCCCAATATTCTGGCCGCCGATGTGCCCCCCGGCAAGGATGAGACCGACAATGTGGAAATCAACCGCTGGGGCAGCCCGCGCAGCTTTGATTTCACCCCGCGCGAACATTACGACCTGCCGGCCGTGCAAAAAGGCATGGATTTCGACACGGCGGCCAAACTGTCGGGCGCGCGTTTCGTGCTGCTGAGCGGGGCGGTGGCGCGGGTGCACCGGGCTTTGGCGCAATTCATGCTTGATTTGCATGTCGAACAGCACGGGCTGACCGAGGCCATCACGCCGGTTCTGGTGCGCGACGAGATGATGCTCGGCACTGGGCAATTGCCCAAATTCGGCGAAGACAGCTATCGCACCACCGAAGGCCTCTGGCTGATCCCGACATCCGAGGTCACGCTGACCAATATCGTCAACGACACGATTCTGGCCCAAAGCGACCTGCCCCGCCGCTATTGCGCGCATACGCTCTGTTTCCGGTCCGAGGCCGGTAGCGCCGGGCGTGATACCGCCGGGATGCTGCGCCAACATCAGTTTGAAAAGGTCGAAATGGTGTCGATCGTGCATCCTGATGACAGCGCCGATGAACATGCCCGCATGACCCGCCGCGCCGAAGTGGTGCTGGAAACACTGGGCCTGCCCTATCGCACCATGATGCTGTGCGAAGGCGATATGGGCGCCTCGATGCAGCGCACCCATGATCTGGAAGTCTGGCTGCCCGGCCAGAACAGCTACCGCGAAATCAGCTCGGTCTCGATGGCCGGTGATTTTCAGGCGCGCCGGATGAATGCGCGGTTCCGCCCCGCAAGCGGCGGCAAGCCTGAATTTGTGCACACGCTGAACGGTTCGGGCGTGGCGGTCGGGCGCTGTCTGATCGCGGTGCTGGAAAACGGCCAGCAGGCCGATGGTTCCGTCATCCTGCCCGAAGCGCTGGTGCCCTGGCTGCGCGGCAAGACCATGATCACCGCCGAGGGCGATCTGGCCTGATCACGCCACGCCGCAAATCCGGGTCAGATGGCCTGCCTGTTCGCTCACCGCGCGCCGCCCATCCGCAATGGCGGCGGCGGCCAGGTGAAAATCCAGCACCGTCATATGGCCCAGATCGGCATTCAGCAGCACGCGCGGGGGCTCGCCCGCCATGCGCGCGCGCCGGATCTGTTCGGTCATGATATCGATCGCGCCCGAGATCACATCGACATAGCTTGGCCGGGGCTGGCGATCACGCCCGACCGAGGACAAAAGCTCGCTCAGCGGTTCGGGCAGCCATTCGCGCATCGCGCCCAGGCCCGAACCTGCCTCGGTCGCCGCATCGGGCCAGAAATGGCCATCGGGGCGCGCATTGGGGTTTACGGCGATGATCACCTCGGCCCCCATGGCGCGGCAGGCAGATACCGGCACCGGATTGGTCACACCCCCATCCAGCAGCCAGCGACCCTGATGAAACCACGGGCTGATGATGCCCGGCATCGCGACCGAGGCGCGCACCGCATCGGCCACCGCCCCCGTGCGCAGCCAGATTTCCTGACCATTGCCCAGATCGCTGGCCACCGCGATAAAGGGGCGCGCCAGATCGGGGATATCGCGGGGCAGATCCAGCGCTTCGATCAGGCGGATGATCTCGCGCCCCTCGACCAGCCCGCCGCTGGCAAGACGCACATCCACCAATGCCATGAAACCGCGCCGCGTCAGCGCCCGGCCCCAGCGTTCCAACGCGTCAAGCCCGCCACCGACATAGGCCGCCCCCACCAGCGCGCCCATGGATGTGCCCGCGACCACATCGGGGCGGATGCCCAATTCCTCAAGCGCGCGGATCACACCGACATGGCACCAGCCGCGCGCGCCCCCCGACCCCAGCGCCAGTCCGATCACCGGGCGGCGGGGGCTCATTCCGCCGCCAGTGTCTTACCCGCCAGCAAGGGCCGCAGGTAACGCCCGGTATGGCTGCGCGGGGCCATGGCCACGTCTTCGGGCGTGCCATGGGCCACGATTTCGCCACCGCCATCGCCGCCTTCGGGGCCGATATCGATGATATGATCGGCAGTCTTGATCACATCGAGGTTATGTTCGATCACCACCACCGAATTGCCCTGATCCACCAATTCATGCAGCACTTCCAACAGCTTGCGCACATCCTCAAAATGCAAACCCGTGGTGGGTTCATCAAGGATATAAAGCGTGCGCCCGGTTGACCTGCGCGCCAGCTCTTTCGACAGTTTCACCCGCTGCGCTTCGCCCCCCGACAGCGTGGTGGCCTGCTGGCCGACCTTGATATAGCCAAGGCCCACCCGCATCAGCGCATCCATCTTTTCGCGGATCGAGGGCACGGCCTGAAAAAACGCCTGCGCATCTTCAACCGTCATGTCAAGAACGTCGGCTATGCTTTTGCCTTTGAACTTGATTTCCAAAGTTTCGCGGTTGTAACGCTGCCCCTGACAGGTTTCACAAACCACATAAACATCGGGCAGGAAATGCATCTCGATCTTGATCAGCCCGTCGCCCTGACAGGCTTCGCAGCGCCCGCCCTTGATGTTGAAACTGAACCGGCCGGGTTTATAGCCGCGGGCCTTGGCCTCGGGCAGGCCGGCAAACCAGTCGCGGATCGGGGTAAAGGCGCCGGTATAGGTCGCGGGGTTCGATCGCGGCGTGCGCCCGATGGGGCGTTGGTCGATGTCGATCACCTTGTCGAGATGTTCCAGCCCGCTGACCGTTTCGCAGGGCGCCGGCGTCTGGCGCGCACCGTTAAGCCGCATCGAGGCCGTCTTGAACAGGGTTTCAATCGTCAGCGTCGATTTCCCCCCGCCCGACACGCCGGTGACGCAGACGAAACTGCCCAGCGGGAATTCCGCCGTGACATTTTTCAGGTTATTGCCCGTGGCCTTGACCACCGTGATGCTTTTGCCATTACCGGGGCGCCGCGTGGCCGGCACGGCGATTTCGCGCCGCCCCGCCAGATATTGCCCGGTCAATGATGCCGGATCGGCGATGATGTCTTGTGGCGTGCCATGGGCCACCACCTGCCCGCCATGCACCCCTGCGCCCGGCCCCATGTCGAACACATAATCGGCCTCGCGGATCGCTTCTTCGTCATGTTCGACGACGATCACGCTATTGCCTTGATCGCGCAGGTTTTTCAGCGTGGTCAGCAAGCGGTCATTATCACGCTGATGCAGCCCGATCGAGGGTTCGTCCAGCACATAAAGCACCCCGGTCAGCCCGCTGCCGATCTGGCTGGCCAGCCGGATGCGCTGGCTTTCACCGCCCGAAAGCGTGCCGGAATTGCGCGACAGCGTCAAATAATCCAGCCCGACATTATCCAGAAACCCCAGCCTTTCGCGGATTTCCTTAAGGATGGCGCGGGCGATTTCATTGCGCTGCACGGTGAGATGTTCGGGCGCATCGGCGATCCAGGCCAAAGCCTCGCGGATCGACATTTCCACCACCTGCCCGATATGAATACCGGCGATGCGCACGGCCAGAACCTCGGGTTTCAGGCGGTAGCCGTGGCAATGGCCGCAGGGGCGGTTGTTCTGATAACGCTCGAATTCTTCGCGCACCCAGGCGCTGTCGGTTTCGCGGTAGCGCCGTTCCATATTGGGGATGATGCCCTCAAACCCGCGCGTGACCTCATAGACGCGGCCACCGTCGTCATAGCGGAAACGGATTTCCTCATCCCCGGAACCATAAAGAAAGACTTGTTGAACTTTCTCGTCCAGGTCTTTCCATTTCTTGTCTTTTTTGAAACCGAAATGCTTGGCCAGCGCCTCGATCGTTTGCAGGTAATAGGGGCTTTTGCCCTTGCGCCAGGGGGCAAGCGCCCCGTCGGCCACTTTCAGCGTGACATCCGGCACCACCAGCCGTTCGTCAAAAAACAGCTCGACCCCCAGCCCGTCACAATGCGGGCAGGCGCCGGTGGGGGCGTTAAAGGAAAACAGCCGGGGTTCGATTTCGGGGATGGTAAACCCCGATACCGGGCAGGCAAACTTTTCCGAAAATGTGATGCGTTCGGGTGCTGCCCCGTCAACCGCATCAGCCATTTCCAGAATCGCGATCCCGTCGGCCAGATCAAGCGCGGTGCGCAAACTGTCGGCCAGCCGGGTTTCCAACCCGTCGCGCACCACGATCCGGTCCACCACCACATCGATATCGTGGCGGAATTTCTTGTCCAGCACCGGCGGGGTATCGAGATCATGAAATTCGCCGTTCACCTTGACCCGCTGAAAGCCCTGTTTGCGCAGGTCCAGAAATTCCTTGCGATATTCGCCCTTGCGGTCACGCACGATCGGCGCCAGCAGATAGGCGCGCGTGCCCTCGGGCAGGCCCATCACCCGATCCACCATATCCTGCACCTGTTGCGCCTCGATCGGCAGGCCGGTTGCGGGCGAATAGGGCACCCCCACCCGCGCGAACAGCAGCCGCAGGTAATCATAAATCTCGGTCACCGTCCCCACGGTCGAACGCGGGTTTTTCGAGGTGGTTTTCTGTTCGATCGAAATCGCCGGCGACAGGCCGGTGATATGATCGACATCGGGCTTTTCCATCATATCAAGGAATTGCCGCGCATAGGCGCTGAGGCTTTCGACATAGCGGCGCTGGCCCTCGGCATAGATCGTGTCAAACGCCAAAGACGATTTGCCCGAACCCGACAGCCCGGTGATGACCACCAGTTGATCGCGCGGAATATCCACATCGATATTTTTAAGGTTATGTTCCCGCGCGCCGCGGACTTCGATATTCTTCAATTCGGCCATGCCATGCCCCCGGATCCACGGTTAACAGATAGTAGAGCGCGCCTGAGTCTCCAACCGGAAAATGTGAACAGATCACGAACATGTTTCGGCCGGATCGAAAATGCGGAAATCAGCGGAAGGCTCTTGTCATATAGATTTTTTCGCATATGTTTCTGCCAACAGCGATCCAGTGAACAGGAACCGACCATGAGCACCCCTTCCCGCGACGGAATTTCCCAAATCAACCCGGCTGATGCCGTGCAAATCGCCGCCCGTGGCGATGCCATCCTGATCGACGTGCGCGATCCGGGCGAGGTGGCGCAATCGGGCAAGGCCGCCAGCGCGATCCATATTCCGCTGGCCACCTTTCGGATGCGCGCCGATCCGGCCAGCCCCGAATGCCTGCCCGAATTGAAACAGGGCAAGCCGGTGATCGTTTATTGCGCCGCTGGCGGGCGGGCACAGATGGCCTGCCAGATGCTGGTGCAATTCGGCTATGGCGATGTCAGCAACCTTGGCGGACTGCGCGATTGGGCTGCGGCCGGCGGCACGCTAGAGCCGTGATCGCGTGGCGCGCAGGGCCTAGATATGCAATGCGCGCCCATAGGCCGACAGCACGCTTTCATGCAAGGCCTCGCTTAGCGTCGGATGCGGGAATACCGTCGAGATGATTTCCTGCTCGGTGGTTTCCAGTGTCCGGCCGATTGCGGCGCTGTGGATCAGCTCGCTCACCCCTTCGCCGATCGTATGCGCGCCCAGCAATTCACCGGTTTTGGCATCGAAAATGGTTTTGATCATGCCCTCGGCCTCGCCCGCAGCGACGGCTTTGCCATTGCCGACAAAGGGAAATTTGCCGATGCGCAAATCATGGCCCTTGGCTTGGGCGGCGGCCTCGGTCAGGCCGATACTGGCGATCTGGGGATGGCAGAATGTGCAGGCCGCGATCGCATCGCGCGCGATCGGGTCAACCGCCTCGCCCGCGATCAGTTCGGCCACCATCACCCCTTCGTGGCTGGCCTTATGCGCAAGCCACGGGCCACCGGCCACATCGCCAATCGCATAAATCCCGTCAACCCCGGTGCGGCAGAGATCATCGGTGACGATATGGGCACGCTCAACCGTGATGCCCAGCTCTTCAAGCCCCAGATCCTCGACATTTCCGGTGATGCCGATGGCGGAAATCACCGTGTCGAATTCATGGCTTTGCGTGTCGCCGCCTTGGGTGATCTTTACCCGCGCGCGGCCGTTATCGGCGCTGAAATCCTCTAGCTTCGCGGATTCCATGATCCGGATGCCCAGCTTTTCAAAGGATTTGCGGGCCATCGCGCTGATATCGGCATCTTCCACAGGCAAGATGCTGTCTTGGGCCTCGACCACGGTAACTTCCGCCCCGAAGGCGTTGTAAAAACTGGCAAATTCGATACCGATGGCGCCCGCGCCCACGACCAGCAGTTTTTGGGGCATCCGCGGCGGGTTCAGCGCATGGCGGTAATTCCACACCAATTCTCCATCCGCCTCGATCCCCGGAATATCACGCGCGCGCGCGCCGGTGGCCAAAATGACATTGGGCGCGCGCAGATCGGTTTTGCCATCCTTGCCCGTGACACTGACCTGCCCCGGCGCCGGCAAATGCGCAGCACCCATGAAAGTGGTGATCTTGTTCTTTTTCAACAGATGTTTGACGCCCGATTCCATCTGCCCCGCCACTTTGCGCGAGCGCGCGATGATCGCGGCCAGATCAAACCCGGTATCGGCGGCGGACAGCCCGAATTCCTCGGCCCGGCCCATCATGCGAAAGATATCGGCTGAACGCAGCAGCGCCTTGGTCGGGATACAGCCCCAGTTCAGACAGACACCACCCAGCGATTCGCGCTCGACCACGGCGACCGACAGGCCCAGTTGCGCGGCCCGCAAAGCGGCCACATAGCCACCCGGCCCGGCTCCGATCACGATCACATCAAAGGAAGTGGCGGGCATAGCTGTCTCCTTGTGGTATTTTCCACCGCGTAACTAGACCACAATGCCCGCACAGGCAATCACACCCTAATCAGTCAGCGCAGCCACCGCCGACATATAGCCGCCCTCGGCCAGAAAAGCCGCCTCATCCGCGCGCGAATCCCGGCCAAGCGCATCATTGCGATAGGGAAAGCGGCCAAAGCGGCGGATCACATCGCGATGCGCGCGCGCATGCCGCAGGTTATCGGCGCCGGTTTGCGGCAGACGGTCAAGGATCAGCCGCACGCAGCGATCCTGATCCGACAGCACCTCGGAATGCATCAGCGGCAGGTAAAAGAACTGCCGCGCCGGTTCATCGATGCGCAGATCCCAGCCTTTGGCAATCGCCCCCTTGGCTGCTGACAGCGCCAGCCGGTCGGTGGAAAAGGCGCGGTCGTCGCCGCGGAACATGTTGCGCGGGAATTGATCGACCAGAATGATATAGGCCAGCGCGCCCTGAGGATATGTCAGCCACTGGCCCAGCCCGCCCGCAAGCGCGGCCTGCCACGGGTCAAGCCAGCGCGCGCGCGTTTCATCATCCAGCGCCGCGCCGCCGGCATACCATCCGGCCGGGCCCACCTCATCCAGCCACCACGCCAAAAGCGCTTTTGGTTCGGCCATTCCCGTTTCATCCCCATATCAGTGCTGCAGCAAATCGTTACATCATCGTTACAATCTTGCCTGGCAAAGGCAAGCAGCCCAAGCGGCGCCGAAAAGAAATTCATCGGGTGATGCAGGGGCTCTACAACATGCGTTCGTTACGGCGACTTACCTTAAGAGCTATGTGCCTCTGCCGATGCGGGCGCGGGGGGCTCGGTCTCGCCCTCATGCTGTTTCTCGACCGCCCATTCCTGTGCCAGCTCGACCGCGACCGGGCCCGCACTCGGGGCGACGGCGACATAGGCGCCCGTATCCTCGACCGAAGGCGCGGGGCGGCGGCGCATCCGCCACAGTGCATAACCCGCGACTGTGACCATCAGCGTCGCCATCACCATCCAGAAACCACCCGGCCCGATGACCGACATCAGCCAGCCGGCAAGGATCGGGCCAGACACCGCCCCCACGCCGTTCAAAAACAGCAACCCCGCCGAAGCCGAGGCCATATATTCAGTTTCCAGAAAATCATTGGTATGCGCGATCAACAAGGAATAAAGCGGATTCGCCATCCCGCCCACGGCAAAACCCACCACAAGCAGTGCCGCAGGATGGCCCCCCAGCAAGGTGCCCACCCCCGCGCTCAGCGCGCCGACAAAGGCCACGATCAGGATCAGCTTGCGCCGGTCCATTCGGTCCGACAGCCAGCCGATGGGATATTGCAGCATCATCGCGCCAAGATAAATCACCGCGACGAATGCCGCGATTTCACGCACGCTCAGCCCGATCTGGCTGCCATAGACCGCAGCCATCCCCGATTGCGTGGCAAAGACGCCGCCCATCAGGAAAATCCCCACACAGCCCAACGGCGATATGCGGTAAAGCGCGCCCAGGCTCATGCGGCTGGTGGTGGCAAAGGCGGGCGTCGGGTTGACCGACAGCAGGATCGGCGCAAAGGAAATCGACACCAGCACCGAAGGCACCACGAACAAAATCCAGCCCGACGGATCCCCCAGCGCCAAAATCCCCTGTGCCGAAATGATCCCGATCATCTGCACGATCATGTAAAGCGACAGCGCCTTGCCCCGGTTCTTGTTGCTTGCAGCGTTGTTGAGCCAGCTTTCGGCCGTGACATAGACGCCGGCAAAGCAAAATCCGATGATCACCCGCAAGATCATCCAGGCCAGCGGCTCGGGAAACGTCGGAAACAGGATCAACGCCGCCGAAATGAACGAGGCCAGCGCCGCGAACACCCGCACATGGCCCACCCGCCGGATCAGCCCCGGCGAAAAGCGCGACCCGCCCAGAAAACCCACGAAATAGGACGACATGACGACCGATATTTCTAATACCGAGAAACTCTCGATCCCTGCGCGCACCCCCAAAAGCGAGCCCTGAAGCCCGTTGCCGATCATCAGCAGCATGATCCCGATCAGCAGCGGCCAGGCGCTTTTAAGCACTTGCAGCATGAATACCCCCTTGGTTCGCCCTCAACCTAGCAGGAAATCCGGCACAGGCCAGTGCGGCTGTCAGCCCTTTGGCAGCAGAAGCGAGGCATCGCCATAGGAAAAGAAACGATATTCCTGTGCCACCGCATGGGCATAGATCTGGCGGATACGTTCATGGCCCATCAATGCGGAAACCAGCATCATCAGCGTCGATCGCGGCAGGTGGAAATTCGTCATCAGCGCATCGGTGATCTTGAACGCATAACCGGGGCGAATGAAAATATCCGTATCGCCCCGCCATGGCGCAATGCGGCCCGGTTCGGGGGCCGCACTTTCGATCAGGCGCAGCGCCGTGGTGCCCACCGGAATGATTCGCCCGCCAGCGGCAATGGTCGCGTTGATTTCGGCGCTTGCGGTGGCGCTGACCTCGCCCCATTCGGAATGCATCTTGTGATCATCGGGATTGTCGGTTTTCACCGGCAGGAACGTGCCCGCGCCGACATGCAGCGTCACATGGCTGCGCGTCACCCCCATGGCATCAAGCCGCGCCAAAAGATCCGCATCAAAATGCAATGACGCCGTGGGGGCGGCCACCGCACCGGGCCGACGCGCCCAGATCGTCTGGTAATCTTCGCGGTCCTGCGCATCGGCGGCGCGTTTGGCCGCGATATAGGGCGGCAGCGGCATCATCCCCGCCGCATCAAGCGCCGCGTCGAAATCATCGCCCAAAAGGTTAAAGCGGAAAATCGCCTCGCCTTCATCCTTTGCAACAAGTTCGCCTTGCAAGCCAGCGTCAAATATGACGATTTCTCCCACGTCCAGCTTGCGCAAGGGCTTAACCAACGCCCGCCATTCCCCCGCCTGTGCCTGTGGCTCCAGCAAGGTCACTTCGATCCGGGCCTCGACCGGCCCTTGGGCGCTTTGCCGGATACGCTTGCCCGTCAGCCGAGCGGGCAAAACCTTGGTATCATTTAGCACCAGCCGGTCGCCGGGGCGCAAAAAATCGGTCAGATCGCTGACATGGGCATCGGTGGTGCGGTCTGCACTGGCCACCAAAAGCCGCGCGGCGCTGCGTGGCTGGGCCGGGCGCGTGGCGATCAGCGCCTCGGGCAGGTCGAAATCAAAATCGCTCAGCTTCATTCGGCGGGCACCTCGGTGGGCACCTGCGGCGGGGGGCGGCGAAAGATTTCGCGAAAC
The DNA here is from genome assembly GCA_041655055.1 of Paracoccaceae bacterium. Lineage (GTDB taxonomy): Bacteria > Pseudomonadota > Alphaproteobacteria > Rhodobacterales > Rhodobacteraceae > JBBAGE01. Next base: position 39,846 of record JBBAGE010000004.1, read on the forward strand.
ATCCCCGGCGTCAGGATGGACAATGGATTGACTTCGACCTGCGGCGTATCGGCGGGGCCGCTCAGGCGAAAGTTGAAGCCAAAAAGCCCCTCGCCCCGGCGGGTGAACACTTGCCCGATTCCGTTCAGGAAATAAACCGGCGAAATCACCCCCTGCAGATCAAGCCCCCGCGCCGCCAGATCATAAACCCCGTCCAGCGATACCCCAAGCGATGGCCCCGTCGCCGATGAACGCAGCAGCGTCAGCCGCGCCGGATCAAGCCGGAATTCGGCCTCGATATCGGAAAAGCGGATGCCGGGGCCGGAAAGCTGTTCCAACAGCCCCACGACCGACATCAGCGACAGGATTTCGGTCACCGCCGGCGCATCGACGATGCGGGTATCGCGCAAACGCATGCGCCCGTCATAGGTGCCGCCCGCCGCCAGTGGCAACAGCATCAGATCCAGCGCCCCGCCGCGCGCCGAGGCAAAGACCCCGGCATCACGCAGAACCTCGCCGCCATTTTGGGCGCTGATCCAGATGGCCGGGCCATTTTCCGATGGCGAAAGCTGGCCCGCAATGGGCGTGGTGCCGGCGACATTGGCGGTGAAATTGCCCTGAAAGCCGCCCTGCGTGCTGAAACTGCCGTTGACGCCTTGCAACACGATGCCTTCGCTGACGATCAGCCGGTCAAGCGCCAGCGCGATCGGGCCGCCATTGCCGCCGCCGCCAAGCTGATCGAACCGGGCGCGGCGCAGATCGATCTCGCCCCCCGTCACATGGATCGCGGGTGCCGCGCCGTGGCCGCGCCCTTCAAGACGCAGGGGCGCGTTCAGCCAGCCCCCAAGGCTTACGCGATCAAACCGCGCCGATTGCAGGCCGCCGCCGTCGCGCAGGCTGATCCGGCCCCCGGTGGCCGACAGGCCCGGCGCGCTCAGGTTCAGCGTGTCAATCGCCGGGCGCGGGCCGATACGGCCCGCAACCTCAAGCCTGCCAGTGGTATTGGCGGCTTTGCGCCAGCCGATCTGCGCAATATCAAGCCCGACCCCCGCCAGATCGGATTCGAGCCGGAATGTCGCGCCTTCCTCGCCCCCCAGCGTCAGGCGAAAGGGCGCGCGCCCCGCGCCGCGCACCGCGCCCGCCGGCAGGCCCACGGCAAATTCATCCAAAAGCGCCTGATCCAGCACCGCCGCACCTTCGACGATGCTGCCGCTGCCCCGCGCATCGGGGCCCAAGGGCTGGCGCCAGCTGCTGTCAAACCGCGCGCCGCCCAGTTGCGCAAGGCCCGACACCTCGATCGCCGCAGGCGTGGCCGCAAGCGCCAGCCGGTCGGCGCGCAGCACGCGCGGCGGGGCCAAAGCAGGGCTTTCCACATCCAAAAGCGTGCCGGTGACGGCATAATCCAGATCGGCCGGCGGGCCGCCAGGCTGCGGGGTAAAGCTGACATCGGCACGCATCTGCGCCCGGCCGGTGGCCAGATCCGGCCCGAAATCGGTGCCGCGCAGCACCTGTAACGGCGGCAGATTCAGCAACGACAGCGCATCGGTGATCGTGCTGTCCGTTTGCAAATCCAGCGCCATCCGGGATGGGCGCGCGGCGATATCGGCAATGCGCATCACGCTGCCGGCCGCATCGATCCTGCCGCCCGCGGGGGCCGTGACCTGCCCGCCATCCAGCACCAGCACCAGCCCGCGCCCCTCGATACTGCCATAGCCATGGGCATCGGTCAGCATCGGCATGGTTTTCACATAGCGCAGATCGGCGCCGTCAAATCGCCAACTGATCGCGTTACGCAGCGGCTGGCCGGGGCGCAGACGCAGCGCCCCGCGCAGATCGCCGATCCGCGCGTTATTCACATTCTCGGCCAGCCACAGGCGCGTGCGCGGCGCTACCGCCGCGGGCCAAAGCGCCAGCACCTGCGCCATATCGGTTTCATCCATCACCGCATCGGCGCTGATCGACCAGCCATCAGTGCGCGCCGCAATCTGGCCATCGCCCAGCAGCCGCGCCCCATTGGCGCGCAGCATCACCTGGCCGATATCCACCGTGAACGGATCAAGCCGCAGCCGGAAATCCACCGCGCCGCGATCCACCTGCACCGGCGCATCCAGCAGCGCACCGGGCTGAAGCCGCATGTCGGCCAGCGCGAATTGCCCGACAAAGGCGGTGGGCCAGCCATCGGCAAAATCACGCAAATAGGCATGCCCCGTGGCCCGCAAAGCCATCGCATCGCTTGCCACCGCGACTTCGGGGAATGTCAGCCGTTCGCGCGTGGGATCATAGGCGAAATGAACCTCGCCCGTGTCGAAATCAAAGGGTTCGGCCCCCGGCGTGGGTTGCAGCGCCCCTGCCCCCAACGCCAGACTGCCGCTCAGGCTGCCCAGCATGCCTTCGCGGTTGATGCGCGCGCTCACGCCACCCGAAATCGGCGCGTTCAGCACCCCCAGAAAGGCCAGCACCGGCGATTGCAGCGCGATATCGGCGGCTGCGGCATTGTCGAAACGCGCGGTCAATTCCGCCTCGGGCGAGCCGCGCCGCTTGGTAAAGCGAAATTCCGTGCTGGCCAGTTCCTCGGTGCCGTTGAAAATATCGAAATCCAGCGCAAGCTCAAGCAGGCCCATGGCCTGACGCAGATCAAGCGTGCCGCCCGTTACCTGCCAGATGCGCTGCGAACGCGCATCCTCAAGCGTCAGGGTCAGATCGCTGGCGGTGACGCGGGTGATGCCCGCCAGCGGTCCGGCCGGGGCAAAGGCCTGATCGATCCGTTCCAGCGCCTTGGTGATCGTGGTGGGCGTGCCATCGCCGCCGCCGGGCATGGACAGATCGAATGTGCCATCCGCCAGCCGGCGCACCACCGCCTGCGCGCCCGACAGGCGCAACACTTCGGGTTGCAGCTTGCGCGCGCGCAGGGCCTCGACCGACAGGGACGCGCCCACATCATTGAACCGCGCCACAATCGCGCCGCCGGCATCGTAAAAGCCCACGTCGCGCAGGGAGATCCGTGGCACATTCTGCGCATCGATCAGCAGCACGATCCGGCCCAGCGAAATCCGCCCATAATCGCCCAGCATGGCGTTGATCCGCGCCTCGGCCTGCGCGGTGACCCAGCCCGGCGCCGCAAGCGGGCGGTTCGAGATCGCGCGCGATGCGCCCCATAGCCCGGCTGTCACCACCGCAACCACCGCCACCAGCCAGATCAGTGCCCGGCCCCATCGTGGCAAGCGCCGCTTGGCCGCTGTCTCGGATTTGTCACGCTCTGTCATGGTTACGCCCTGCCACGATGGTGTTTTATCTTTGTTGCATTAGTCCTAGAACAGGGGATGTGGCCATGGCAACCGCACAAAGGCCACCAACCATGAAGGACAGCCCATGACCGAAACTCTTCCCGCCGTTGGCCAACCGGCCCCTGATTTCAACCTGCCGCGCGATGGCGGCGAAAGCGTCAGCCTTGCCGATCTGCGTGGCAAGGCCGTTGTGCTGTATTTTTA
>JBBAGE010000005.1:0-38952 GCA_041655055.1 Paracoccaceae bacterium
CATCAGAACTGCCCGACGTGTGGCGGATCGGGGCATATAGACGACGTGCCATCTCCCGCCGACCCGTTCGCCGAGTGGATCGCGCCGTTTGAGGGGGAGGGGAGGGATGCGTGAACCCCGCCGCCGGTCCTATGCCACCAAGGCCGAAATCGCCCGCGTCGTCGCGGCGGCGAAGGCGCAAGGCATTACTGGCGCGCTTGAAGTCACGGCCGATGGCACAATCCGCATCATCCCGGCCGCCGCTGCTGCACCACAAACAGCATTTGACCGATGGCAGACATCGCGTCAATCTCGCTGACATGGTGGCTGGTCTCCACATCGTCCGCAAGCTGCGCAAGGGCAGGCCGGCGATATTCTATGTATATGCATGGCGGGGCGGGCCGCTGATCCACCGCGCCGAGGGCGTGCGACCGAAGATCACGGCGGAGTTGAGCGACAGGGCGGCGGAGGAACGCAAGCAGCGCCGGGCAGCGCCGGCCATGATGTTTGCCCGGATCATTGAGGATTACCGAGCCAGTCCCGATTTTACCGGTCTCGCCGCCAGCACGAAAAAGGACGTGCGGCAGTGGATGGACCGTATCATGGCTGAATTTGGCGATGCGCCGATCGCCGTGTTCGAGGACCGCAAGATGCGCGGCGCGATCATCGACTGGTCCGATCAATGGGCGCACCAGCCGCGCACGGCCGACAAGGCAACCGGATTTATGGCGCAACTGCTGAACTGGGCGGTGGAACGCGGACGACTGTCGATCAATGTCGCCGCCGGTATCAGGCGCCGCTATCAATCCGACCGTGCCGAAATCGTCTGGACCGAATCGGACATTGCGCTGATCCGCCAGCATGCCAGCGCCGAGGTTATGGCCGCGATAGAACTAGCATCGCTCACCGGCCTGCGCCGCTCCGATCTGATTGCCGTGCCGTGGGAGGCTGTCGGCGACACCGCCATCGTCTGGCTGACCAGCAAGAGTCGCCGCCGGGTGCGCGCGACCATCCCACTGCTGCCCGAATCCCGCGCGCTGCTCGACCGCCTGCGCCCGACCGATCCGCAAGGCCCGATCCTGCGGAACAGTCGCGGCCAGCCATGGACCGCGGACGGGCTATCGACCAGCTTTGGCAAGGCAGCTAGGGCAGCGGGCATCGATAAGCGCCTGCACGACCTGCGCGGCACATTTGCGACTCGGCTGATTTTGGCCGGCGCCACCGATGACGAGGCCGCCCGCGTCATGGGCTGGCAAAGCAAAGACATCTCCCAAATCCGGGCTAGATATGTCGATGAAATGCGGGTAGTTACCAGCATCGCCGCAAGGCTGACTGTAAACCGTGTGTAAACCGGTCGGCCAGCCGTTTTGCAAGTGGTTGAAAACACGACCGGTCCCGTAGCTCAGCCGGATAGAGCAGCGGTTTCCTAAACCGCTGATAATGCCGTGCAATCAAAATGCTGGCTGTAAAAACCTGGACAGAGCGGCGTTTATGAATCAAATGGTTACGGTTGGCGTGTAAACGAAAACCGCTCCATACGTTCCCCGCCTGTTCCGCCGACTCATCCACCTCTGCTATCCACCGCCGATGGCCGATTACAGCAGCCCCAGAGATGCCGACCCGATCTGGTATCGCGCCGATTTGCCGTGCCGGGTCACATGCAACTGCGGGCGATCGATCGAAACCAGCCTAGAGGAATTCGCCGCCGCGCGTGGCCTGCGCTCCGACATGCGGCTGGGAGAGCTGATGGCGCGGCTCAAATGCACTCGGTGCGGCGCGAGGCCAGAGCTGTTTCTACACTGGCGAGGGCGGTGGATTTAGGGGCGGAAATTTTTGCCTCACCCGCATTTTCCACTTGCAATCCTGTATCCTTTGGGATACAAATAATCATCAACAGCGGATGGATGGCCAGCCGCGATAGGTAGGAGACCTGATATGACCCGCACCGAAAAAGTGATTGCGAACGCCGAAGCCAAAGGCTGCATGGATCGCAAGGTCCACGAGGCACAAATTGCCTGCAACGGCGTGCCATATCGCCTGTTCAATCCATATGTGAAGAAACATTTGCGAGCCGCTTGGGAGCGCGGCGCCGCCAAGGCATCACAATGAAAACCCTCTACTCCGCCTGTCTCTCCCGCCTCGGCCTATCCCAGGTCGAGGCGGCGGCCTTGCACGATGTTGGCCTGCCCACGGTCAAACACTGGGCCGCCGGCCGCCGACCGGTGCCAGACGGTATCTGGGACGATCTGCGCGGCTATGAGGCCCGGATCATCGACGCCAGCGAGGCCGCCCGCGAAGCTTGGGAGGATGGCGGTGAAACACGGCGGATCGACGCCACTGTTGCCGATGATCTCGGCCTGATGGCGCTGGCGGATTTCCTGCTCGGCAGCGACGAGGAGCCGCCGATCTACGCGAACAATGCGCGGCTGGCGGACTAGCGCGGCCACCCCGCCACCAGCGCCCGCCGCTTCGCCTCGCATTCGGCATCCGCGCGGGCATCCGCCAACAGCCACAGTTCCAGCGCCTCGGCCGTCAATGGTTCCGGCAGCCCCGGCCATGTGCAGGCGTGCACGCTCTCAGCCGGTGGCGGCGGAATGGATGGCATCACGGCCATGGTTCGCGGCGCGCACGCGCTCATCAGGCAGGCAGCCGACAACAGCATCAGCCGGCCGATCCTTGTAATAGGTCCGCACTTCATGGGTATGTGTCTCCGTGATCTGTCCGGCCTGCGCGCGTGCTGCGGCCAATGCGGCGGCGGTATCCTCCATGCGCGCACGCCAATGCGATTCGCGCGCCGCCAGATCCGCGCGGGCCTGCTGCTCCCGCTTCTCCCACCGCGCCTCCGTCATAGCATGCGCCGCCCGTTCGTGGTCGAGCCGCATGGACTGCACCGATAGCAGCAGCATCAGCGCGGCGATGGCGGCGAAATGCCAGTGGCGGGCGAACAGGGCGATCACTTCAGCCCCGTCATGCAAACCGCGTACTCAGGGATCATCGCCGGATCTCTGCTGGCATGGCGCCGATTCGCCAGCCCCTGCACATATCTGCCGCCCACCTTCACCCACATTTTGAACGCCTCGCAGCCGCCGGCCCAGTCGCCGGCATTGAAACGCCGCGCGGCCGTCGATCCGCAAAAGCCGGCCGAGCCGATGTTATAGGAAAGGCTGGTCGCCGCCGCCCATTGCATCGGCCGTTCGCGCAATGCCGGCACGCACGCCGCCGCGCGCTCGCCAAATCCGCCCAGCGCCTTTTCCAGCATGCCCAGGCATTCGGCGTCGCTATAGCGCCGCATGGGCACGCGCGTCTCGCCATAGCAAACCGTCATCACCCCGCCGACATCGGGATAGGGATCGTTCCGTTCCCCCTCCCACGATGCGACGATCGGCGTGGCGATCGCCAGCATTGCACCGGCCGCCAATGTCGCAATCCGCGCCTTGTGCATCACGCGCCTCCCTTCGGCCCATGGCGCACGCGATCCAGCATGCGCCACAGCATCCAGATGATCGACAGCAGCACCATGATGGCCGTCAAAATCGGGGTGAACACATCGGCGTAATAGGCCGCTGTGCCCAAATAGCCCGCGCCGATCAGGGCAGCGTCACCAGTGTTTCGCATATTCATCATGCACCCCGCCCGATCACTTCCAGCGCCCGCGTGCATACAGGCTGATGCTATAGGTCTGCGCCACCGACGCATTGAACGAGACATTGATCTGCCCCGCCGCCGCTTCCGCTTGCAGCCTGGTCAGGTCATAGGCTCCGGTCGAACTGACCGCGCTAACCGACGCCAGCACCTGCGGCAGCGCGCCATCCCATGTCATCCCTGCCAGAAACGTCAGCGATCCGTTTACGGCGGTATTCGGCGCGGCGATCGTCAGCGCCAGCACGCCCCAGAATTCCGCCGTGCCGTCCGCGTGGCGCTTGTAGTTCCGCTGCACACCGGTGATGACATAGCTGTCATCGATCACCCGCACGCCATCCTGCTCCAGCCGCTGCACCGGGGCGGCGGCAATGCTGGCGGTGCCACTTGCGCCGCTGGTGCCGCCGGTAATGGTGTCGGTGGGGGCAAAGGTGCCGGTCACGTCGCGCAAAAACAGCTTCTGGCGCACACCCGTCAAATTGCGCAGGGCGCGCCGCACCGTACCCGATCCATTCGGCCCGGTCACCGTCTCGCCCTCCTCGAAGATGCCCGTCACGCCGTCCAGATGCAGCACCATCGGGTCCAGCTCGTCGGAATCCACAGCCGTCATCCGCAGTTCCCCGTTCGACACGCTCGCGCCGCCGGCCACGATATTCCAGCGCCCCGAATTGCGAATGATGCCATTCGATGCGCGCAGCCCGTTCGATCCGTCCGACTGTTGCAACCCGCGCTCGCCAGCGTTCGACACGAAAAAATTGTTCAGGATCAGGTCCTGCGTGCCGGCGGCAATGGCAATGCCGGAAATCCAGCTTCCATCCACCACGATATTCGATGCGACAGAGCGCGAGGCCGGGCGACCGGGATGGCCAAAGTTCACGCCATGATTCTCGCGGGTATTGGTGGTGATGATGTTGCTGATTTCGCCGTCGACCGTATCGAAACCCACGGCCGATGCGCCGGCATTGTCCACCGACGCGCGCAGGATTCTGTTGCGCTGCCCGCTCACCTGCACGCCGCTATATTCCGTCAGGCCAGTACCCTGCGCATGGCCGACCCATACGGTGCAATCCGCGCAGTCAACCAGATACACGGCTTCGCGGCCCCAGCCGCGTATCAGCTCCACCCTCACCTCGACGCGCCGCCCTTCGGGAATGAACAGCGGCCCCGACGATGTATTGCGCCAGCCATCGACCGACGGCATCGGCGCGCCCGAGGCCACATAATGATCGCGCATCATGCCGACGCGGATGCTGGAATCCACCAATTCCGGGAAATACAGCAAATGCGTGCCGATATTGCCCGACTGCCCCGCCGCATTGCCGTCGATTTCATGGATGCGGATATCCACCCCGCCCAATGCCTCGCCGTGCAGCAGCTGATCGAAATCGGCGCAGCCATCGGGCAGGCGCAAGGTGCCATCCACCTGCACTTTCGCACGATCGGCCAAGGCGATGTTTTTAGCCGTCAATACCCGACTCACCGGCACGCGCAGCACATTCAGCGCATCGAGCATCTTTTGGGCCACCGCGCTTTCGTCCACATTGCCATAGGCGGCGCCGAAGGCATCCACGGTGACGAAGCCATCGTCGATAACATACAACTGTACACCGCCTGCCGTCTCGACATGCGAATCCGGTGCAGCGGGCGGCGCGACCTGATAGCTAAATCCGCCGGCCTGCACCCGGGCGCCAATATTCACCTTGGCATAGGAAAGCCCGGTATCGGCCAGCAGTGCGGCAACGGTCAGATATGCCGGCCCCAAACTTGTGGTCGTCGCCCCGATCGCCGGCAGTGCCACCAGAGCGCCCATCGCATCGAATGCCAGAAACAGGCCTGCGCGGCGGCTGACCGACGGCAGCATCATCTTGCCGCGCTGCGGATCCGTATCCGGCACAAGAAGGGCGCGGCCGAGATCGTCGGCGTCCTCCTGCGCGATCATCGTCAGCTTGTCGAGCGCCGCTTCATGCGATTCCGCCGGGAACGGGTCGTTCGGCACATAGTCGGTTTCCTGTGTACGGGCGACGACGCGCCTGATCGCCAGCCGCAAGCCCGCCGGCGGCGGCGCCATCATCGTCACCGTTCCGCCGGCGGCCGGGCCGCCACCGCTCACGGTAAAGTGCACGTTCAGCGTTTGCACCATTTCCACACCGGCGGAATCCGTCAGCGTCACCACCAGATCGCTCGCCGCCGGAAATCGGAATGGCACGGGAAATGCTTGTGTTACGCCGTCACCTGCATAGGCAATGCGCCGCAGCGCCGTCGAAACCGTCATTGTCCGTCTCCGAATGCATTGGAAAGGTCTGGCGCGCGCTCCGGCGCGCTCTCTCCGGGCGCCCACCAGAAGCCCTGCCCGAATTCATTTTCAGCCCGGCGCTGCATGCGGCGGAAATAGCCGGCGGCGTCGGGGTCGATCATCTCCTGCATCTGCTCCCAGATCAGGCGATCGGCGGCCAGCCGCGTGTACCACAGCGACGATCCCGGCGTGTTGCCGCGGGCAAAGCGCGTCAGCTCACGGCCGATGTTGGTGTCTTCGCCGCTGGCCGCCTGCTGGATATTGCCCAGTGTCAGCCGGCCAAACCCTTCCACACTGCCGGCCAAAGGCCCTGCCAGCGTCGCCGTCAGGCCGCCGCCATAGCGGTTCTGATCGGCAAACAGAAAATCTCCCAATATGCCCAGCCCGCCGCCCTGTGCGGCCGCCGCCGCCCAGAAACGGCCATCGTCCATCGGCTGCGGGTCTTTTCCGGCCAGCACATTCTTGATCTGCGCCGTCAACGCGCCCAACGCCGTGGTGCCAATCACCAGATGCGCCATATATGCCGCGCGCGACATGCCGCCCTGTCCATGCACGGCGCGCAGCAAATGGGTGAAGATGATCGAAACCGGAAACGCCATGAACTGCATGGCGCTGCGGATGCCTTCGCCCACGATCGTCCCCGGCCGCACGCCGCCGGTAGTCACGGCGCGGGCGCGCAGGCCGGCTTCCGGCACGGCATAGCGGGTTTCATTCTGGATCATTTCCAGCAACAGATCCGAAAGCCGTTCGCCTTCGCCGGGTGGCAGGTCCGTCCGGCCGGCCAGCTCATCCGGCCGCAACAGCGTCGTGCCATTCTGTTCGAACAAGGGCGTCGATCGAATGGCCTCCCAGCCATCGGCGTCGATGCCGTAAAATTCCAGCCGCTGGCGCAACACAGGGTCCATGTCGGCAAAGGCGCGCCCGGCATTATCGGCCAGCGCACCCATATATTCCATGCCGAACACCCAGCGGCCCACCTGCGTCCAGCGCGAAAGGCCCGATACGCGCAGCACGCCGCTGGCGATCCGTTGCGTCAGCGCCGGGGTGTTGAATTCCTCATGATAGCGCCACAACGCGCCCATGCGCCCGGCGGCTTCCTCCGCCAGCAGGCCGGCGCGCACCGCTACCGCCTTGTCGCCGGTGCGCACGGAGGGCAGCATATAGCTGATGTAATCGCCCACGGCTTTCGCCACGGGCAGGCCGTTGAATTTCCGGGTGGTAAACTGGAATCCCAGATCGGTGATGGCGGTAATCGCCGCACCCCCAAGCTTCGCCGCCGTCTGGATCGAGCGCAGCGCCGAAAAACTGCGAGCCAGCTGCGCATTCACCGGCCGGTTCAGTTCGCCGGTAAACAGCCCCCACATGGTCTCCATCTGGTTTTTGGCCACCGCCACCCGGCTTTCCTTCGTCAGGATGCGGCCTTCGCCGATCGCGTCGGTGGCGGCGGCCTTGTCCAGCATGTCGGAAAGCCAACGCACCGTATCCGTCGGGCTTGGCCCCAATATTTCCATGGCGCCGATGTCGCGGCTCATGCCGTCCAGATGGCCCATCATGCTGTCGAAAATGGCGTCGGGCGCGCCGCGCGTATCGGCAATGCCAAAGCGCGCCTGATAATCCAGCCAGCCATCGCCATCGCGAAAAATCAGGAAGCGATGCTCGGCCCGTCGGTTCGCCAGCGCCGCCACCCCGCGCGCGCCCAGCGCACGCGCATCCCAGCCATCGGTGATGATGCCGTTATACGTATCTTCCAGCATCGCCAGCAATTGCCGGCGGGTGAAAGGCTGGCCGGTATCATGGTCCACCATGCGATCCAGATCGAGCCGGGGCAGGATATAATCCCGCCACGCCTCGAATCCCGCCGTCTTCACCTTCACGCCATCATGCGTCTGCGGCAGGCCCCAGCCTTCCAGCCGGCCGATATGCCCGCCGGCCATGTTGAACCGCTGGCGGGCATATTCCGATGCTCGGCTCCACGCATCCGCCAGCTGGCGCGCGGCGGCGTCACCAGTTTCCTGCCCGAACAGTTCGCGCACCATGTTGGAAAGCCGCGCCGGATTGCGCACCCGGCCCAGCAAATCGCGGTCGAACGTCTCCAGCGCGTCCGTCATCATGCCATGCAGCTTGCCCAATATGGCGCGATGGCGGCGGTTAACATCGGACACGCCGGGCATGCGTTCGTCAAAATCGAACAGTGCGGGAATCGCCACGTCCAGCGGCTGGTTCGACGCCGCCAGATCATCCACGATCTTCTGCCGGGAAGAAAGGCGCAAGGCCGCCTGCCGGCGCTTGCGCGCCAGCGCCGTCTGCACCGCCTCCATCGTCTTTTCGGTCGCGGCGGCGGCAGCAGCGGCCGATGACATGCTGTTGCGATAGGTGCGTTCCAGCTCGTCATAGGTGTCGAGAAACAGTTGCGCCCGACCATCGTCGATCGATCCTTGCTGGCGCAGGTTCAAAATGCAGGTTCGTATCACAGGCAAGCCCTCACGGCCGCAAGGGCGGCTTCATCGCCGTCCAGTTCGTCCAGCATCTGGCGCAGGCCGGTTTCATCGGCGGCCGTCAGCGCCGCGCCGCCATCTTCATCTTCCAGCGCACGGCGCAAATCGTGCAGCAAATGCTCCGTCTGGGCGGCAGCGCCCGCGCCGTCGGGGTCATCGAATTCCGCAATCGCCCGGCCGCTGGCGGCGTCGGCCGTCAGCGCATCGGCGCTATCGGAAAACAGCTCCGGCGAACGTTCGGCATCAAACATCGGCAGGCCATCCACATCGGCCTGCTCGGCGCGATCGCCGGCGCGCAGGGGTGAATCCGCGCGCATGCGCAGCTCCTGCTGTGCCCGCGCCGCCGCCTGCGGATCAACCTGTTCGCCCAGATCGAGCGGGCTGGTCAGTCCTTCGGTGGTGTCCGCCGCGCCGCCAATATCTTCAGCCGCTTCACGGAAAGTTCCAGCTTCTCCCGCGCTTCGCCCGTCACCTTCGGGTTCGCCAACAGCCGTTCCCCGTCCGCGATCATCGCCTGAAATCTGTCGGCCGCCATCGCCTGTCTCCACTTCGTCGAAAAACGGCGGCGGCGTATCATCGCCGGCCTGCCGCGCCGCCACCAGCCGCGCTTCCCAATATCCATCTTCCATGAACGCTTCCAGCGCATCCAGCGGATCATCGCTGTCGGGCCAGTATCGCCGCCAATACTGATATGCGGCGTCCGCCTCATCGTCCGACAGCTCGATCGATTCCCGCGCGAAGGCGGCCTGCATGGTGTCCAGCGCATCGCGCCGCGCGGCGGCATCAGCTTCGCGCAAGGCAGCTTCCGCCCGCCCGGCCTGTGCCTCCGCCTGTATTTCGTCCGGGAAAATCCGCCGCCCCTCGCGGCGCTGCCGCGATGCCCGATCCAAAAGGGCCACCACATCGGCTTCACTCACCCGCCCGGCAAAATCCGCGCGCACCCCGCCGAAATAGCCCGCTTCGGCCAGCAGCTCGCCGGCTTCATCCAGCTGCATGCCACCGCGCCGGCGCAGGATCGGCCCGGCGCGCGGCACGAACATGCCGGCAAGGTCGCCCACATTGGCCAGATCATGGGCGTTGTCCTGCGAAAGCCCGCCGCGCCGCGCCAGAAAATCAATCACATCTTCCGGCCCGCTCATGCGGGGAATGCGGCGCAATTCGCCGGCCCGGCTCATGAACAGGCCGCTGTCCGGCATGGAAGCCAGCCGCTCCAGCACGCGCCGCGCATCGGCAGCCGGCAGGCCCAGTCCCTCGCCCATGCGATCGGGCCGGATGGATTCCCCGGCATCCACCCAGGCACGCGCGGCGGGAACGAACGGCAGCGGATCGAATCCTTCGGTCGCCTTGCCCCAGATGTCGCCGGGGTCGAAGGCAAAGGCTTCGTCATTTTCCAGCGCATGACGGGCTTCATCCAGCCGCGCCATATGCATGCCATCGGCCACCGAGTCGGGCGCATAGGGCGAAGCGTCCAGATCATCGGCTTCGCGCTCCAGCATGCGCACGGCATCCATCTGCGATTGTGTCAGCGGCTGGCCCGTCTTTTCGGGCAATTTGCGCAGTTCGGCGGCGATGCGCCGGCTGGAAAGGCGCGCAAGGCCGCGATCGATGCCGGCGCCCGCCGCTTCGAACCCACCGCCGAAAACGCCGCCCACCGCCGCCGCCATGCCCAGATCGGCGGCAATCTCGCCCGCGCCATAATCTATGCCGATCTCGGCGGCATTGCGCGCCGTCAACACCAGCGCCGGCGCTGTGGCCGCCGTATTCAGCGCCGCTTCGCGCAGCGCCGACAGGCCGATGCGCCGGGCAATGCCGCCAGCTATCGGCCCGCCGATCGGCAGGGTAAGCGCCGTGGTAATCTGCGTTACCGGATCGGCCAGCGTCGATTGAAAGCCGCCGCCAAATTGCGCCAGCAGGCCGCCCACGCCGGATGCATCGGCCAGCACGCCTTCGGCTTCTTCATAGTCGCCGCGCCGCGCCGCGATGATCGCTGCCTCAAACGCATCGGCGTCGGCCAGGTCTTTCAGAAATTCCGGGTCGCGCGCGCGCTCGGCCGCCACTTCCTGCCAGATGCGTTCGGCCACAATGGCGCGATCGCGCGTCAGGTTGCGCGGGGTAATGGCAATGCGGCGGCCATAGCCGGTGTCGATCGTGGTGCGCCCGCGTTCGGCCAGCGCATCCACCACGGTCCTGCCCAGCCGTTTGGCATACAGGTCGCGGGTGTCACTCCGCCGCCAGGCGTCATCGCCCTGCCGCGCTGCGTCCCACACATCGCCAAAGGTCGGCGGCGCGGTATTTTCCGAAGGCAACAGGCGGTCAAGATCGCCATCCCGATAGGCATTCAGCAACCCGCCCATTATGGCGCGCTCCGGCTGCGCATATACAGGCGGAAAAGATCACCATTGGCCGCACGCAACGGCGCGGAAGCGCCACGCAGCTGCACCAGATAGATACCATCGCCTTCCGAAAACAGTTGTGCGCTTCTGATGCGGCTGGCGGGCACGTCATTGCCCCGGTCATCCACCGGCCGCGCTTCCGGCGCGCTCCGCAAGCCCTCATCCGTCAGCCCGGCGATCTGCTGTTCGAATTCATCCTGGCTAACCCCGCGTGGCAACACCACGGGTTCGCCGCGCCAGTTGCCCAGCCCGCCGCGCTCGATGCCATCGGCTCCGGTAATCGCCCCCAGCGCCATGCGCACGCCGGCGTCGAATGCCGGGGCGCGCCATTCCGTGCCGCCGCTCTTGCCCCAGCGGGCGGCATAAATATTGGTGGCCGCCTCCTTGATGGTCTCACGGCCCTTGGGCATGAAGCGCAGCGCGCCGCCGATCAGCTGTTCGAACCGCTCATCCACTCCCATTTTCGGCGCAATCTTCGGCGTTCCCCGCAGAAACTCCGCACCGGCAAACAATTCGGTCGCCGTGCCGATCCGCCCCATGGCCGCCAGCCCCACGGCATGGCCCGCCAAAGGATCGCGCTCGGCAATCTGGCTCGCCGCCGCCCGTGCATCCCGGCCAAATGCCGCCAGTTCGCGCGCCACCGCCGCCTTTTGCGCCGGCGTCCCGCTCGAAAGCCGTTCCGCATAGGCATCGGCTTCGGTCGATGTCAGCGGCTGCACGGGCACATTATATTTGCGCGCGGCCGATCGTGCGATTTCCCCGCGCTGCTGGAATGTCGCCGGGTCCGCCGGATCCAGCGCCGGGATCTCCGCGCCATAGCGCGCTTCCCAGCCCAGCAGATCGCCCGACGCACCTTTCTTCTGTTCGGCGCGCAAGGTGCGCAACTGGTCGCGCGCGGCAATATCGGTCGGGCTGGCATTGGCCCCGGCCTTGGCAATACGCGCAGAAAGCGCCTGCTCTTCCCGCTGCAACTCTATCGGACTCATCTGCCCGAATGATCGATTCACGGCGGCCTTCGTACCCAGCGTCGCAATGGTAACGGCTTGTCCCTGATTGCCCAGTTGCGCCGCCATGCTTGCCGCTGCCGTCACCGTCTCCATCGGCACCGGAACGCCCGCCTGCAAGGCCGCCATTATGCCGCCAAGGTTCTCGCGCATCGTGGCGCGGACCTCGCGCTCCGCTTCGCGGCGGGCCGATTCCGCCGCCCGCGCTTCCACCCGCCGCGCTGTCTCGATCGAGCGAATTTCCGTATCCGCCCGGTTGCGTAATGTAGCGATCGCATCCGGCGCCAAAACGTCGTTCAGCGCGCCGCTATCGATTTCCGCGCGCAGAGCGTGGGGGTCGCGTTCGGCAAGTCCCCGCGCATAGCTTGCGCCGAAAATCTGGCGCGTTTCCGTCTTCAACTTCGCCTTCGCGTCCGCCGGAATGCGCAAACCATCGATCAGTTCGCCATGCGCTTCCATGGCGCTGTCCAGCGATCGCCGGTCCGGCGCGGTAAACAGGCCGTTGGCCGCTATGTCGCGCGATTGCGCATAATCGCCCACCACGGCCGTTGCGCGCAGTCCGGTAGCCCAGGCCGATTCCTGCACGTCCAGATCACCCCGGCGGCGAATAAATTGCCGTTCGGCCCAGTTGCGCGCCTTTTCGTTGGTGATGCCGGCCAGCACCGCATTCTGCCGCTGGTCGAAATCCTCCAGCACGGCTTCGGCATGGCCCGCGCCATCGGCCGCCGCATTGGCCCGCGCCTCCGCTCGCGCCTTGTCGCTCGCGGCGTTCACTTCCTCCACCGATCGCGCGGCGGCGGTCAGCGCGGCATTTTCCTGCGCTTCCTCATCCGCCCGCCGCCGCCGTTCATCCCGCGCCGTCATGCCAGCGCCCAGCCGTTCAAGGCTCTGGCCGAATCCGCCGCCAAAGCTTTCCGCCCCGGCGCGCGGCAGATCCAGCGACGTGCCCACGCGCGGATCGATCCGGCTCTGATAAATCGGAATCCGTGCCATCAGCTTCCTCCACCGGCGAACGAAGACGCACTGTCGACCACGCTGCCCAAAAGGTTCCACGCCCCCTGCCGGCGATACAGCCGCGCCTGTGCGTTCAGCGATTCCGACCGGTTGCGCGCATCGGTCTGCACGCGCAGCCGGTCCAGCCCGCTTTCCACCTCGATGTCGCGCAACACATCCAGCGCCGATCCACTGCCCAGCCCGCCGCCGCTGGCTCCCATGGCGGCAACGGCCTCGCCCGCCACGCGCCTGGCCTCGCGGCGGATATCGTCCGATTGCGCCACACCGCCGCGCAAGGCCGCGTTGGCTTCGGCCCGCGCCATGCGCGCATTGGCCTTGCCGGCCTGAAATCCGCCAATGCCGCGCACCAGATTGCCGCCGGCCTGAATGAATTGCCCGGTCGAAGGCCCGCTGCGGCTGCTCTCTGGCGGCGCACTAGCCATGCTGATTTACCCGCTCATACAAATGATAATCTTCCAGCGCCGGCCCGGCGGCGCGAATGGTGGCGCAAAATTGCAGGCCCACCAGCGCCGCCCATTTCGCCGCCGGCGGAAAATCGGCGCGGATCAGCGCTTCGATGCGCGGATAGGCGGCTTCCCGCATCCGCGCCTTCACCAGCCGCGTCAGCGCCAGATGCCGGTGGCCGATTCCCTCCGCCAGCAATGCCCACGCTACGGCATAGGTCGGGAATATTTCGTGGAAGCCACACGCCGCCACGATCCAGCCGCTCTTGTCCGTCACCGTCCATGCCGGCCCGCCGGCCCACAGATGCGCGCCATAGTCCACGTCCAGCGATGGCGTATGCAGCCCCAGCCACATTTGCTGCGCCCGCTGCAATTGCAGCCAGGGCATATCTTCCGGCACAAAATCCCGCACCGTCAGCATGGATGGCCGGCCGCAAATTCCGGGTGCGTCCATCATTCCCCCTCCGTCACATCAAGGCGCGGGCCGATGCTGTTCAGGGTGAAGGGCAGGGCCTGAAAGCTTTCCACCACTACGCGCGCCTCGCGATCCCATGTGCCGGGGAATCCCACCAGCTTCTCGCCGGTGAACAGTTCGGGCGGCGCGTCCATCGCCATGCCCGATTTGCGAAAGGGAATTTCCTCGTTGCGCCCGCCCGGCCGTCGCACGCGAATGCCCAGCGTTTCCTGCAAGCCAAGCCCCAGCTTCACCACACGCTTCAGCTTCGAAAGGCTCGATCCCGATCGGATGTCGGCCACCAGCCGCATCGTCTTCACGCGCGCCAGATACAGATAGCCCACATGCACGCGCGCTGCCGGGCGATCGAGCACAATGCTGCCGTCCGCCGCCACCACGCGGTCGGGGTGGGTCGCGCCATCGGCGATCACGGTCACGGTTTCGCCGATCAAATGATCCAGCCCGGAAATGCTGGTCGCCGGCTGGCCGGCATAGCTTAATCCGCAATCGACGAAATAGCCGTCGTCCGGGTCTTGTCCCTCCGTCCACAGCGTCTCCATCCGCTCGATCGTCCGGCGCGTCATGCCGCCGATCGTGCGGCGCACCGTCATCCACAGCTGGTCATGCGTGCCATCGGGCGCAGGAATAACGGCGATGCTTTCCACCGCAGCGCCCGGCCCGCCCAGCGCAATGCGCGAAAATCCGCGTACCGATTCCGCATCGTTCCACGTCAGGTCCACCAGCACGCCATCGCGGCGGAGCGCCCAGATCGAACCTTCCGGCTCCACTTGCGCCGCCAGCCGGCGAATGCCGCTCATGGTGATATGCTCGGCCCGCACCGTCACATCGGGGGCCAGATATTTGTTGCGGTCATAGGTATAATCGGCGGCGCGCAATTTCCGTTCGCCGCGCTGCACGAATATGGTCGATGACCCTGCCACCACCGGCTTCACCGGCGCCGATCCATGGCCGCTCTGCTTCGGCGTCGCCAGATTGTTATAGGCGATGGCCTGTGCCGGGTTCACCGGCGTCGCCGCATATTCGCGGCGCGCCGTGCCGATCAGCAATTGCAGATCGTCCACCATCCAGCGCACCGGCTCGGGCGCGGAAAGGCGGCGGCGAATGGCAAGGTCGGGCTGCGGCAGGCCGCTGTCATCGCGGCTGCTGAAATTTTCCAGATCGCCGGCAACGCTGGCGAACAGCTCATTGCCCTTGGCCAGCCACATGCGCTCATCGCGCAACACAATGGCCTGCGGCCAGCCGGCGGCCGTGCTGAATGCGCCCATCGCCCACAGATGCGTGGGCGTGTTCACCACTTCATCGGGCAGGCGCTGCACGATTTCGGCCGTCGCCGTCATGCTGTCCGTCACGCCGGTAATGCGGGCGATGCCGGCGATGGAATATTCATATTCCCACAGCACGCCGCCGACATCCTCGTCGTTATAATCCTTGCCGGCGCTGGTGCCGTCGCGGGCCTGCCCTTCGGTATGGATCGGCCTGTCGCTGCCCGTCCGGCCCGATCCGCTGGCCGGCATACCCACGGCGCGATACACCTTGCCCTCGCTGCGGCGCTTGTCGGTTATCGTCACGCCGACATTCGGCTCCCACGCCGGAATGCTGCGGAAATCCACCGCTTCCAGCTCGATCAGGCTGCCGACATGCCCGGCCTCAAACAGCGCCTTGTTCGCCG
Source organism: Paracoccaceae bacterium (assembly GCA_041655055.1). Classification (GTDB taxonomy): domain Bacteria; phylum Pseudomonadota; class Alphaproteobacteria; order Rhodobacterales; family Rhodobacteraceae; genus JBBAGE01. Next base: position 15,405 of record JBBAGE010000005.1, read on the forward strand.
TCAGCGTCACCGTGCCGGTGCCGGCACTGGCCCGCACCGTATGGCCTTCGTCCAGATTCTGGTCGGCGAACGGCCCGTTCGACAGTTCCAGCGGCGCGATGGCAAAACTTGTGGCGCTGGTGCGGCGCAGCTTCTGTGGCGGGTGCCGTCCGTCCACCAGATACAAAACATCCAGCGATTGCGCCCAGTCGATCGCCGCCAGATCGGCCGCGCCATAGGGTGTGGAAATCTCATAGGGCACGCCGGGCGAGGTCTCGATGCGCACGTCATTGGTGTAAAAACGAAACGCGCCGTCCAGCGCTTCGATCACATAGCCTTGCGTCACATTATATTCGAACGGGATCAGTTCGGCCGCGCCGCCGCCCATGGCGACAAAGCGCGTACCCGAACGCTTCACCGCCGGCCCCTGCACCGTCACAATCATGTTCAATATTTCGCGCGCGGCGATGCCATAGGCGGCCAGATCGGGGCGTCCTTCCAGCCGCGCCGAAAGTTCCCCGCCGTTAAAACTCGTCTGCAACAGCGAATAGACCATCATCCACGCTCCCGCGCGAGAATCCAGTCGTCTTCCGCCAGCAGCTCGGGCGCATCCTCCTGCCCGTTCACCCGCTTGGCAGCCGCCAAAGACAGGCGATATTCGCCCTCCATCGCCTGTTTCATGTCGAGGCTGCCGGTAATCTTCATCGCCACCTGAAGCGCGATGCGGCAGGCCAGCGCGTCGACAAACAGCGGGTCGAACAGCCCGGCATCCTCAATGCGGCGGATGTACAACAGGTTCAGCGGCCCGGCATGGCGCGCCATTATGGCCTGCCCTTCCAGCAGGTAATGCCGGTGCCATTCCACTTCCACGAACCGGATAAAATCCGCCGGCTTCTGAAAGGCCGTCCACCCGCCCCAGGCGGGCGCATCCACCAGCGCCGGCAATTGCACGCGATGGCGGGCAAAATCCCATGGATGATCGCGCAGCACAGCATCGCGCATATCGGCAAAACAGGCGTTAACCGCGCGCGCGGCGCGGCTGTCTTCTTCCAGCGAGTTTATCTCACCTTCGTCGCCCAGCTTTTCCAGCGCCAGATTGGCAATGCCGATGATCGAGGCCATGGCCGCGCCTTCAGGCCGGCGGCCAGGCGCCGCTGATCAGGCGCTTCTCGATTTCCGCCAGCATGCGCAGCGCATCGCCCCGGTCCATGCGGTCGGAAAAATCGAAGTTCACTTCCACGGCGTTGCCGCCGGAAATCGGCGTACCGGCCGATTCCACAATGTCGCGGGCCTTGCCGCCCATGGAAAGCGTGAATTTATGCTGCGGCATGCGTCATCCTCCCCAAAGGGAATGCCGCCGGATCACTCCGGCGGCACCCGTTCACCGCGCCGAAGAGGCGTAGATGTCGATCACGACCGTGCCCGCAGTGGGCAGGGTCGCGCTGGTAGTCAGATATACGCGGGTGGCCGCCTTCGACGGCTCCGCCTTCTGCGCCGCCGTCCGGCCGAACAGCGCCGGCTCTTCCACCGCCGTTGCCGTCGCCGCCGCCCGATATTGCCCGTTCTGGGCGTGGGCGGCGTCGGTGCCGATGGCGACTTGCGCCGCCGCCAGCGATACGGTGGACGTCAGCACGCCATAGGCAAAGACGTAGCCGGCGGGGATCTGGGCCAGCAGCACGGCGTCGGCGTCGGTAATATTGCCATTGCCGGTCGCCGCCAGTTCGATCGTGGCGCGGAAGCGCTGCACAGCGCCACCCACCACAATGCCATCCGAACGCAGGCGGGGCGCGGTTCCGTCCGCCACCCCCACCAGCTCCAAAGGGTATTTCGTCGCCATATCAATACTTCCTTATGATCAGGGGTTTCAGGCGGGTTCGACGCACAGCACCTGTCCGCACTTGCCTTCCTGCGTGCGGGTGCCGGTCTGGCAGTTGCGGGCATATACCTGAATGGCATAGTGCAGGTCGGCACGCTCGCTGATGCGGGCGAAATATTCCTCCCATGTCACCATCGCCATGCCGGTCCGCACCCAGAAGGGCACGCGCCGATAGCCATTGCCATCCAGCGTCATGGCGGCGATTTCCGGCCCGACGGTCGATTCATCGCCGAATTCCATCTCGATGAAATTGAAGCCCAGCAAGCGGGTCAGCTTGCCGTCGCGCAAAACCGGCGCATCGGTGCGGTTGAAATCGGCCGATGTCATTTCGATTTCGGCCTGCAGGTCGGCGATCTGCTCGGCGTTCAGCGCCATATAGGCTTCTTCGAACGACAGATCGACATGGTTCTGCCGCAGGATTTTTTGTGCCGCCCGCAGCTTGTCGACATTCATGCCGGTGGCTTGCGCCGCGCCGACATTCGCCGCCACGATGTTGTTGGCGTCGAAGTTCACCAGCGTGGTGCCGGTCTTGCCCGTATGGTTGGCGCCATAAAAGCCTTCCAGAAAGGCGACATCCTTGGCGCGGGCCAGCGTCGCCGCCCCCGTCATGGTATAGCCGCCCTGCAGGTCGATCAGCGCTTCCAGCCGATCGGTGGAATCGACGCCGCGCTCAAAGGTATATTCCTCGGTGCGGGGCGCCCAGCGTCGTTCGAACTCCCCATTTTTCAGATTGGTGGGCTGGAAGCGCGTGGTCTTCCGCCCCGGCAAGGCCGAACCGACGATATTGGTCACTTCGGTCATTTCGCCGCTGCCGGATTGCTGCACGGCATAGGGGGCGAGCTTCGGCTGCGTCTGTTGCAGCGCCAGCTCAAGATTGTTCGTGAATTTTACGGTCGGAACCGTCAGGATCGACATATCAAGTCCTTTGCTCAAATCTTTCAAGCAGAGGGCTTGTCCGGTGCTCCGGGGCCTTCCTGTCGTTTTACGCCCGCATCGGCGGGCCGCATCCGCAGCCAGGGCCGGGGGAAGGGCCGCTGCCGCGCGCGAGGGTTGTGCGCGGCAGCGATAAACCAACCTTGTCCGGTCTTCTGGCTACGACACACACCACAAAAGGGGGGGCACAGCGCAACCCCCCTTCCTGAAATTATTTGCCGTATCGCCTTTCCAGCGCGGCTGCTTCCACTTCCATAATGGCTTCCCACTCCGCCTTCAGGCCGGGGTCGCCGGCGCGCAGCTTTTCCGAAAGCTCGCGCGAGGAAAGGATTTCGGCTTTCCGCGTCGCCAACTGCTCGGGCGTGCGCCCCGGCTGGCCGCCGCCATCGCCGGGCATGCCATTGTCTTCCGCCGTCGCGCGGCCGATCCTCGCCATCAACTGCATGGTTTTCGCCAGACCATAGCCCTGGCTCATGGCGTTCAGATCGTCGGGCGTCAGGCCGTGCATCTCCATGGCACGGCGGCTCAGTTCCATGTTCGCCTTATATTCGCCCTGCCACACGCCCTGCAGCTCTTTCGCCGCCGCTTCGGCATTGGCGTTGGCCTCGGCCGCCGTGGTGCCTTCGAACCATTCCACCAGCCCTTGCGCCGCATGCGGCGGCAGGCCCAGTGCATGCGCCTGCTCGCGAAACGCCTTAACGAATCCTTCGTCATAGCCAGCGGCCAGCTTCAGCTCATAGCCATCCGGCGTGTCGGGGCGGCCCAGCGCTTTCGCCAGCGTGTCCCAGCCTTCCTTGTCATCCGCGCCCTTGGGCAGCGGCACGCGGTCCGATCCCAGCTTGCTTTCCAGCGATCGCGCCGATTTGATCAGATCGCCAAAGCCGCCGAACTTCTTGTTCGCCAGCCACTCCGCATCCGAAATGCCATCGGCGGGCTTTTCGGCCGATACGCCAAAGCCCTCGCCTTCCCACCATGCGGGCGCACCCGCCGCATCTCCCGCCGGCGGCGTATCCGCCGGGCCGCCGCCGCCATCGCCCGCAAACAGCGCCGCCGCGCCTTCCGGGGCAGGGGCGGGCGCGCTGCCTTCACCTTCAGCCAAAGTCATCTTCAATATCCTCCTTGATGTCCGCTATCTGACTATCCGTCAGGTTGATGAATTGATGGATGCGCAGCCACACTTCGCGCCGGCCCTCGCGCAACGCATGCACGCGCGGGTCGGCGTCGAATGTCGGATATTCGGCGTGGCAAAAGCGTTTCAGATCGGCCAGCGCTGTGCGCTGCGCCGGCGTCATGTTGCCGCCCGTGCCGAACAATTCCCGATAGGCCGCGCGCCGCCGGCGCATCAGCCGCACGCGCACCGTTTGCAGCATCCGCCGAAAATCAGACACCGGCCGCCCCCGACATCTCCTGCAACTGGGCAAACTTCGCCGCCGCGTCGCCAGCGATCGAAGCGCCTTCCAGCATCTGCATCGCCTGCTGCTGTTCGGCCTGGGCGGCGCGTTCGGCTTCGCGCTGCGCCGGGTCTTTCATCCACAATTGCGGCACGCCGCTGTCTTCGGCCAGGCCGCGCACGGCCGCCGGCAGATCGAATTCATCCCACACTTCCGGCTTCGCCGCCGCGATCGGGGCCACAGCCTCCACCGTGCGCAGGAATCCGATGGACCGTTCCGACCGCGCCGCGCGCTGCAACGGGTTTTCATAGCCGATGCGATACTCGCCTTCGGCTTCCACCAGCTCGGGCGGCATCGGCGGCAAGCGTCCGGCGCGGGCCAGCAGGTCGATTTCGCGCTCGATCATCGGCCCCAGCGTTTCGCCCTCGATCATCCCCGCCGCCGGCGACAGCAACGCACCCTTTTCGCGGGCGCGTTCCAGAACTTCGGTCGCCGTCATGCGGTCGGGCGTATCGGTCAGGATGGAAAACAGCGGCACGAGGAATGCGCGCTCCACCACTTCGCGCGCCGCCTGCACCATCTCCATGCCGACATTGATCGAACCGCCGGTATGCAAGGGCTGCACCATCTGCCGCCCCTGATGATCCAGCCCGCCGATGTTGATGGCGTCCGGCTTCAGCGAAACCTTCGTCAACACGCCATCGTCATGCACCAGCAGCGGCGGCGAGGTGGCGCGATGCGCGGCGCGCAGCAATGTCTTCTGCATCTCGTTGGCCATCTTGATGTCGGGCAACACCTGCATGGCGGGCGACCGGCCATATTTGGCATTCGAAAGCGCGGTGAAGCGCGACACCAGCAACGGCATCGAATGGAATCCGCCGCGCCGCACAATCTCGCTGTCCGAAACCGATACGACGATGCTTTCATAGCGCATGCCGCGCGCATCCATGCGCGATGGATCGACATTGGCGCGCGGGCGAATGCAATGGATGAATTCGAATTCGCGATGGCTCTGATTGCTGGAAATCGCATCGCGCACCTGCCGGGGCAGGGCCGTCTTGCCCCAGCGCTCCCCCCACTTGCGGGCGGCCAGGCGCGCCCGGCGATAGACGGTATTCACCCGCCCATGCTCGTCTTCTTCTATGCAGATTTCCGAGACATGGACATTGCGATACACCAGCCCGCCGCCGACGATCTCATCCACCCACATCGCCGCCGGGCCAAACAGCCCCATGGAAAGCAGGCCGTTGTAAAACTGGTTGGCGAAGTTCGCGCGCGGCGAATAGCGATGATAGAACAGGATATCGCGCACCTGCTCGAAATACAGCTTCACGCGCGGGCTTTCGTCCAGCTCGGGAATCCCGCTGCGCAGATTGTGCCACTTCTTTTCGCGCGGGGTAATCATGTCCATGATCGCGGCGGCGAAACTGGTCGACGCCAGCGCCGCCGTCGAATCGAACTGCTTGTCCGTCCGCGCCGCCCCCGGCGTCAAAACCGTGTTGAACACCGCCAGATCGGGGCAGCAGCGCTCGGCAATCTGCTGCCACCGCGTATCATAATTCGCCCGCTCCGACGCCAGCCGCGACTGTTCGGCGATAATCTGTTTTGCCAGATCGGTCATGCCGCCAGCACCCCGATACCGAAGCTCTGCACATGGAAGCGCGTGCTGGCACTACCCCCGACGAGCCGCACCCCGCCCTTGCCGGGTGCGTACGGAGCGGTGAGGGTCGCACTGACGACTTCGACGCCATCCACCAGGCCGCGCATCGTCTGCCCTTCGGCAATCAACATGAGAACCTTGTACGTGCCGGACCGCCACGCCATGACGTGGGAGGCCAGAACCGTCGCGCTACCGCCGACGAACTCGTACAGGTAGAAACCGCCACCATCCGGCCCGTTGGCATTGTAGCCGAACTGGATGAAGTTCTGCGCCTCATCGTCCGAACGCAACACCAGATAACCGCCGCCGGAGATCGTCCGCCCGAACATATAGGCGTAGATCGCTATATCCTGTGGCAGATTCTCGTCGATCAGCGCCACGCTTGTTCCGCTCGAGTACAGCCGCTGGCTGGCGATCGTCATCTCGCCTACAGGCTCGATCCATGGCCCGCCGATATTCGGCGTGTGGTTCGCCAGCAGCGTGCCGTCCGTCTCGTCGAACGTGTCGTAGTCCGACATCACGGCGGGCGGATTGCGGACGTTCGGGAAAAACGCATAGTTCGCGGGGTCGGTGCCCATCGCGGTAAAGGCGTCGATGTCGAAATTCGTATAGCCGAGGTAGCGGCTGCCGAATGATTGCACCATCGCCGCGCCGGCCATACCGCGCACCGCGACCGGTCGCGCCAGCCGCAGGGTGCTATCGCCTAGTGCGGTTTTCACCCACGGCGTTGCCGCGTTCGGCCGGGTCCAGTGCGCCAGCGTATAGACCAAATCCTGCGCGTCGTAGGTAAGCCACAGCGTCGTGGCATCCGCGCCGCTGCCGACCAGCTCGCCACCGGCGAAATATGCACTCACATCATAGAATGCGCTGTTCGCGCTCACATCCAGCGCCTCATGCGTCCAGTCGGCAGGGTTCAGGCGGTCCGTGCCGGTCAGCCGCGCCAGATGGTATGCATATGGAGCCGCCGCGCCCTCCGCGCCGATGGCGAACACGCCATAGAGGAACTGCGTGCAGTCCTCATTCACCGAGAGCACGCGGGCGGATGTTCCGGGTTCGGGCGTGTAGAGAACAGGCGCCTGATTGATGTCCACCGCCGGCGCGGCCAGCGGGTTCCCCTTTTCCGCCACCATGATCTTGCCGCGGTTGGGATTATCCTGCGTCGGGTGATCCCACAGGATCGCCGCCCATGCCGCGCCGGTGGAGCGCGCCGCCTGATAGGATTGCGCTTCTGAATCCATCATGGTCACAGCGCTGCCCCACGCGGCAGGGTCGCCGCCGGCCGTGTTCTGCCAGCCTGCCCATCTATACGAGCCGCTTCGGCAAAATGCGTAGATCGACGATCCGATGACGATAAACTGCACATAGGTTGCCGCGCTGGTGGTCGGCAGCGTCACAAACTCACCCAGATTCGCCGGGTTGGTATCCGTCGACCAGCCCATTTTGATGGCCGACTGGTCGTTGTGGCCCGCGACGCCGACGATCAGCCGACCGTCGTGGATCACCACGGCGGGCGCGTTGTGATCGTCGGCGATGTAGCCGGTATTCACCAGGTGGCGGGTGAGGTACGCGCCTGTCGAGCCGTCGAACTCCAGAACCCATTGCGCGCCGGCGTCGCCGGTTTCCGGCTTGATGCTGACGGCCCCCTTGTAAATACGATCGCGCACAGAGTCGTACACGGCCTGTTCGACGATATGCCACGACCAGCCGGCGTCCAGAGCCACGCGCTGGTTCAGCAGGGCGATGTCGCCCGGCTCCGGCTCGGGATCGGGATCGGGATCTGGCACAGCTTCACCCGCCGGCCAGTCGCCCCGGATGATCTGGCGCTTCACGGCGCGCACCAGCCGCACCGCCTGGGATTTGCCCATGCGGCCGTCGAAATCGAAGTTCACCGCCACGGCATTGCCACCGGGCAAGGTGTCACCTTCCACGATCGCCATGGTGGAGGGGGAGGCGCCCATCGCCAGCCGGAATTTAATCGCCATCGCTATTCTCCCGTCAGTTGCTTGGGCGCCTGCGTCGCCGCTTCGGCGCCGGCCGTTCCCAACAGCTCATTCGCGCCGCCACCGCGCCGGCGGCGCAGACGGCGCATTTCCCCGGTGGCGATTTCGACATCATCGCGGGTGGGCGTCGGCGCCACATCGGGCATCTGCGGGGTGGAAAACAGGCTGCCGATCGCCCGGAAGGGCGCGGCTACCGCCCGGCCAACGCCGCTCATGCAGCACCTCCAAACATGTCATAATCCCTTTCCACCTGAATGGGCCGCGATCGCACCGCCGCCCCCATCACCGCCGCCAGCCCGCCCGGCCCGCCCAGCGCCAGATATTCGGCACTTTCGGCAATGTGCGACCACTGGTTCTTCGCCGGCTTGGTGTCGAAACGGCCCGTCGCGCCGTTCACGCGGATGCGCCGGTAATGGTATCCGCTGTTGAACGCCTTGCGCAGATGCCGGCAGCGCGGGCAGATCAGCACGCCGGGCCGCCCTTCGATCATCCGCGACAGCGGCGTGCGCATCGCTTCCTGCCGCATGGCCGGCGAATTGGTCGGCGCCGGGCGGAAATGAATCCGCGTGGCGCGCTTCACCGTCGTCAGCCAGTCATGATCCGTGCCCTCGCTGTCGCCGCCATAGGCCGCCGACGGATCGGCCCAGCCATACAGATCATGCTGGCGGAATCGCCGGCTCACCACATCCATGATCATGTCGGCAAAGCGCTTCGGCCCGGTGCCCGGCCCGGTCACAACTTCGTCCAGGATGCGGAACTGCCCGTTCGGCAAATGCTGGCCGAATGTCGCCGCCGGCGTGCCGCCGGCATCCGCGCCGATGCCGATCGGGATCCCGCGCACCGGCTCCAGCCGCTCTTTGGCGATGTGGATATTGTCGTTGAATTCCGGGTACACCGGCTTGCCGTCGCGGGAATAGCCCCACTGGTTATGCACCAGCCGCCGCGCCCGCCAGTCGGGCATGTTCCCCAGCATGCGCTCATAATAATCGGCGGGCAGGTTGGCGCGGTTTTCGGCGTTCGGGTCCATGCCGCCAGGCTGCATGTGGAAGCTGAAGCCTTCCGCCGCCTGCTCCGGCTCGCTTTCGGGAATCACGCCATCGACCAGCAGCTGATATAGCCAGTGATCCTGCTCGGGCGCGTTGAAATCCAGCCAGCCGCCGCGCCACGTCGCGCCGCCGTCCATGGCGGAAGGGAAACGCCCGGTGCGGGAAAACAGGAAATCGATCACGCCATAGGAAAGCAGATCGACCTCGTTGGCGTAGAAGCCGGTCATCTCATAGCCGCGCAACAGGTTTTCAATGGTGTCGTCACCCAGACCCATGAAATCGACCTGCAATTCGATCAGCCCGGCGCCGTCATCGAATTGCAGCCGATGCCGCGCCGGCGGGCCGCCGACGAACTCACCGGCGTCTTTCGGGAAAATCGCGAACCAGCTGGGGAAGATGGTGCGCTGGATGTTCACGAACGTGTCGCGGATGATCAGATGCCGATAGCGCCGCACGCCATCGCGCGGGCTGGGCCTTTGCCGGCGGGCATGGCGCACGATCTTCACCAGCGCCGCCGTGGTCTTGCCCGAACCCACCGGCCCCATGATGGCGGATATCGGCGCCATGTCGGCCATGAACGCCGCCGCCACCGGCCCCGGCGGCGACCATTCGATGTTGATCGCGCCGCTCACCCCGAAACCCCAACCCGACCCCAAACCCGAACCCGAAGCCCGACCCGGCCCGCTCCCCCCGGCCCGGTGCCCGATGTGGAAAAATTTTCGCGAATTTTTTTCGCCAGTATTTTCTGGCACCCTGTGCCAATGGCCGTAGTGGTGACGGCAGGCAGCCGGGGGGGGCACCCCCCCGCCGCGCGCCGCCCGCCCGCCGATCGGCCGCGCCGCGCCGCGATCAACGCCCCGGCCACCCATGGCGAAAGCCGGACCAGCTTATGCGCAAATCCAAATTCACCAGCACCGCCAACGGGTTCCGGCAAACTGTCCAACAGGCGCTGTCCAACACCGCCCGTCACTTGCCGCTAACCTCTTGATTTTCCTCGCCCGCGCCATCGGCCAGCGTCAGGGTCATTTCCATCCCGTTCGATGCCGCTCCCGCCCCGCCGCCGGCCGCATCGCCCTCATGGATCGTCAGCTGAATGACGCGCTGGTCCACCTGCACCGCCACCGGCTTCTTGCTCTCGATGTAGGGCGCAAGCTCCACGGCGGCGCGCTGCTGCAGCTGGAACGCTTCCAGCGGCGTGCAGCCCAGTTCCGCCGCCAGCACATGCACCGGCCGCGAATAGGTCTGCGCCAGCACCAGCAGCGGATGCGAGTGCTGCTTCAGGATGAAGCGCACCAGCTCCTCCGAACGCCGGTTGCGCGACCCCTTCGGCCGCCCCACCCGCCGCGCCGGCCCCACCGCCTGCCCGCGCACCGGCTGCACCTGCAGCGCCATCCCCAGGGCGTCGGCATCGGCCAGCGGCAACCGCGCCTGCACGGCCGGCGGCGGCACCACATCGCCCGCCGCATCGGCCGCCGCCGCGATATCCGCCGCCGCCCCGCGCAATTTCGCCATATCCGCACCTATTTAATTCATGCGGCACGGAAGCTAGTCGACAACCCTCTGCCCAGCGCAACCCCCACGGCGCAACTTTTTCGCCTTTTGCCTGAAATGCAATGATTTCAGCGAGGTAACAGAGGGTAACAAGTTGGTAACACGGAAACCCGCCCAACTATCTGATTGCCTTATATATTATCTATCTTGTTACCCGTTACGTTGTTACCTGTCATTTCCTTCACACGCGTATGCACGCGCGCGCACGCACATGTACATCACGCGCGCGCGAAGGCCGGTAACAGGTAACAACGCACCTATCCCGTTGAGTTGTAAGGAAAACCTTGTTACCCGGCTTGTTACCCTGTTACCGCATTGATTTCAAAGGGAAATCCGCGAAAAACAGCCATTGCGAACGCCTCGCAGGTAACAACCCCACCCCCGAATGCCCGACAGGAACGAACGGACCGTAGCACTGCCAGCGGCAACGGTTCAAGGGCTTCAATGCCCGATGCGGCTTCAGGGGCGCACAATCCATCCGCCGCCGGCTTTCACCTTGCCACACAAAGGCATAGCGTTGCCGTCGAGCCGACGGCAACGCCCGATCATGAAACGCTGCCATCATTTTTTTGCTTGACGACATTCTTTTCATGTCGCATAAGGCGACACACGGAACGGCAACAGGCCGGCCGGAACGGTAAGGAGACCGAAGATGATTGATCGTAGCGCAGCCGCCAAAGCTCTCGCAAAAGCCATCGCCTACAAGGCATGCGGCAAGGACGCCGAAGCCGCCGACTGGGCGCGCCAGCTAGTCCGCATCCTCCAGTGCGCGGAAATCCTCCGCTAGGCCCAGACAGGAAAACCATGGACGCCAAACTGATCCACGACGCCGGCCAGGCTCTTTATGGCACAAACTGGACGGGAGACATGGCCCGCGCCCTTGGCGTCAACATCCGCACGACACAACGCTGGGCGGCCGATGAAATCACACCGCCGCCCGGCATCTGGTCAGAAATCGCCCACCTGATAGATCAGCGGTCGGGAGAACTCGACAGCATCGCCACGCGGCTGAAAGCGGCCAGCGCCACCCCCTAGAACTCCACCTCTTCCCCCTCGTCGCGCACCAGCGCCATCGGCACCAGCACGCATTTCGTACCGCGCCCGTTGATCCGCACATTCTGCCCCGCCAGCGCCCCGGCCAGCCGCTGGAGCGATTGCCCCCACACGCCCGCCGCGCCCGAACGCGCCTGCCAGTGGGATCCGGCAAACAGCCGCGCCAGCCCCTGATGCGCATTGGCCACGGCCAGCCAGCGGCTGTTATCCGCCCGCCGCTCCACCACGCGCAGGCCATACACATACAGCTGCTTTTCCGCGTTCCGGTCATTCGGGCCGATGCCGTCCTCGATGTCGCGCAACGCCCGGCCCACCCAATGCGCCACCGCCTGCGGCCGCCCGCCGCCGTCCAGCGCCACGCTCGATGTCAGCAGGTGCGATAAACAGCGGTCGGCGTCCGATACATCCTCGCCCGTCTCGGCCAGTGCCGCCGCCGACACCATCTGCTCCCACCCGGCCAGATCGTCCTCCGATGGCGCCGTGTCGTTCAGCAACAGATCCGTGCAGGCCAATAACGTGCCAAACTGGTCCGCCCCGCGCGCTGCATGGCCGGCCTGCTTCAGCATCCGTCGATACGCCTGCAATGTGGTTTCAAAGCGCGGCCAGCCATCCACCAGCCGCCGCTGCATCGCTGCGCCCACGCTCCGCATCCATTCCACCGTCAATTCCGGGTCGGGCGCGCCGGGCAACAGGGGCTTCAGCTCCAATATCGCCAGGCGCGATCGATCCTGCCCATGCAACGGCGGAATCAAAATGGACGACAGCAAAAAACAGGATCGCGCGATAAACGCCTGCGCCTGATGGTCCGCCCCGCCGCGCGTAATGTTGCCGCCCGATGCCGCCTGCCGCGCCAGCTTGATCAGCGCCTGCAATTTGCGGTTATCCTCGTCGGCCTCCGCCTCGTCAATGGCCACCGGCAATGTCTGCGTGCCCAAAGTCTGGCGGATGCCGGCCTCCGTCGCGTCCGATGTCGAAAGCAAGCCGCCGCCCAAAATCCCTTTTATCAGCCGGTGCAGGGTGGATTTGCCGGTGCCCTTGTCGCCCGTCACCCAGGCCAAAGGCCGCCATTCCAGCGCCCCGCCCAGATGCGCCGCCGCCAGCCAGCCCATCATCAGATAGGGGTCCACCGCCGGCCGGCCCCACTGCCAGCTTTTCAACACGTCCAGCAGTTCATCCATCTTCTCCGGGCTGGCATGGCCGTCGCGCGGCCGGGGCAGGGCGGGCGCGGCGGGATACACATGGCCATCATGCAGGCCGGTGGCCTGCCACTGCCCGTCCATCCATACGCCATCGCCCACATGCAAAATCAGCCCGCCGGCATCGTCCAGCCATGCGCCGCGCCCGCGCACCTTCTCCATGGCGTTCCACACGCCGGCAATGGCGCAGGCGCACATCAATTCCTCGCCAGCTTCCTCCGGCCGCCAGCCGGTCACAACGCCGGCGGCATTCATGCGCGGCCATTGCTCATGTAGGAAATAGGTTTTCGGCGAAAACAGCGCCAGCAAATCCTTGTTGCCATGGTCGCGCGCCTTCAGCGCCCGCAACTGCCCCACCGCGTCCAGGTAAAAAAACGTCCCGTCATGCGTGCCCAATGGCGTCACCGGGCACAGGGGCGGCAGCCCATCGCGCCGAGGCGCGCGCGTCCGGGGCCTGTCACCACCACCACCGCCGCCGCCCTTCCTGCCGCCGCCGCGCTGCCCGCGCGGCCGCGCGGATTCCGCCCCGGATTCCTGCCCGCCACCGCTGGGAAACGCCACGATCTCCGCGCCATCCAGCGCCGCCGCTGCTGCTTCCAGCCCGCCATTGTCCTCGCTATCGCGCATCACGCCGCCACCACCGGCCGGGGGTAAAATGCCGCAAATCCATCGTTCGGCTCAGCCTGAAAATGATACCAGGCATAATCCTTCACGCTGCCATGCGCCGATCCCGGAAACCATTTCAGCCGCCCCACGGGCTGCACCTCATGGCAAAACACCATCAATGGCTGCGCCCGCCGGGTATAGGCAAAGCCCGCTTCCAGCAGCAGCCAGGCCGGATTTTCCTGCCGGATAAAATGCCGGATCATCGGCGCCAGCATATCCCACCGATAGGGCGGGTTGGTGATGATCACCGCCGGATGGTCAAACGCCGCCCGCTGCCAGATCAGCGCATCGCCCTCGCGCACGCTCTCGTCGCGCGGCGCGATGTCAAACGCCTCCACGCAATGCAGGCCCAGCGCCACCAGCTGGCGCACCAGCGCGCCGTCGCCGGCGCACGGCTCGATAAAGCGCGTGCCCGGCGCCAGATGCGGCGCCAATGCCGCCACGGCGCGCGGATCGGTTGTTGCATAAAAATCATGCGCCACGCGCAAAAAACCCGATCGGCTCACACTTCCCCCCGCAAAATCCGTATCCAGTCGTTGAAATCCTTGATGCCTTCGGGCGGCCGCGCCACCCGCACGGTGCGCCCGCGCCGGCCATGCGCCCGCACCACCCGGTCAAACGCTTCCGCCGCCGGGCTGTCCGGCGGATCATTCTGGGCAATCAACACCAGCTCGCGGCACTGGTCGGGCAGCCACAGCATCCCAAGGTTCGATACGGAAACCCCGGCGATAATCCGCGCATCGGGGCGCAAAACTGCTGCCGAAAGCGCGTCTTCTATCCCTTCGGCGGCATACACCGGCACGCCTTCGGGCAATTCGCGCAACGTCTGCCGATGCTGGCCCTTCCACACCGGAATATGCCCGCCGCCATAATCGCCCAACACCATTTTCACCGGGTCGACGGGCGCTTTCGCGCCTTCCGCCGTCAGAAATGTCCGGTGCGTCGCCACATGCCGGCCCTCATGGTCGATGATCGCGGCCAGCATGGCCGGCCAGTCGCCGCCATTGCGATGGCGAACCAACTGGCCGGCGCGCAGGCAGCCGGGGCGACGCCCCAGCCGCGGGAGGCCGATCCCGCGTCCCGCCAGATAGCGGCCCACCGGATCGCTGGCCTCCACCACCGGGGCCGAAAGCCACAAGCGCTGTGCATGGGCTGACCGTCTATTCCGATCCTGCACATCCTGCTGCTCGCGTTTCAAACGTGCTTTCCGCGCCCGTTCCAATGCCTCCGGATCGGGTCGCGATGCGCCGCCGCCGCCATCGGCAATCCCTAAAAAATCCTTCGCCCACTTTATCGCGGCCACCTTGTCGCCGCCGGTCTCCACATAGGCGATCAGATCCAGCGCATCGCCGCGCCCCGCGCCGCCGAAATGGCACCACACGCCGGCGCGCCCGCCCGAAAGCCGCACGGAAAGGCTGTCGCCCAGCCCGCCGCGCGCCGATGACGCCTCCACCCACTCATTGCCGCGCTTCCGTCCGCCGGGCAGCAACCGCCGCGCCAGATCCTCGATCCGCAAGGTGAGCTGGTCGACAATTTCCTCAATCGACAGGCGCGCCTCAGCCGACATCGCGCCGCTCCTGCCAGCCATGCCGGCGGCGGTCATCGGCATGGGCCGCGCTCGCATGGATTTCGCTCCACGTCACCGATGTCGCCGCGCCGATCGCGCCTGCCGACAGGTTTTTCTGCTCGCCGCCGGCAATGGCGCTGCATTGCGCCCACAGCAGCAGGGCCGGGCGCGGCCAATATTCCGCCCCATCCACGGCCGCCGCCTCGCAGGCCGCGCGCAACCGTTCGCGGTCGGCCTTGCCGGCGCGCTCGGCCGCCACCGGCATGAATATCACGGCGGCCGCTACCAGATCGGTGAACGTGCGGGGAATCCGGCTCATAACGCCGCCGCCATCCCGGCCAATGCCGGCACATGCGCCATCGTCGGCCGCCGCACGGGGCAGGGCGGGGCGCTTTCGGGCTGCAAGGTGCGCGCGCCCGTCGCCAATATCGTCACCACCCGCACCGCCCGCGTGCGGTCGACGCGGATGCGGCCCACTTCTTCCATGTCCGCCAGCATGCGCGATGCGGTTTTCTCGGTTACTTCCAGCATCTCGCCGATCGCCCGGTTCGAAGGGCATGGCTCGCCGGCATCGGCCACCGCCACCAGATGCCGATATAATTGTTCGGCCATCCGCACCCGGCGCGTCGGCGTCGCCGCGCCTGTCATGCCATCCTGCCGCGCCTCGCACGCCGCCCAGCCGATGGTCGCGGCTTTCGAAGTTAGCTGGCGCAGCAATTCGCGCACTTCGTCCTGGCACAACTCGGCATATGCCCGGCCGATGCGCAGTTCCAGCCGATTGCGATGCGGCAGCACGCGCAGGCGCAAATCATCGATCGCCATCACAAAACCTCATCTTTATCAGGGGGTAACTGTCCGGGCATTTCGGCCAGCGCGCATCCGGCCAGTATCACCGGCACCATCGCCCGCCATTCGTCAGGCGAAAGGCAAATCTCGCGCACAAACCGCCCGCGCGTGTCGATCAACCGCACGCCAAAGGGCGGCCGCGCCCGGAATTCGCGGCCATCATCAGGCACTTCCCCGGGCACCGGCGGCCCGGCGCGCTGCTGTGTGGAAACCCGCCCGACGACAGCGACCAGCCCCGCCGCCGCCAGCGGCCCGGCGCTCACTTCCTGCCTCTGCGGCGGGCAAACAGATCGCGCCCAGCATCATCCGCCGGTGGCGCCGCTTCCGTGCCGGCGCGCATGCGCACGGCACGCCGCAGATCCTCCGCCAGCGATTCCGCCTCTTCCAGCGTCAGCCAGAAATGCGTGCTCCCCGGCGGATGCTCCAGCGTCAATGCAATGGGCGGGTCCATCTCGCCGCGCGATACCGTCACGATCGGCCGCATGCATGCCTCCCCTTCTGATTGTCGCTAAAAGTCCCCCGCCTCCGGGCGTTATGGATCACAACGGGAACAAGGGGGAAAACCATCATGCAACATCCGACGCAGGCACAGCGCCCGGGGATGGCAGGTCATAGAAATCATTGGCGGTCACAGCGCCTTCGGTCAGGTCGAAGATACGGCGCATGGATGCGGCGCCCGGCCGTTTCCCCCCGATCTCCCAACTCGATACGGTCGGCGGCGCGACGCCCAGCGCCAGCGCCACCTGTTCTTGCGTTAACCCCTTATGCCTGCGCCAGCTTGCGAGTTTCATGCCCGGCCTACGATCTGCAATTTTATGCACTCCGCACTAACAATAGGCGCGAGATATACTATTTGACAAGTTTTAACGCAAGCCTATACCAAAAGGTATCTATACAGGGAGTAGTGCGCGTGGGGTATCTTCTGTCATGTGCAGGGTATCTGGCGTTCAGAGCAACAGGGAGTAGTGCGCGTGGGGTATCTTCTGGCCATGCACCCACCCAACCGAATTCGTGAGCTGCGGCGAAAGGCCGGCCTCAGTCAGGAGGAACTGGGCGAACAGGTGGGCCTGTCCGCCGGGCAGGTCAGCCATCTGGAAAATGGCGTCCGCAACCTCACCGTCGAATGGATGCGCCGGCTGGCGCGGCCGCTTGGCGTGACCCCGCAAGACCTACTGGTCGACGAAGACGCGCCCGATCGCCTGACGCCCGAGGAAAGGGCCATCATTCAGGGCTTCAGGGATGCTCCGCCCGAGGCAAAGCACTACATCGAGCGCATGATCGCTCCGCAAAAAGACACACGGGTCGCATAGCCATGGAGCCTCCTGCCCGCTCCTTGTGGGGGCGCTTTTCCGATCCCGGCTTCATCGCGCGCCACGGCCACAAGCCGATCCTCTTCCTGTTTGCGCTGCAATTTCTTCTGCTCCCGCTTGCCGTCGCGGCGATCGCCCCCGAATGGGTCGAATATACGCGCCCGCGCTGGCTCGGGAGCGGTTTCGCATGGTTCGCCTTCGCCTTCATGGGGAACTGGATCGTCGGTTCCGGCTTTTCAATTGGTATCCTTTTTCTGTGCTGGGGCCTCTCCTGGTGAAAATGTGAACTATACTATTTGACAAGTCTATACAGTTAGTATAGTCCTGCCTTCATTCACCCCGAATGGAGGCTTCAATGCATTCACTCATACCCTTCAATTTCGCGGATCATCTGGTCCGCGTCGTCATGCGCGAAGGCGAGCCTTGGTTCGTCCTCGCCGATGTCTGCAAGGTGCTGGCACTCAGCAACGCGCCTCAGGCAGCCTCACGGCTGGATGACGACGAAAAGGCGACTATCACCAATGATGATAGTCGGCCGGGCCATGGCGCCCAATCCCTCACCATCATCAATGAATCCGGCCTCTACAGCCTTACGCTCACCAGCCGGAAGGAAGAGGCACGGCGGTTCAAAAAATGGATCACGGCCGAACTGCTGCCGACGCTGCGCAAAACCGGCCGCTATGCGCTCACCTCGGCGATCGAGGACGATCCGCTCATCGCCGCCAATGAACTGCTCACCGGCATCGATATGCTGCTCAGCGGCCGTTCCGAAATCACCATGCGCGAACTCACGGCGCAGCTCGGCCTGCCGCCGCAGGATTTCGCCGTGCGCCGCCAACTGTCCGATCGCCTCCGCGCGCTCGGCTGGGTCAACACCGTCGCCCGGCGCGGCGCCACCACGTTGCGCGTCTGGCGCGCGCCGGCCTTCTCCAACGCAAAGGTTTCCTGATGAACGCTGTTTCCGCATCCATGGCCGCGCCGCCCGTCGCCGCGCTGCCCCCCGGCCATGCCGCCATCCATGCATCCGATGATGGCATGGCATGGCTGCGCCTGTCGGATGATCGCACCACCTTCGCGATCCGCATGAACGTCGATGATCTCGAAGGACTCGGCCACCTGCTGTTCGCCGCGGCCGCCGCCATGCGCGGCCCGGCGCTGCCCGAAAATGTCATCAGCATCTTCCGCGAAAGGCCCGCCCGATGAACGCGACCACCCCACAGCCGCACACGCCGGACGATATCCATGCGTCCCTCCTCACGCTCTCCAGAGAAATAGACCAGTGCATCCTGCCCACGCTGGAAGGGTCATGCCCGGCCGACGCCATCACCACCGCCACGCAGGCGCTGTTCATGAGCCTCATTCCCATCGCCATGCATGCCCTGGCCATAGTCCTCCAGCGCGGCGGCGATCCTGAAAATCTCCTCAACGCCATGGAGCAAGACTGCAAACTCATGGTGCATGCGGCGCTGCAATCGGTGCTGACGGCGGTGGAAAATGCCGGAAAGGTAACCATCCAATGAGCCGCCTGTCCGATCTGTGCATGATCATCGCCGGCATCGCGGTCGGCGGCGGCGGCACCATCGCCACCAAGGCGGTGAACGATCATCTCAACGCGAAAAAGGCGGCCGTCACCAAGCCGCGCCCGGCAAAGGCCCGAAAAGCCCCCGCGCCGCGCCCGCTGGCCCTGCCATCGGCCGCGCTGTTGTCCGATTGCCCGCTGCCATCGGCCGGCATCAATCCGTTTGCCGATATGGCGCCCGAATTTTCCGGTTCCACATGGCCGGCGCTCACGCTCTCCGGTGTCCGCCCGGTGGAAGGCGGCTGGTTCCGCACCCCCATGAACCAGCCGCCAACCCTCCCCGCCGTGCCAGAGCCTGATGCATGGGCGATGATGATCACCGGCTTCGGCCTGATCGGGCTGGCCTGCCGCCGCCGCCCAGTGCGAGGCCCCGCATGAAGCCCTGCATGAAGCAGGCTGTGGCACGGGCCATCGCGGCCGATTTCATCCGGCCGGAATATCGGATTCTGGCCGCGATCTGGCAGGCGCCCACGCAGTTTAATTCGGCCGGGCAAATCGCCGGCGTGCCGATCACCACCGCGCGGGCCATGATCCTGCGGATGGCGGCCGAAGGGCTGATCGACCAGACGCCCGACACGCGTGATGGCCGCATGCGCTGGCTCACCCTCACGGATGCCGGACGAAAGAAGGTGGAGCCGGTGCTCATGCTCTTCGCGGAGGAACAGGCATGAGCACCCGCGGCCCGCAACATGATGAAAAGCCGCCGCCGTTCGGTCTGGTCTTCGCCGCCGCCCTGCTCGGCGTCCTGTCCTGCTGGGGCCTGGTCGCCTTCATCTTCGTCCTCGCCCGGTTTTTCTTCTGAATAACAGGCTATCACCATGAAACTGCACATCCCCCATCTCGTCACGCGGCCGGGCCGGCATGATACGGTCCGCCACTATTGGCAGCCATCGGCGCAATTGCGCCGCGCCGGCTGGAAACCGGTCACGCTCGGCACCGATGCCGATGCCGCCATCCGCGCCGCGCGCGAATGGAATGCGCGGGTCATGGCATGGCGCGAAGGCGGGCAGATCGATGAGCGCCCGGCAACCTCCCGCCGCCGCATCGCCCGGCACGCAAAGGCCGGCACGGTGCGCCAGCTCATCGCCGATTTCACCGCCGCTCGCTTCGATCATCTGGCCGACGCCACGCGCAAACAATATGCGTCGGCGCTCCAGCAAATCGATACATGGGCCGGCTCTCAGCCGGCGCACTGGATCACCGCCGATCGCTGCCGCGCGCTGCTGCAAAATCTCGCCCGCCCGGCAAAGCGCGGCCAGCCCGAACGGCTGCACCGCGCCGCCGGCATCGGCCGCGTGCTGCGCACGCTGCTGAAATGGGCCGAAGAGAATGAACGCATCGCGAGGAATCCGATGGATCGCGTCAGCATCCGCACGCCCACGCCGCGCAGCACCCTGTGGCCCGATCACTGCATCGACGCCATGGTCGAAATGGCCGATGCCATGGGCTTGGCCGCCATCGGCACGGCAACGCTGCTCGCCGCCGATACCGGCCAGCGCGAAGCAGACCTGCTGAAACTGACATGGGGAAAATTGCCGCCGCGTCCGTCAGCAACAGGGGCCGATGGCGGCCGCGCCATCCGCCTGCAACAGGGCAAAACCGGCCGCTGGATCGATGTGCCGCTCACCGGGCGGCTTTCCGATCGGCTGGCCATCACCGAAGCGGAAAACCGCCAGCGCCCCGTTCCATCCCTCACCGTGCTCACCCGCGCCAGCGACGGCCGCAAATTCCCGCAGGAATATTTCATCCGGCAATTCGCCGAAGTGCGGGCGGCCGCCATAAAGGGCAGCGAACAACATGGCCTCGCGCCATGCCCCGAACTGGCGGGGCTGCAAATGCGCGATCTGCGCCGCACGCTGATCGTCCGCCTGGCCGAAGCAGAGGTTGATCTCCCCGGCATCGCGGCGATCAGCGGCCACAAGATCGAGGTCTGCAAACAGATCCTCGAAACCTACCTGCCGCGCACCGGCAAAATGGCCGAAGCGGCCATCGAAAAGCTCGAAGCACACCGCGCGCAAAACCACACCCCGCTCGCCACCATGGCGCGCGCCAGCGGAGACCGGAAATGATACAAGGAGATTTCCCGTTCGATCTGCAAATGCTGATCGAACGCGCCCGCATCCACGGCGTCCCGCCCGATGCGATCATCACCGAACTTGAATGCGCGGCCGAGGCGCTGCGCAAACCGGAGGAAGAGCCAAAGTGAGCACGCATCTCACAGCCCGCGGCCTCACCGTCGAACAGGTGCGCCGCGATGCCATGAAGTATATCAACCATTTCGGCGGCCAGAAAATGGCGGCGGAAGCGCTTGGCGTCTCCATCAGCGCATTTCACGTCCTGTTCGCCAAGGATGCCTACGTCGGCCCCGGCCTGCTGCAACGGATCGAGCGCGACATCGATGAGGCGACGGGCATGCTCGTCACCATCCGCACGGCCGCCGAAAGCCTCGCGCCATGACCCCGATTCACTGCGACCATTGCGGGGCGATCGCGCCCGATCTGGCGGAAATCCTCAAACACAAACACGGCCGCAAAGGCGGTCTCAACGCCATGGGCTGGGACTGCCGGGGCGGGCGGTATGCGTGCCCGGAGTGCGTGGAGAGGCAGGATGATGCGCGCGCTTGACCTCTTCTCCGCCGCCGCCGGCGGCTGGTCGCTCGGGCTGCACCGCGCCGGGTTCCAGACCGTTGCCGCCTGCGAAGTCATCGAATGGCGGCGCATCCTCTACGCGGAGAATAATCCCGGTGTCCGACTGTATGACGACGTGCGAACCCTGTCTGCCGCTCGACTGGCCGCAGACCTCGGATTCCTGCCCGACATCATCGTCGGAAGCCCACCCTGCCAGGACATCAGCCCGGCCAACACCAAGGGCCGGGGCGTCGAAGGCGCGCGGTCGGCCCTCTACTTCGAGGCAATCCGCCTTGTCGGAGAATGCCGCCCTCGTTGGTTCGCTTTTGAAAACAGCGCTAATCTCCGAACTCGGGGCGCGGACGCCGTGCTCGCTGCATTGGAGGAACTCGGCTACGCCTGCTGGCCGTTCGTGGTTCGTGCTTCGGACATCGGCGCCAATCACGAGCGCCCACGGTCATGGCTCATCGGATGCGATGCCGGACAGATTGCACACCCCGACCGCGATCGCGAACATGCACAATCCGTCCATGGCGAAATGGGAGAGTTGCGTCGGCTGGCAGATGATCGCCGGCAACAAACTGCCCACTCCGATGGCATCGGACGGGATGAAGGATGGCGCTGGCGGCGGGGCGGGATCGACATATCCGCTGCGCATGATCCTCTCGACGCCACGCGCATCGGATATGAAGGCGGGCGGACATGGCGACACGGGCCGGATGGGAACGGTGCGCCACCAGTTGCAGCGGGCGAACGAAACACTCCCCACCCCGACCAAGCGCGACAAGCGCGACAAGCGCGACAAGCGCGACAAGCGCGACAAGCGCATGGATGCATGGTCTCCAGCTTACGACAAGCGGAAATCGCCGACGATGGACGCAGTGCTGGACGGGGTGATGACGAACCGCGCGCCGGACAAATGGGCCTATACCCGCCAGATCGCGGCGATGCTGACGGATGCCGGGCTGACTGGTCCCTCGCAGACTTTGCCGATCACCTACGGCTGGATGATGGGATATCCGCCCGGCTGGCTGACACGCGCGTTGCTGTCGGCGGTGGACGCGGAACGTCTGCCGCAAGCCTCGTCGTCGAAGCGTTCGGCGATGCCGTCGTCCCGCAAATCCCCGAAGCCATAGGCCGCGCGATCCTGCGAACGGAGCGGGCGCTGGCGGCAGTTTATGAGAGGAAAGCAGCATGACGGACGCTGATAAACTAGTGGAGCGGCTGCGGAGTTCTGCGCACGCATTCCGCGAGCACAATGTTTACACGCAGGATGGCGACGCGGTTCGTCTGACCGTGCAGGCTGATGAGATGGGCGCCGCCGCAGACCTCATCGAGCGTCAGGCGGCGGAGATAGAGCGGCTGCGGGAGGCGCTGGTGCCGTTCGCGGAAATGGCAAAATGGCTGGATGACGCATCGCATCGTCGCGATGCCATTTACTGCGGCGGGGTGCCCGGACTGCGTTGCGAGGTAACGCAACACGACTATCACCGCGCCCGCGCCGCCCTTGCCGGGGAGGCGGGCCGTGGGTGACGTGATCCTGACACCTACCCAAAAAGAGCTTGCTCGTCATGCGCTTGGCCTGCCGAACAAACGCAAACAGACCTACCGCAATCATTTTATGGCCGGTCCTGGGCACTCTGATTATGGAGAATGGACAGCACTAGTTGATGCTGACCTGGCCAGGCGACGGTCGGGCAATGAACTGACAGGCGGTGATGACCTTTTCTGGCTCACCTACAAAGGTGCCAAAGCCGCACTGAACCCTGGCGAAAGGCTCGATCCAGAGGATTTTGCAAATGACTGACATAGCGCGCATCGCTGCGGGGCTGACCGAGGCGGAGATCATCCGCATCAAGCGCAAGTCGGATACCGAACGTACCGCACAAGAGGCCGCAATCCTCGCATGCTGGGAAGTTGATCGGCTTTGCCGCCATCTCGACATCACAAATGCGGATCACATCGCCCTGTGGCTCGAAGAAAACCGTGACGCATCGAACAGTTTTCTCGCCTGCCGGATCGTCGAAGCACATGAGGCCGCCATCGCCGCGCTCGACCGGGTGCGCGTCCGTGTTCTCCTGAGTCCTCACGGCTTGGATACGCATGACAAGGCTATTGAGATGTTCGAGCATCAGAACTGCCCGACGTGTGGCGGATCGGGGCATATAGACGACGTGCCATCTCCCGCCGACCCGTTCGCCGAGTGGATCGCGCCGTTTGAGGGGGAGGGGAGGGATGCGTGAACCCCGCCGCCGATCTACGCGAACA
>JBBAGE010000006.1:0-34573 GCA_041655055.1 Paracoccaceae bacterium
GCTTTGGGCATCGGGATCATGGGGTGCGAGCAGCGGCGCCAAGATCGCAGCCAGCCCAAGTGCCGCGGCAAGGATCATGGCAAACCGTTCGGACATTCCGGCGTCGCGCCAAAAGGCGGGTGTCATGGGCCGGGCGGGGGCGATATGGGGGATATCTGACATGGGGGCACTTCCTTACGCGGATTTCAGGGTGCTGCGCAGGCGCGGATCGGCCCAGCCATAGGCCAGATCGACAAGGGTATTGATCACGATCACCCCGAAGGACACCGTGAGCACCCCGAATTGCAAAACCGGGTAATCGCGCCGGATGGCGGCATTCACCAGCAATTCGCCGATACCTGGCCAGGCAAAGACGGTTTCCACCACCACAGAGCCTGCGGCGATCGTCGTGGCGATCTGCAATCCCATCACCGACAGGATCGTCAGCGATGCATTGCCCAGACCGTGGCGCAAGATCACGACATGTTCGGCCAGCCCCTTGGCGCGTGCGGTGCGCAGATAATCCTGCCCCAGCACATCGAGCATGGCATTGCGGGTAAACCGCGTGACCGAGCCCACCATCAGCCCCGACATTACCAAAATGGGCAGCACGTAATGTTTCGCGGTGCTGTTGCCGACGATGGGAAACCAGTTCAGCCAATTGGCAAAGATCAGGATCAGGAAAACCGCCAGCACGAAATTGGGCACCGCATAGCCCAAAAAGGCCACCGTCATCGCCGCCGTGCCCGCAGGCTTGCCCCGCCAAAGTGCAGCGACAATCCCCAGCGGAATTGCGATTACGGCGGTAAACAGGACCGATCCCAGCAAAAGCTGCGCGCTGGGCCAGATACGTTCCGCAACCATCGCGGCCACCGGGCGGCGTTCCAGAAAGGACAGGCCGAATTCGCCCTGAAAGATGCCGCGCAGATAGGCCAGATATTGCACCCAGATCGGCTCATCCAGCCGAAAATAGCGGATCATCAAGTCGCGCTCGGCCTGACCCAGACCTTCGGCCATGATATAATCGATGGGGTTGCCGCTCAGCCGGGTGGCAAAGAACACCAGCGTTGCGATCGCAAGAAATGTCAGCGCCATGCGCAACAGGCGGTTGACGATGAAGCGCAGCATCAGATCTTCTCCTTGTCTGGCGTGCCGGGCCGGCGCAGCAGCACGAAAGGCACGCCGGCCGCGCGTGCGGCCATGCCATCTGTCGCATCCGTATCGCCGAGAAACACGGCCTGACCGGCGACAATGCCGCTTTGGCGCAGCGCGCGCCGGATCATGACATCCGATGGTTTGCCATCCGAATGGGCGCGCAGCCCCGGCAGCCCGGCCTGCAGCGCGGCATAAAGCGCGCCAGTTTCGGGGACGGGCGTGCCATCGGCGGCGGGGTGAATGGGATCGGGATTGGCCAGGATCACCTGCGTGCCGCCATGGGCAAGCCGCATCAGCCGCTCCAGATCGCGCAGGCTGAAATCCGGGTCGCGCGCCAGCAGGGCGATGGGGGCCGCGCGCGCGCCGCGATGCGGGCGCAGGCCCAGATCCCGTGCCAGCTCCACCAGTGGCGGCGCGGCCCAAAGCGCAACCTCGGCCCCCGGCCAGCGCCGCGCCAGATCGCGCAGCGCATATTCGCCGGCCAGCAAAATCCGCTCTGGCGCGATATTCAGCCCAACGCCGCGCAGCCGATCGTGCAGGCTCAGGGCGGTATCGGCCGAATTGTTTGACACGACCCAAAGCCGCGCGCCCGCGCGTTCGACCAGTTCCGGCACATCGGGCAAGACCGTCGCCCCCGAAATCAGGCAGCCATCGAGATCCGACAGGATCAACGGCGCGCCCGCCTGCGGGCTGGCCAGAAATTGCGCCATGCTGCAAGGCAGGGCGGGGGCAAGGGGATAGACGAGTTCGGCGCTGATATTCATCGATTCGGTCACAATTTGCTGTTGACCGTGGTTTAGACGCGCAATGTGACATGGCTGTTACGAATGAAAGCTAGCCTTTGGAAAACGGATAGATCAGGTTTCAATATGTCGGATATTCCCTCGCCCGCCTGCCTGCGCGCAATCGCCGCACTGGCCGAAGAAGGCTCGTTTTCCGCCGCGGCGCGGCGTCTGGGCCTGTCGCATACTGCCGTTGCCCAGCAGATTCGCGGGTTCGAGGCGCGGCACGGTTTTTCACTGTTTGAACGCGAAAAGGGCCGAATGCGCCCGACGCCCTTTTGCGCGGAACTGGCCGAGTTGGGCGAACGGTTTCACGAAACCGAGGCCGAGCTTGCCCGGCTGATCGCGCGCAAAAGCCCGGCCGGGCTTGTGCAATTGCGCATCGGTCTGGGCAATGCGATGCCCGGAATGGCGATCATCGGGCGGGTGCTGGCCAATCACCCGTCCGTTTCGGTGACGGTCGAAAGCGGGTCGCATCAATCGGTGCTCAAGGCGGTTTTGCGCCACGAAGTCGATGTCGGTATCCTGCCCGATATCCCGCCCGATCCGCGCTTTCGCCGCCAGACGGTGTTGTATCAGGATGTGGTGATGATCGTCGCCGAATCCCATCCGCTGGCGGATCGTGACCGGGTGTCGCTAGAGGATCTGATGGCGCATGCGCTGATCTTTCGTTCGCGCGGATCGTCAACCCAGCGCGCGCTGGACCGCGCCTTTGCCCGTGCAGGCTTGGCGCCGGTGCCGCGTCTGGTGGCCGATACGCGCGATGCGGTCTATGAGGCCGTGAGCCTTGGCATCGGCGCCGGTTTCATGTGGAGCCAGGGCACCCACCGCCAGGAACAGGTCCGCCGCATCCCGCTTGCGGCCGAGGGGCTCGCGGCCCAAGAGGTGGTCTTTGCGCTGGCCAATGAGCGCAACCCGCTGGCCGATCTGGTATTTCTTGCGGCCCAAGGCGATGGCGCAAGCGCGGGTTAGGCCCGCGCGCCCAGCTCGGCATCCACCAATGGCTTGACCCGGGTGCCCAGCAGTTCAATCGAGCGCAACAGCTCGCGCTGCGGCAGGTGGCCGATATCCATCTGAAAGAATTGGCGCATATGGCCCATCTTGCGCTGGAAATTGACGATCCGTTCGGCAATGTCTTCGGGGGCGCCGACGAACAGGGCGCCTTCGCCGCTGGCCTGTGGTTCAAACTGATCCCAGCCGGGGGCGCGGAAACCGCGTAGTTTGCCGATTTCGGACATGCCCTGATGCCAGTGGCGAAACCAGAACCGCCGCGCCTGATCCGCATTTTCGGAAATATAGCCCAATGTGCCCACCGAAACGCGCACATCCGCGCCCGGCAATGCCGCCTCGGCGGCGGCGCGGCGGTAAAGATCGGCCAGCGGCGCGAAACGCGCGGCCTCGCCGCCGATGATGCCATAGGATATCGGCAGGCCCATCACCGCCGCGCGCACCGAGGATTGCGGATTGCCGCCGGTCGCAAGCCAGATCGGCAACGCGCCCCCATCGGGGCGGGGGACGATCTCGGCATCGTGCAGGGCGGGGCGGAATTTACCCTGCCATGTGATCCGCTCGGACGCGTTGATCTGCAACAAAAGGTCAAGCTTTTCGGCATAGAGTTCATCGTAATCATTCAAACTATAGCCAAATAGCGGAAAGGATTCGGTGGACGAGCCGCGCCCCGCCGTGATTTCCGCCCGCCCGTTCGACAGCGCATCCAGCGTGGCAAATTGCTGATAAACCCGCACCGGATCATCGGTGCTGATCACGGTGACGGCGCTGCCCAGCCGGATATGTTTCGTGACGGATGCCGCCGCACCCAGCACGACCGCCGCCGCCGATGCTGGCATGTCATAGGTGTGATGTTCGCCGATGCCAAAGAAATCGAGCCCGACTTCGTCCGACAGTCTGATGGCCTCAAGCAGGTTGCGCTGCGCCTGTGCGGTGCTGCCGCGTTTTCCCGTCGCGGGATCAATGGGCAGATCGCCAAAGCTGTAAACCCCGAGTTCCATGGTCATGTCTCCGTCATTTGCCCGCTATCGCGGCCCATAATCCCATATCTATGGGCGGGGCAGGGGTGCACAAGGCGGCACGATGCGCGCCCCTTGTTTCCCCGGTGTAACCGCCCGCGGCAGATCGGGTGATGCCCGGGGCTGGATGAGTCGTTCATGAAAATCCCGCATGTGGCGCGCGTGCCGGCGCAGGTGGTCTGCCTTGCCGTGCAATATCGCCGCTGGGGCAATACGGGCAAACTGCCCCGAATGGATCGGGCGGCGGGCAGCCCCGGCGACGGTCGCCGCCGGGGGCCGGTTCAGCCCTGCGAGGCGGGCGCGGGCAGGATTTCTGCCAGTTTGGCGGCAAGCGCGGGGGCAGCGATCTGTTCCACCACGGCGCCGCGGGTGCGCACGGCTGCGGCCACCTCGGTGCTGGCGCCCAGCACGAATACGGGCAGCCCGTCAACCCGCCCCGGCCCAAGCGGCAGACGATCGAGGTTGCGGGGCAGCGGCACATTGTCGAGCACCAGCGCCGCGCATTTTTCCGGCCAGATCAGCGCGATCAGCAAGGCCATCACGCCGCCTTCGCCCTGGCCAGACAGCCCTGCGGTGCCGGCGGGGTGGCGCGCGGCGGCGTGCAGGAATTCGGCCTCTAGCTGCGACAGGCCATCGGCCAGGGTCGCGGGTTCGGGCATATCCACGGGGCCGACATACCAGTAATAGCCCATGGGAACGCCCATGCCGCCATCGGTTTGGGTGCGCAATGCCCGGATCGCGCGGCGGTGCACATGATCGCCCAGCATCGCACCAACCGCGCGGGCATCCTCAAGCCCGCCATAGCGGTCATGCAGCACCAGAAACCACGGCGCACCGGGCGTGCCGTCATCGGCGGTGTATAGAACGCTGTCCCCGCTCATCCTGCCTCGCAGGTGGTAATCCAGCCTTCGATCAGTGCGCGTTCGGCTTCGGCCAGCGTAGCGCCCGGGGGCATTTCGGTGCCAGCGGCGCCTACTTCGTCGTGGCGGTTATTGATCTTGAGCCAGAGCAGGCTTTCATCCGGCAGGCCGGGCGCAATGCGCAGCACCTCGGGGACGGAGGCGCTGGGGGCACCCACCAGCATATCAAACGCCGAGGCGCGTTGCAGCGACAGCCCGCCGCCGGGTGCGGCATCCTGATGGCAGGCGACGCAATTGGCATTGAAGATCGGCTGGACTTCGGCCAACCTGGCGCGGCAATCGGCAATCCCCATGGCCGGAACAAGTGCCGTCACCAAACCAATGGCGGCATAACGGATCGATTTCATCTGTATTCCCTTTGAATGTTTCCAGGGCCGCTCTGAGCGGCCCCGGTCGCTATGCCCGTGGCCTATGCCTGTGCGGCTGCGTGTTCCCCGGCCAGATAGCCAAAGGTCACGCCCAGCCCCAACGTGCCGCCGCCGCCCAGATAGGATTTCCCCGAAGGCGAGGCGGTGCAATTCCCCGCTGCATAAAGCCCCGGGATCGGCTGGTCATGCACATCCAGCACCTGTCCATTGACGTCAAACGCCGGCCCGCCCTTGGTATCGAGCGCCCCCGCCCCAAGCAGGACCGCATAATAGGGGCCAGTGTCCGAAATTGGCGCCAAATAGGGTTGCGGCAAGCCACGATCCAAGGGGATCGGGTGGAAATGGCGTTCGATCGGCGGCTCGCCCCGGTGGAAATCCAGATCCTTGCCGGTTTCGGCAAAGCCGTTGTAGCGGGCGATCGTTTCGCGCAAATTGGCGACGAAATTCTCATCCACCGAATAGTCGCCGATCTGTTCGGCAAAGCTCGCGAATTTGGCATCAATGCCGCGCGCCAGATCTTCGAGCGTTTCGCCGACGATCACATGGCCGGGGATATTGGCATCCGGCCCGGGGATCAACTGGCCGCCGAATTCGCGCGCCTTTTCGTCAAAGATCATGATCTGGTAAAGGTTGGGATAATTGCCCATGAACGCGTCATAAACCTGATGCGAACGGGTGCGCTCGGGATAGACGGATTTTTCATTGGCGGTGCGATGACCAAAGCGGTTGACCATGATCATGCTGTCACCGCCAAGAAAGAACACCCCGCCCGGGACCGAGGAAAATTGCAGCACCTCATCCAGCACGACCTGCTGGTTCCAGGCCTCGTTCATATTGCCGAGTTTGACGCCGATTTCGGCGCTCATCAGCACCAGGTCGCCGGTATTCGACGGCACGGCGCAGCCGCCCATGATCGGCGTGCGCTGGAAATTGGCGCGCATTTCGGGGTTATGGGTAAAACCGCCCGAGCCAAAAATCACCCCTTTGCGGGCGCGAAACGATTCAATCCCATTCGGCATATCGGCATGGACGCCCACCACCCGACCGTCGCCGTCGCGCACGATCTTGACCACGCGATGTTCCTCGCGGATATCGCCGCCATTGGCGCGGACATAGGCCGACATCCAGCGGATCATGTCACCGCCGGCACCGCGGCCCAAATCGGCATTATGGGTGTGGGTCTGACGGCCACGGATGCCGCCGTTTTCGGGGATCTGGCCGTGATAATCGGGGGCGGGCGCGCCCTCCCACGAGGTTTTCATATAGGAAGGCAGCGCGCCGGTATTATCCATATGTTCGACGATCCGCGCGGCATTGTCGTAAAAGGTTTCAAGCAGGCGGAAGTTATGTTCGAACAGGCCATAGGTCGGGTGATTGGCCTTGTAGAGTTCGGGGAATGACACCCGCGCGCAATAGCGCAGGAATGTATCGCGATCATCCGAAATACCGGCGGCGCGCATATGGTGGCTGTTGGGAATCCAGTAGCCGCCGCCCGATTTCGCCGTGGTGCCGCCGATGACCGGGGCCTATTCCAGCACGATGACCGAGGCGCCGTTATCCACCGCGCCGATCGCGCCCGCAAGCCCGGCCCCGCCGGAGCCGACGACGATCACATCGGTCTCATGCGTCCAGCTTGCTTCTTGCGCATTGGCAATCGTGACGGTTCCCAGCGCGGTCCCGGCAATCCCGAGCCCGGCCGCGCTCATAAACGCGCGCCGCGACACGCGCGAGCGATTTTCCTGCGAATTCATTTTGATCTTTCTCCCTCGTTACATACACTCAATATGATCTGAATACCTGGATTCGAATCAAGCCTGTATTCATGCATACAAATATTTCTAACCCTGCGGCCACGCGCCGCGCGGGGCGGGGGTTGCGTCCTGCGGCATCGGCGCTTAGCGGTGGGTTTTGCAATCCGGCGCGATGGACGATGATGTGAGCGATCCGAAAACCCTAGATGAATACAGGCGGTTGTCGGATGAATTTCCCGCATCCCGGCAGAGTGAAATTCTGTATTCCATGCATGAAATTTCGCGTCTGACGACATTGTGGTTCGATCAGGCGATGGTGGCGCATGCACAATGGTGGGCGATGATGCATATCGCCCGCAATGAGGGGCTGTCGCAAAGCGATCTGGCCCGGGTGATGCGGATGGGCCGGGCGGCGGCGGGCAAGCTGCTTGACCGGCTGGAATCCCATGGCTGGATTGAGCGGCGCCCCGACCCCAAGGATCAGCGCCTGCGCCGCGTCTATCTGCGCGAAGGGGCGCTGGAATGGATGATCCCGGCACATAAAGCGGGCTTGCAGCAGTTTCAGGCGTTCATGGACGCGATCCCCGACGATATCCAGGACGCGATGCTGGCTGGCCTGCGCGCGATCAAGGCGAATGCACTGGCGAGCATCCCCGGCGAAGCCGACTGACCAAGCCCCCGGGGCTGCCCCAACGGCGCAAGTCTGATATCTGCCCGGTGGCCCTGCGGGCCTGATCTGGCGCCGCCGTGCCGATCGCGCCCGCGCGGTGGTCAGGGGGTCAAATCCGCCCTTCTTCCACCGCGAAACAGGCGGCTTCGCTGCCGTCACGGCTGACCATATAGGGGCGCTCAACCGGGCAGCGTTCAAAGGCCCAGGGGCAGCGCGGATGAAAGGCGCAGCCGGGCGGCGGGGTGATCGGATTCGGGATCTCGCCTTCAACCCGTTTGCGGCGCCGGCCCGACATGGCAAGATCGGGCACCGCATCGAGCAGCATTTTCGAATAGGGATGCAGCGGCGCGGTGAACAGGCGGCGGGCCTCGGCCACTTCGGCCAGCCGCCCGAGGTAGAGCACGCCGATGCGGTTGGCCATATGGCGCACGACGCTGAGATCATGGCTGATGAACAGATAGGTCAGGCCGAATTCATCCTGCAGATCGCGCATCAGGTTCAGGATCTGCGCCTGCACGGAAACATCAAGCGCCGATGTGGGTTCGTCACAGATGATGAAATCGGGTTTCGATGACAGCGCGCGGGCGATGGCGATGCGCTGGCGTTGGCCGCCGGAAAATTCATGCGGGAATTTTGACGCATCCTTGGGCGACAGCCCGACCGTTTCCAGCAACCGCCCCACTTCGCGGCGCAGATCAGCGCCATGGGCAAGCCCAAAGGTGCGGATCGGCTCGGCGATGATTTCACCCACCCGCCAGCGGGGGTTGAGGCTGGCGAACGGATCCTGGAAAATCATCTGAAACCGCCGCCGCAAGCTGCGCATCTGCGCGCCGCTGGGCTGGCGCATATCCTGGCCGTCAAAAAGGATCTGCCCCGCCGATGGGGCCAGCAAGCCCACAACCATCTTGGCAATGGTCGATTTGCCCGAGCCGCTTTCGCCGACAAGGGCGAATGTCTCGCCCCGCCGGATTTCGAAATTCACATCGGCCACGGCGGTCAGGATCTGTTTTTCGCCGCCCTCAAGCACGCGGTTCAGCCAGGGTTTGGACACGTCAAAGGTGCGGGTCAGCCGTTTGACCTGCAACAGCACATCGGATCGGGCGGCGGCATCAAACATCGCGCGGGTCATCGCTTTCTCCCGCTTTGGGCAGATCGGGATCATCATAGAGCCAGCAGGCCACACGCCGCCCGCCGCCCTGATCCAGCAGATAGGGGCGTTCCACCGGGCAGCGGGCAAAGGCGCGGGGACAGCGGGGGTTGAACGCGCAGCCGGGCGGAATCGCATCAAGCCGGGGCATGGATCCGGGGATCTGCACCAGCCGGTCGCTATCATGGGTAAGCGAGGGGATCGACCCCATCAGCCCGCGCGTATAGGGGTGCAGCGCATCCTGCATCACGTTGCGCACCGGACCGATTTCGGCCATGCGCCCGGCATAAAGCACGGCCACCCGGTCGGCGGTTTCGGCAATCACGCCCATATCGTGGGTGATCAGCATGACCGAGGCGCCACGCTCGGCGCAGAGTTCCTTGAGGATATCGATGATCTGGGCCTGCACGCTGACATCAAGCGCGGTAGTGGGCTCATCAGCAATCACCAGCTCGGGCTCGGCCGCAAGCGCCAGCGCGATCACCACGCGTTGGCGCATGCCGCCGGAAAAATGGTGGGGGTAATCATCGATCCGCTGACGCGCCGCAGGGATGCCCACCTGATCGAGCAGGTCGATGGCGCGGCTGCGGGCCTCTTTTTCCGATACATCCAGATGGGTGCGGATGGTTTCGACAATCTGTTCGGCCACGGTATAGAGCGGGTTGAGCGAGGTCAGCGGATCTTGAAAGACCATCCCGATCCGGCGGCCCCGCACCTTGCGCATGGCCTTGGGCCGCAGGTTGTCGATCCGCTGGCCGCGCAGCCAGATTTCGCCCCCGGCAATCCGGCCCGGCGGTTCGATCAGCCCGATGATCGCGGCGCCGGTGATGGATTTGCCTGCGCCGGATTCGCCGACCATGCCCAGCACTTCGCCTTCGTGAATATCAAAGGACACGTCATCGATGGCGCGCAAAATGCCCCGGCGGGTGGGAAATTCCACCACAAGATTGCGAACGGACAAAAGCGGTTCAGCCATTACATCATCACCTCAGCCTTGGGTTCAGCGCATCGCGCAGCCAGTCGCCCAGCAGGTTGACCGAAAGCGCCAGCGCCAGCAGCGCCGCCGCGGGAAAGGCCAAAATCCACCATTCGCCGGAAAACAGAAATCCCTGCCCGATGCGGATCAGCGTGCCAAGCGATGGCTGGGTTGCCGGCACGCCGACGCCCAGAAAGGACAGCGTCGCCTCGGCAATGATCGCGAGCGCCAGACCGATCGTGGCGATCACCAGCACCGGCCCCATGACATTGGGCAGGATATGACGCAGCAGAATCCGCGCCGGATGCGCCCCGATCATCCGGGCTGCCTGCACATATTCCTTGTTCTTTTCCACCATTGTGGCGCCGCGCACCACGCGGGCATATTGCACCCAATCCGACAGGCCGATCGCCACAATCAGCACCCAGATCGCCATGGTTTCGCGATAAGCGGGCGGGATGAAGCCGCGCGCAATGCCAAAAATCAGCAGCGCCAGCAGGATCGACGGAAAGGTAAGCTGCACATCCGCCACCCGCATCAGCAGCCCATCGACCCAGCCGCCGCGATAGCCAGCCACAAGCCCCGCCGAAATCCCCACGACCATGGCAAAAATCACCGAGGCAAAGCCCACGAACAGCGATATCCGTGCCCCGTAAAGGATGGTTGAAAACACATCGCGCCCCTGATCATCGGTGCCCATCAGGAATGTGTTGCCGGTAAAGGCATTGGGCTGCATCGGGGGGGTAAAGCCCTCCATCAGGTTCAGGGTGCGCGGGTTGAACGGATCATGCGGCGCGATCCATGGGGCCAGCACGGCTGCCAGAATGATCACTAGCGCCACGATCCCCGCGATGATCGCCATGGGCGAGGTGCGAAAGGAATAGGCCAGATCGCTGTCCCAGCCACGGATCAGGGCGCGCATGCGCTTTTCCGGGGCATCGGGCGGCGGCGTCTGGTCGCGGTGCGAAAGGTCGGTCACGTCAAAGGTTCCTTCAATGGCGCGCGCTGGCCCGATCCACGCGCAGGCGCGGGTCGATCACGAAATAGAGCAGATCCACGATCAGGTTGATCACCACGAAAATCAGCGCGATCAACATCAGATAGGCGGCCATCACCGGCACATCCACAAACCGGACCGAGTTGATGAACAGCGCCCCCACGCCCGGCCACTGGAACACGGTTTCGGTGATGATCGAAAAGGCAATGATCGAACCCAGTTGCAGCCCGGTGATGGTAATGACCGGCACCATGGTGTTTTTCAGCGCATGGCCGAAATGCACGGCGCGATTGCTTAGCCCCCGGGCGCGGGCGAATTTGATATAATCGGTGCGCAACACTTCGAGCATTTCGGCGCGCACCAGCCGCATGATCAGCGTCAGTTGATACAGGCCCAGCGTGATCGCCGGCAGCACCAGCGAGGCCCGCCCCGATGGCGTCAGGAAACCGGTCGTCCACCAATCGGTCACCTGAACGGTGGCTCCGCGCCCGAAACTGGGCAGGATCTGCAATTCCACCGCAAAGACCCAGATCAGCAGCACCCCGATCAGGAATGTCGGCAGCGACACCCCGATCAGCGACACCGTCATGATCGCATTCGACGACCAGCCCCGGCGGTTGAGCGCGGTATAGACCCCCAGGCTCACGCCGATGACAAAGGCAAAAATGCCCGAAACGAGCGCCAGCTCCAGCGTGGCGGGCAGGCGCGACAGGATCAATTCCATCACCGGTTGCTGCAGCCGGTAGGAAACACCAAAATCGCCTTGCACCGCGCGAGTGATGAAACCGGCAAACTGCATGATGAACGGATCGTTCAGCCCCAGCCGGTCGCGCATTTCTGCGCGGTCCGCCAGCGTCGTTTCCTGCCCCACCATCGAGGAAACCGGATCGCCCACAAAGCGAAACAGCGAAAACGACACAAGCGCCACGACCAGCATCACGATCAGCGATTGCACGATCCGGCGGAGGATATGGGCCAGCATGTTGTCTATCCTCTGCGGTCGGGCGAAAGAAACCCGCGCGGGATCGCCCCGCGCGGGCAGATGATCGGGCCTAGTTGCCGAAGGTCACTTTGGCAAGATTGGGCTGATTTTCGGGATGCACTTCGAGGTTGATATCCTCGCGCATCGCATAGGCCAGCACCTGGTTGTGGATGTTCAGAAAGATGTCCTCTTCCATTACCTCTTGCCAGATTTCGGCGATCAGCGCATCGCGTGCATCAAGATCGGTCATCGTGGCCAGCGCCTCGATTTTTTCATCCATTTCGGGGTTGGAATATTTCGACGCGTTATAGGCGCCATAGCTGCCTTCGCGGCTGTGAACCAGGAAATCAAAGACATATTGGCTGTCAAAGGTCGGAACGCCCCAGCCCAGCAGATAGAAATCGGTATCCCATGTCTCGATCAGCGGGAAATGCAAGGAACGGGTCTGGGAATTCAGGTTCACATCGATATTGATGCGGCCCAGCATGCCCACGACGGCCTGACAGATCGCTTCATCATTGATGTAGCGGTCATTGGGGCAATCGAGATCGACGGTAAATCCATCGGGGTAACCGGCGGCGGCGATCAATTCCTGCCCGCGTTCATAATCGGGCGGACCATAGGCGTCGATTTCCTCGGTCCAGCCGTTGACAAAGGGGGGAAGGGGGGCCGCCGACGGATCGGATGCCCCGCGCATTACCACCTGCTGGATGGCGTCACGATCGATGGCCAGCGACATGGCCTCGCGCACTTCGGGTTTGGAAAACGGGTTATCCTCGGCATTCGACGATTTGAGCCGCTCGGACGTCATGTCGTAGCCAAAGAAAATATTGCGGTTTTCCGGCCCGCGCACGACCTTGAGCCCGGCGGTCTGTTCCAGCCGGACGATATCTTGCACCGGCACATCCTGAACCAGATCCACCTCGCCCGACAGCAGGGCTGCCACACGGGTCGCGGGTTCGGAAATCGGGGTATAGATGATTTCGGTCACCTCGGGCGCGTCATCCCAGTGGCCGTCAAAGGCGCGCAGGACGGTGCGGACCTCGGGTTCGCGTTCCACCATCACATAGGGGCCGGTGCCGTTCGTGTTGCGCACGGCGAAACTTTCTTCGCCTCCGGCGTAATCCTGGGGCTCGACCACGCCATTGGCCTCGGCCCAGGCGCGGCTCATGATAAAGGTGTTGGTCAGGTTCTGCACATAAAGCGGCGCGGGGCCGGACAGGCGCACATGCACGGTGAATTCATCGGGCGCGGTGACTTCCTCAACCCCGGCATGAAGCGCGCGCATCCCAGATGTTTCGGCCTGCGCCCGGTTAAGCGAGAATACGACATCATCGGCCGTCAGTGCCGTGCCATCGTGAAAGGTCACACCTTCGCGAATGTGGAAAATCCAGACCGAGTCGTCTTCGGCGGAAATTTCCCATTCCGTCGCGATGCGCGGCGTCAGCGTGCCATCGGTCGCGCGGCCCACCAGCGTTTCATAGATATGATGGTTGAGCGTATGGGTCGGCCCTTCGTTTTGCGAATGCGGGTCCATCGTCAGCGCATCGGCCACGCGCGCCCAGCGCAGCGTTTCGGCATCGGCGCCTGTGGCCGATAGCACCAGCGCCAATGCCGCCCCGGCCATCAACCCCGATGTGCGCAGTTTTGCCGCGCCCTTGATCATGTGTGTCATAGCTAGCTCCCTGTGGCAGACAGCCCTGAGCCGCTGCACCTTGGGGTGCAGGGCGGCATGGCCAATCATATTCACAGTTGGCGGATTCTTGCGTCCTGTCAAGCACCTGCACAGTTTTGCGGTGCATCGGCCGGCCCGGGCGTGTGGCGCCTGCACCGGTGTCGGGCGCGATCCGGGCGGGTCAGAACTTCATCCAGGCGTCATGTCCCTGTCACCTGCGTGTCTCTGCGCCGCCTATGTCGCCCACATCACCGGCGGGGCAGCTGATCCCCGCCATCCGATGACCAACGGAAGAGAGGCCATTATGGGCAGCCATCCAACCTTTGTTCACCTGACGGACTTGCATATCGGCGAGCCGGGCGTGGTGGACGATCATCTGTATTCCGACACGTCTGCGACGCTGAGTGCGATTCTGCGCGACGTGAAATCGCTGGTGCCGCAGCCCGATTTCCTGATCGCCAGCGGCGATCTGAGCAATCACGGCAACCCCGCCAGCTATGTCGAGCTCAAGCGCATGATGGCCGAGGCCGGCATCGACATGCCGGTGCTTTATGCGCTGGGCAATCACGATACCCGGCCCGGCTTTTATCAAGGCATGTTGGGCCGCGCCGACGATCTGCTTGCCCCCTATGATCATGATGCCGTGATTGCGGGTGTCCATATCATCGTGATGGATTCCAGCGTGCCGGGCATGATCGGCGGCGAATTCACCCCCGAACAGTTCGACTGGCTGCAAGCGCGGCTGGATGAACATGCCGGTCTGCCCAAATTGCTGGTTTTTCACCACGCCCCGGCGCTGGACGAGGATGACATCGTCGGTGAATGGGAAACCCTGTCATGCGCCGATACGATCCGGCTGCGCGAAGTGCTGGCCGGGCGCGATATCGTCGGTATCCTGTGCGGTCATATCCATGTGGACCGGGTGTCGCATTGGCATGGTATCCCTATCGTCGTGGGCATCGGCCAGCATGCCGCGACCGATGTGCGCGCGCTTCATGAAAACCTGCGGATGGTGTCGGCGGCCGGCTTTGCGCTGGGCGAACTGCGCCCCTCGGGGCTGACCGTAACCTTTGTTTCGCAACCTGCGACACGTGAAGAACTCAACCTTGTTCCCCTTGCCGCGATTGCCGAAGTGCACCGCGCCCGCAAGGAAGAAGCCCTGCAAAAGGAATCCGAGAATGCTTAGAAGAACCCTGCTTGGCGGTCTGCCCGCCTTGATGCTGAGCGCGGCGCTGCTGCCCCACACCGCCATGGCCCAGACCGCCGCGCCAAGCGTGGACGCGCCGGTCACCATCAGCTTTTACAACTATAACCTGGCGTCTGCCGGGCTGGGTGGCGAGGCGACACGCAAGCTGATCGCCGAATTCATGGAAGCGAACCCAAATATCATCGTCGAAGGCGTGGCCGTCGGTTCGCAGGATATGGCCAGCCGCTTACAGGCCGATATGGCCGCCAACCGCATCCCCGATGTGGCGCAGGTGGTGTTTGACAGCCTGGCTTTCGTGGCCGACAACCTCGGCGCTGTTGCGCTTGAGGATGCGATCCCCGCCGATGAACTGGCCGCGCATTTCGAGGGCATGATCCCCGCAGGGCTCAATCTCGGCAGGCTCGATGACAAGACCTATGCGCTGGCCTATACATTCTCGACCCCGGTGTTGTTCTATAATGCCGATCTGTTCGTTGAAGCCGGGCTTGATCCCGATAATCCACCGCGCAACTGGCAGGAAGTGCGCGATGCCGCAGCCGCCATTGCCGAGACAACGGGCGCGGGCGGGTTCAACGGCTCGCTCGCCGGGGGCGGCGCTGCCGGGTTTGACTGGGCACTGCAGGGTGTGTTGCTGTCGAATGGCGGCGGCGTGCTGTCGGATGATCGCGCGACGCTGACGTTTGACGATCCCGCCACGATCGAAGCGGTGCAGATGCTGCGCGATCTGCACGAAGCCGGCATCTATGAAAACATGCCCAGCGAAGTGATGATCGAGCAGATGAATTCCGGGCGGATGGGCATGTTGCTGACCACATCGGCGCAGCAAAATACCCTGATCCGCGCTGCCGAAGGTCAATATGACCTGCGCGTCGCCGCCATGCCGGGCTTTGGCGATCGCGCTGCGGTGCCCACCAACTCGGGCAGCGGGCTGGTGATCCTGAGCGAAGATCCGGTGAAACAGCGCGCCGCGTTCGAGCTGATGAAATTCCTGACCTCGGAGCGGGGTTATACCATCATCACGTCGGAAATCGGCTATCTGCCGCTGCGCCCGTCGATCGTCGATGATCCCGCATATCTTGCCGATTGGGTCGAAGCCAACCCGCTGGTGCGCCCCAACCTTGCCCAGCTTGAGCGGATGCAGCCCTGGGCCGCCTATCCGGGCCAAAGCTATCGCCAGATCGCGCGTATCTTTCTTGATGCGGTGGAACTGGCGGTATTTGGCGGCGCCGATGTGGAACAGACGCTGACCGCCGCGCAATCGCAGGCCCAAAGCCTGATGCCGCGCTAAGCGATGCAATCCTGGCTGTCGCTGCCCCGGTGGCGCCAGCCATGAGGAGAACATGATGACATCGACATTCACCCCGTCAGCGGCGCCCAGACTGGCGCGCCGCGGCATTGCCCGGCTGGCCCCATGGCTTTTCCTGCTGCCCGCTGCGCTGACGTTTGTGGTCTGGGTCTATTGGCCGCTTCTGGATGCCTTCCGGCTCAGCTTTTACGAATGGAACATGCTGCCGCGTTCCGAGCCGCGTTTCGTGGGGATGGAAAACTACGCCAATATTTTCGAACTGTCCAAATTTTCGCAGGCGCTGAAAAACACGGTGATTTATATCGTCGGGCTGTTGCCGATCGCGGTGCTGATCCCGCTGGCGATCGCGATCTATACGCAAGATCTGCCCGAGCGGTCGCGCAATATCTATCGCGCCATCATCTTTGTGCCGATGATCATCGCGCCGGTGGTGGCCGCCGCTGTCTGGCGCTGGTTGCTTGATCCAAGCTATGGGTTGGTCAACAACTGGCTCGGGGCGCTGGGGTTTGAACCGGTCCGGTTTCTGTTCGATGCAGACACCGCGATCTGGACCATCATTTTCATTACCGGCTGGAAACTGATCGGGTTTTCGACGCTGATCCTTTCGGCGGCGAATGCCAATATCAACCCTTCGCTGATCGAGGCCGCGCGGATGGATGGCGCCAGCAATTGGCAGATCATCCGCGATATCCGGCTGCCGCTTTTGTCCTCGACCATCCTTTTTCTGACGATGATCACGATCCTTTTGGGCGCGCAATGGAGCTTTGCCTATATCGTGGTGCTGACGCAGGGCGGGCCGCTTGGATCGACCACCAATATTTTCCACATCCTGTGGGATTTCGGGTTTTCGAGCCTCTCGGTCGGGTGGAGTTCGGCTGCGGCGATCATTCTGGTGCTGGGCTTTGGCGCGCTTGCCTTTGTCCTGCTGCGCCTTGTTGACAGGTATTCCTTTCATGACAACTGATACATTGACAGCGGGCCGGATTACCGGCCCGGCTCGGGGCGCGCTGAAATTCCGGCTTGATCGCTGGTTCGGCCATGCAGTTCTGATCGCGCTGGCGTTTTTGTGCCTTTTCCCGGTTTACTGGATGATCGTGACCTCGCTGCGCCCGGCCAATGAGATATTGGAAGGCAGCCTTTGGCCCAGCAACGCATCGCTTGATAATTACCGCTATGCGCTGGGCGCGATCCCGGTGCGCGCGATGCTGATCAACACCACGGTGATTTCGGTGGCGGTGACGGCGATTCAGCTTGTGACCGGGTTGCTGGCGGCCTTTGCCTTTGTGCGCTGGCGCTTTGCGGGTGACAAGATCATCTATGCGCTGATGGTGCTGACATGGCTGGTGCCGTTGCAGGTGGTGATGATCCCCAACTATCTGCTGGTGGCGAAACTGGGGCTTTTGGCTAGTATCATAGCCCTGATCCTGCCGCATTTTGCCTCGGCGCTGGCGGTGATGCTGCTGGTGCAGGCGATGCGTTCCTTCCCGCGCGAAGTCATGGAGGCCGCACGGATGGATGGCGCCAGCAACTGGCGGCTGCTTTGGGAAATCATGGTGCCTAATATGCGCGGCACGATCGCATCGCTGGCGATCCTTGTGTTTATCTCGACCTGGAATGAATATTTCTGGCCGCTGCTGCTATCGCGCACGCCCGAAAACAGCGTCGTGCAGATCGGCATCCAGATGTTCATGACCGCGGAGGGCACGCAATGGGGCCCGTTGATGGCGGCATCGACGATGGCCAGCCTGCCGATCCTGATCCTCTATCTCGTTCTGCAACGGCAGGTCGTGCAATCCTTCCTCCAATCGGGGCTGAAATGATGAATATGCATATGACACGCCACCTGCCGTTCGACGGCACTTATAACATCCGCGATCTGGGCGGCTACCGCGCGGGGGATCGCGAAACGCAATGGCGCGCGGTGCTGCGCGCCGACGGGTTGCACCGGATGTCGCCTGCGGGCGCGGGGGCCTTGGCCGAAACGGGGCTGAAAACCGTGATCGACCTGCGCCACAAGCACGAGGCCGAGGCCGCGCCCAATCCGTTTCAGGACAACGGCGATGTGCGTTACCTCAATATCCCGCTGTTTGCAGATCTCGCCCCCGGCGCGTCGCGGCGCGTTGGGGCGCAGGGGCAGGATGTGCTGCGCGCGCTTTATATCAGCGCCTTTGACGAACGCGGCAGCGTGATCCGCGACGTGTTATCCGCCATTGGCGAGGCCGAGGCGGGCGGCGTTTTATTTCACTGCACCGCTGGCAAGGATCGCACCGGGATCACCGCCGCGCTGGTGCTGGCCATCGCGGGGGTCGCGCGGGATCAGATCATTGATGATTACGCCACCACCGCCACGATGATCGCGCCGCTGGTCGAAGAGCTGGTGGGCGATGCCACCGCCAAGGGCTGGCCCGAGGCCGCGTATCGCGCCTATCTAGGCGCAGATCCGGCCACGATGGAGGGTGCGCTCGCGCATCTGGATACGCGCTATGGCGGTATCGGCGCCTATCTCGACCATATCGGCTTTTCGGCGGCTGACCGGCTGCGGATTGAAACCCGGCTGATCGGCGATCAACCCCGGCAGGAGGCAGTGTAATGGCGCGGCTGGAGATTGAGAACATCACCAAATCCTATGACGGTAATCAGGTGGTGCATGGCCTGAATTTCGGGATCGAGGATGGCCAGTTTGTCGTCATCGTCGGCCCTTCGGGCTGTGGCAAATCCACGTTGCTGCGGATGATCGCGGGGCTGGAAACCATTACCGGCGGCGAATTGCGGATCGACGGGGCGCGGGTGAATGAAACCGAACCTGCCGATCGCGGCTGCGCCATGGTGTTTCAGAACTATGCGCTTTATCCGCATATGACCGTGCGCGAAAACATGGGCTATCCGCTGAAAATCACCGGCCTGCCCAAGGATGCGCGCGAACAGCGGGTGCGCGAGGCGGCATCGATTCTGGCGCTGGATGATTACCTTGATCGCCGCCCCGCGCAGCTTTCGGGCGGGCAGCGCCAGCGGGTGGCGATGGGCCGCGCCATCGTGCGCGAACCCAAGGTGTTTCTGTTTGACGAGCCGCTGTCGAACCTCGATGCCAAGCTGCGGGTGCAGATGCGCATTGAAATCCGCCGTCTGCATAAACGCCTTGGCGCGACGTCGATCTTCGTGACCCATGATCAGGTCGAGGCGATGACGCTGGCCGACAAGCTGGTGGTGATGAACGGCGGCCATATCGAACAGGTGGGCCGGCCCGAAGATGTTTACCGGCGCCCGGCCTCGACCTTTGTGGCCAGTTTCATGGGCGCACCAGCGATGAACCTGTTTCCAGCGCGGATCGTCGATGACCGGCATGTCGCGCTTGAGGGGCTGCCCGATCATCTGGTGGCCTTTGAGGGCCGGGCGCCTGCGGGCATGCGCGATGTGATCCTCGGTATCCGCCCCGAGGATATCACCATCGCACCGGGCAACGCTGGCAGTCTGCATGCCACGATCGATCTGGTCGAGGAACTGGGCAGCAGCCGGGTGGCCTATTGCACCACCGGCGGGGTGGAATTCGCGGTGATCCTGCCGGCCACCCATCCGGGGCGCGAACGCGCGGGCATTTCGCTCGATTTCCCGAAATCCGCGCTGCATTTCTTTGATTTCCAGTCCGGCAAGCGGCTCGGCCGGGGCGAAGAACCGGTCCGCACGGGGCAAAACCTCGCGGCCACGGCCTGATCATGCAGCCAGACCCCGGCTATCGGGCCGGGGTCTTTGCCCTGTCGGGGCTGATCCATCCGACCACGACCAGTGCTGCGATCCCGGCGGCACAGATCGCCACGATCACCCAATCACCCGCGGCGGCATTGGCGACGATCACCCCCAGCAAGGCCCAGCCCACCCCAAAGGTATAAGACCAGATGCGCGGGCGCGTCGCGGCCACCGTCAGCGCCACGGCCAGCACCACGAGGATCAGCGCGATCGCCGCCACGCGTGGGCCGGCGAGGCCATAGCCGGTCAACACGACCGAAACCGCCACCCCCGACG
Organism: Paracoccaceae bacterium; assembly: GCA_041655055.1. Lineage (GTDB taxonomy): Bacteria > Pseudomonadota > Alphaproteobacteria > Rhodobacterales > Rhodobacteraceae > JBBAGE01. Next base: position 19,960 of record JBBAGE010000006.1, read on the forward strand.
CCGCCGTCAGCCAGCCGGCATAAAGCCCCATCGGCAGCCATGCGCGCCAATCCGGCCCCGCGCGGCGCATCGCCATGATCGCCGCCGCCGCCATTGGCACGATCATCGCTGTCGCGATCACCGGCGCGCGCAAGGCCGCCTCGATCCAGAAGATGCCGATCCCGAGGCTGATGCCCAGCGGCCATGCGGCGCGGCCCCAGCCGGGGCTTTGCGCGGGCCGCCAGACGGCCCAGCCCGCCCCCGCGATCAAAGCGATGTAAATCACCCCCCAGATCGAAAACGCCCAACCCACCGGCTGCGCTGGCCAGCGTTCGACCTGCACCGGAAAACTTTCGGGGTAAAACCCGCCAAATCCATCCGACACCAGGGGCGACGCGGCAAAGGCGATCGCCAGCACCAAAAGAGCCAGCCGTTTGATCCGTTCGTTCATGTTTACACTCCGCGATGGTGGCCTGCGGCCGTGCGGTTCAAACGCGGGCCGCGGATCGCGCGTTCCCAAGACCCAGTGCCTTGCCCGATGAAATGAGGCTGTCCTTATCCCCTTGTCAAGGCTATAGGGGGGTATGAGCGATACACTTCCCCCATGCCCCGAATGCGGTTCCGCATATACATATGAGGCAGATCTTTTGCTGGCCTGCCCCGAATGCGGGCATGAATGGGCGCGCGATGCGGCGCCCGATACCGATGCCGATACCGGTGGCGTGGTGCGCGACAGTGTCGGCAACCTGTTGGCCGATGGCGATAGCGTCACGGTGATCAAGGATCTCAAGCTCAAGGGGTCGTCCACGGTGGTCAAGGTGGGCACCAAGGTGCGCGGCATCCGGCTGGTGCCCGGCGATCATGATATCGACTGCAAGATCCCCGGCATTGGCCAGATCGGGCTGAAATCACAATTCGTGAAAAAGATCACCGATTAGCCGCCGGCCGTGCCGCGAAATTGAAATTCATCCATAAGATCGGCAATGGTGCCATCCTGGACCAGCACATCGATCGCCAGATCGATCTGGTTGCGCAAAAACGTATCGCGTGACGACACCAGCCCCGCGATCCGCACGATGGGTTCGGCCATCGGGTCAAACGCTATCAGCCGCACGGCTTCGGCATCGGGGTTGATATCGTGCAATTGCACAAGGCTCGGGTGCCACAGGATCATGCCCTCGATGCTGCCGTCGCTTAGCCGGCGCAGCATCAATTCGTGATCGGCATAGGGCAGGCGGCGCCAGCGGCGATTTTCCGGCTGGGTCAGTTGATAGGTAATCATCGCCCATTCGCCGGTGCTGCCGATCGCGGTGCCCAGCACCTTGTCAAAGGGGATATCGCCCAGACGCGCATAGGCCGGATCGATCACCCCAAGCACAAAGGGCACGCTGGCATAGGCACGCGTCACCGTCGCCCATTCGGGAAAGGGCGAGGTGGGCAGCAGCGAGACCCCCATCAACAGATCGCAGCTATTGGCCATCGCGATTTCAAGCTGTTCCAGGTAACCTTCGGCATTGATGGGAAAACCACCCGGGGCGCGCTGAAAGTTTGGCTCAAGGAAAAGCGAGGCGGCAATGGCCTCGGCCACGGCGATATCGAAATCGCGGATGACGCTGGCCTCATCGATGCAGACGCGGATCGCATCGCCCTGAATCGGGCGGCTGTGATCCAGCAGGCCCGGCGGCACCTGGGCACTTGCGGGCGCGGCAAGGGCGGCGCCCATCACCATGCAAAACATCCGAAACAGTGGTTTGATCATGTCATCCCCGCAAACAGAAAAAGGGGCATTGCGCCCCTTTTCCCGGGTTTATCAGTCGTTCAATTGGTCGCGCTGCCAATTTTATAGACAAAGATCGAGTTGCCCGCACCGCTGGGCAGCGGCACTTCGGGGAACATCGAGGCCGAGCTTGCCGCCGCGGCGCTATAGCCGGTGGGCACCACCAGATATTGCACGCCATCGATGGCATAGGTCGTGGGCGCGCCACCCACCGGGGCGTTCAACCGCTGTTCCCAAAGCACTTCGCCGGATTCATCGTCAAAGGCCTTGATATAGCGGCCCGCATCGCCGGCAAAGACCAGACCACCGGCAGTTGCCAGAACCGTGCTGGTCATCGAGGTGCGCTGGCGATGTTTCCACGCATCTTCGGGGGTGTCGGGGCTGATGCCGATGGATTGCAGCAAGCCTGCCTCGGTGATGCCTTCGGGCAGAACGCGCGGGCCAAAGGTCATCGAGCCGGTAGCATTGCCCGCGGTGAATTCCGCCTGAATCGCGGTCACGTTGTTACACGCCTCGGTCAGGGGGACATAGAATTGCTCGGTCTTGGGGCTATAGGACGCCGCCTGCCACAATTTACCACCCGAAACCGAGGGGCAGATCATGACCTGCTGGCCGATGGCCGTGGGCACCAGCTCTTCGTTGATGTGGACGGTGCCGTCATCGTCGATATGGGTGACCGAGTTTTGATAGATCGTATCCATCGACCACAGATATTCGCCGGTATCACGGTCAAGCGCAAAGGCGATGCCATTCTTGCCCGCAACGGTGACCAGCATGTGATGCATTTCGCCGTCGATTTCCTGATCGATCAAGACCCGCTCAAACGGGCTGTCGAGATCCCAGTTGTCGCGCGGCAAATGCTGATAATACCATTTCAATTCGCCCGTATCGGCATCAAGCGCCAGGGTCGAGTTGGTATAAAGCGCATCGCCATCGCCCGAGCCGCGCACCAGTTCCGCATAGGGTGCGGGCATCCCGATTCCCCAGAACGTCAGATTGGTGCGCGGATCATAGGAACCCGTGGCCCACGGTGTGCCGCCCCAGCGGTTTTCCGGCGGCACATCACCCCAGGACGCATCGACCAGCGGGTTGTTGGGATCGTCGATCGTGTTGAAGCGCCACAATTCTTCGCCGTTTTCGGCATCATGCCCGGTGATGTAACAGGCGCCCGCCGTGCCGGTGATCGAACAGCCCGAGGTGGCGGCGATGATCTTGCCATTCACGACCAGCGGGCCGACCGTATAGGAATAGCCTTTGGAATAATCATTGACCTGACGTTCCCAGGCGACCTTGCCATCCACCGCATTCAGCGCCACGATTTTCGCATCAACCGTGGTCAGATATACCTTGTCATCATAAAGCGCGATCGAGTTTTTCTGGCGGCGCGATTGATAGATCTGATAGCCCCAGGTGCTTGAAATTTCCGGAAGCGGATGGCGATATTCCCAAATCAGATCGCCGGTCACCGCATCAAGCGCCTGAACGATCGAATTGTTGGTTTGCAAGAACAAGATACCGTCATGCACCAATGCTGCAGTTTCCTGCAGGCCCAGATCGGCCATTGGCCAGGCCCATGCCAATTCCAGATCGCCGACATTATCCTTGTTCAGGATATCAAGCTGGCTGTAACCGTGGTTATCCACCGTTCCGCGCCACATCAGCCAATCCTCGGCCGGCGGATTCAGGATCATCTCATCGGTGACGGGGGTATATTCGCGGGTCGCCTGCGCCAAAGCGGATGTGCCCAGCAGCGAAGCCCCCGCAGCTAGCGCCAGAAAGGACGTTCTGAACGTGAAACTCATCGGTTTTCTCCCAAAATAGCAACGGAATCTGGGCATCTTTACGAAGATGCCCGAATATTACTCGACCGTGGGCAAGTCCTGACCAAAGGTGAAGGCTTGCGGCAAAGCCGGTTCGGTTTGGACCGGTTCGCTGCCCGGTAGTTGCTGGCCCCAGGTAAATGCCTGCGGCAAGCCCGATGGGGCCACTTCCGGTTCCGGGGCATCCCCGCCGCCTGCCAGCCGCCCGGCGGTAATCTCATCCATCAGATTGATGTTCGCCATGACCACCGGATCGGGGGTCAGCATGTCACCATCCGGAACGGCGCCATTGAAATCAAGAAGATAGGCGATGATATCGATATAGACCTGATCGCCCAGCTCGCCCGGCATCTGCGGGGGCATCGTGACCGAAATCATATCGAACAACCCCTCGACGGTGTTGAAATTATGCATCGTATCTTCGGTCAGACCCGGCGCATCGCCGCCTTCGAGTTGTGCGCCGTGGCACATGGCACATTGTGCGGTATATTGTGAACGGCCCGTAACGGCCTGTTCTTCGGTATAGGCGCTGGCCGGGGCCAGAGAGCCGGCAAAACCAAGGATGCCAAGCGCCATCCCCAATTTCAGTCGGTGTTTACGACTTTCAGAATTCTGCATTGCACAACACGCCTCCCGTCGTTTGCCAGGCGTAATATGCATGAATTATGCCTGTTTCATGAATGCCTTGGTGACAGCCGCTATACTGGCTGCATGTGACATATTGTCAATCACAAAAAATTGTTTTTTTTGAATATTTCTTGCTTTTTCAGCCTTGCTTAACCAGATTCCGGCTCACCCAGCGCATAGCGGTCACGAATTGCGCGCAACGTGCCATCATCGCGCATATCGCCGAATTGCTTGCGCAAGGCGCGGTGCAGGGATGAATCCCCTTTCCAACCACCAATCGCCAGCGAATAGCGCGGCAAATCGGGATGGGTCAGCCAGACGATATTCAAACCATCGGCAATGCGGGCCGCGGAAAATCGATCTGTAATACCGAAATCTATTGTATCATTCTCGATAGATTCGCGCAATTGCGCGGGCGCGCGTATCAGCGAAGTATCGACATTTTCGGCACGCAACACCCGGCTTAGCGCCGTGCGGTCAAGCCCGCTGGCCCCGGGCAGAATGCCGACGCGGCTGCCTGCAAGCGCGGGCATATCGCCGGGCTTGGCGATCATGACCCAGCCGGTTTCAATATCGGTGGGAACCGTGTGTAAAAACCCGCGCGTTGCGGGTGTATCAATCACCCCGCCAGCCACCAATTCACATTGGCTGCGGGTAATACCCCAATTGCGCGCATTGAAATCCGCGCCAATTGCCGGATTGCGATTGATCGAAAGCCGCAGGCCTAGCCGCGATGCCGCCTCGGCCAGCAATTCGATATCATATCCCGGTTGATTGGGATCGCTTGTCACCAATGGCGCCGCATCATATGGCGCGCAAACTTTCAAAATGCCGCTTTTGCGCAATTGCGATAGCGATGTATCGGACGGCAGAAAAGATGCGGCAAAGATGATCAGGGTAATCACCGCAATATTGATCAATCCCGGCCCCCAGCGGAATGGTGATCCTGCAAGGCGGGCTTTGCCGTTCATGGTCTGCGAAAATCCCAAAGGGCGATGATAAAGAATACCACCGCCATGGTGCCCATCACCGCCGGGCCGATATGGGCGGGAAACTGGTTGAAGCCCAATAATACGCCGCGCAAACTATCGACTGCATAGGTAATGGGATTGACCTGAATGGCCATCACCAGCCATTCGGGATAAACAACGCTGGTTTGGGAACGCGACAGCGCCGGATCAAGCGGGAATATCGAACTCGATGTGAAATAAAGCGGCAGGATGATCGTATTGGAAAATACGCCAAACCCTTCGAAACTGCGCACCCGGTTCGCCAAAATCACCCCAAAGGATGTCAGCCCGAATGACAGCAAAAACATCAACCCGATTGCGGTCAGCCCTTGGGTAACGGTAAAGGTAATATCGGCAAAACGTGCCAAAATCAGCACGATACTGCCATGCATGGTCGCAACCGTGCTGCCGCCCAGGATTTTACCAAATAACACCAGCCAACTTGGCATCGGCGAAACCAGAACTTCGCGCAGAAAACCGAATTGTCTGTCCCAGATCACGGATACCGCAAACAGGATCGACGTATACATGATATTAAGGATGATCACTGCCGGAAATAGAAACTGCACATAGGTATAGGGCACGACAAAGCGCACCTCGCCATAAACTTCGCCCCGGAAATAGGGATTAAGCCCAATACCCAGCACCAATAGCCAAATCAGCGGGCGGCTGATTCCGCCCACCATTTGCCCGCGATCGCGCATGGCGCGCATGACTTCGCGTAGCCAGATCCCGTAAACGCCGCGCAGCAGCCTGATCATCATGTCCGCCCCATTCGCCTGATATCCGGCCCGGTCTTCTTTTGGGTGTTGTCGCGCAAATCCTGGCCTGTCAATGATATGAAAACGCTTGCCAGACTTGATGTCTGGGTTTCAACCCGGCTAAGTCGGTGGCCATAATTGGCCATAAAGGCGCGGATTTCCGCATCATCGCGCATGGGCAATACTAATTCACCATCCGGCAAATGCCGGATATGAGGAAATGCCGCGGTAATATCGCTGGCCACTGCATCGTCACGCGGCATGATGCGCAACAGATTTTCGCCATGGGCGGCTTTTAATTCTGCGGGGGTGCCTTCGGCCACGCGTTTACCGTGATCCAGGATCAATATCCGACTGCAGCCCTCCATTTCTTCAAGGTAATGGGTGGTGACAAGCAGGGTTAATCCGGTTTCGCGGCGCAAATGTTCCAGATAGCCCCAGATCTTCATTCGAGTTTGGGTGTCAAGCCCGGTGGTGGGTTCATCCAGAAACAACAATTTCGGACCATGCATCAGCGCCCGCGCAATTTCCAGCCGCCGCCGCATACCACCGGATAATTGTCTTACAACACTGTCACCCCATTTTTCCAACTCAACCAATTCCAAAAGATGATTGATCTGCGCAATTCTTTCGCGTTTGGGCATGCCGTAAACAAGGCCATGAAATTCCAGATTTTCAATCACGCTAAGCCGGTCATCCAGGCTTGAATCCTGAAACACCACGCCAATTGTTGCCCGTGCGGCCGCGGGTCTGGTCAGGGCATCAATTTCCGCAATACGCACCGATCCAGTATCGGGTTTTTGCAATGTGCATAAAATATTGATCAGCGTGGTTTTACCCGCGCCATTGGGGCCCAGAACGGCAAAGCTTTCACCTTCGGCAATTGCCAGGTCAATCGTATCAAGGGCCTGCGTTCCGCCGATATTGCAAGACAGGTTTTTGACCTCGACCGCGTATTTCACCATTGCCGCACTTTCTATTTAATAGCCGGTGCCAATTGCATCGAGCAGTCGCGCCGATAATCCTGTGTCGAGCCAGAGCAGCATCGCCGCCACGATCAATACTGTAAAGACCGGCGCGGCACGCGTGATCCGCCGTTCCTGTGCGGGCCATGCCGCGATCAAAAACAGCCGCCCCGTCAGCAGCGGCAGCGGTAGCGCGTTCAGCACCACGGATGCCACGGTGATGACCTGAAATTCGTTCAAGATCAATGCGATGAATGCCCCCGCCGTCCCGCCGATCCACGCAAGAATTGCGGGGCGCAGCAGGTCCGCAAGCGGGACCAGCGCCAGCGTTGCGATCAGGCTGGCCACCGCGCAGAGCACCAGCTTCCATCGGCGTATACCATTCATCTGCATGGGTAAAATCCAGCCGATCCGGAACATGATCGACATCACCAGCCCCCATAGCGACAGATGCGCCATTGGATTGGGCGTGAGCCGCCCGGCCTGACGTGGGGCACGCGCGCCCAGCAATGTCGCCGCGCCTGCCAAAATGATGCCATGTGCGGCCGCGAATATCAGATAGGCCAGAATACGGGTGAAGATTTGTTGCAACGTCAAATCGTTCAAAAGATTCATCCACGACCTCGTTCACAACGGCGCCTGTTTGCAGCGTAGCGGTTTGCCGGGCGCAACGGCAACAGCGCCATCAGGCGCGGCGCAATTCGGCGCGCGGGATCGCAACACGCGTGGCGCGACCGAGGATATCAAGCAGCACCCAGACCCGCTGATCGGGTGCGATCTGTTGGACCGAGGCGACGAAATCGGCCCGATGATGTCACCGTCGTGCGGCTTAGCAGTGCCAATATCAAAAGCTATGCGCGCCACGATATCATCCCCGTATCCCATGCCGTGCCCGATCCGCAGGTCTGGAATTACCGCGTGGGCGTGGGCGATATCCTGAGCATCGATGTGTTTGATCACCCCGAACTGACACTGCCCGCCGGGCCGCAGCGCAGCGCAGCGGAATCGGGGTTTCGGGTGCAGGCGGATGGCACGTTCTTTTACCCCTTCGTGGGGCAGGTGACCGCGCGCGGGCGCGCGCCCGAAACCATCCGCGAAGAATTGCGCGCGCGGTTGGCCGAGTATATCCCCGATCCGCAGCTTCAGGTACGCGTGGCCGCGTTCAATTCGCAGGCCATCGTCGTGGCAGGCGAGGTCGAACAGCCCAACCGCCAGCCGCTGACCACCGTGCCGCTAACGGTGCTTGAGGCCGTGAACGCCGCAGGCGGGATGCGCGATACGGCCGATGCGGCGCGGGTTTCGCTGCAGCGGGGCGGGCGGATTTACAACATCAACCTTGAACAATTCACCACCGGCGACGTGCTGCGCAACAACCCGATCCTGCGCGCGGGCGATGTGGTGTCGGTCCCGCGCCGCGAACTCGCCGAGGCCTATCTGCTGGGGCAGGTGGTCCGGCCTGCGACCATCGATCTGTCGCGCGACCCGGTGACCCTGACGCAGGCGTTGACCCGGCAGGGGGGCTTGCAGGAATTGCGCGCCGATGCGCGCGGCGTGTTCGTATTTCGCAGATCCGGCGCGGGGATTACCGTGTTTCAGCTTGAAGTGGATTCGCCCACCGGGTTGGTGCTGGGCACCGAATTCCAGCTTGCACCCAATGATGTGGTCTATGTGACGCGCTCGCCGCTCGGCAAGTGGAATGACACGATCACGCGGATTCTGCCCTCGATCTCGATCGCGGACAGAATCGATGATATCGGCATCTGACGGCATGTTTCAAAAGATTCTCGTGGTTTGTGTGGGCAACATTTGCCGCTCTCCGGTGGGGGAGCGGTTGTTGGCGGCGAAATTGCCGCAATTGACGATCACTTCGGCGGGCATCGGGGCGCTGGTGGGGCATGGCGCCGATGAAACCATGTCCGCAGTGGCGCAGGCGCGTGGCCTGTCGCTTGACAGGCACCAGGCGCGCCAGTTCACGGCGCAGATGGGCGGGGAAGCGGATCTGATTTTGGTGATGGAGCCAGGCCACCGGCGTGAAATTCTGCGCGCATCGCCCCAGTTGGGGGGCCGGGTGATGTTGTTCGATCAATGGAACGGCGCACGCGGCATTGCCGATCCTTACCGGCACAAGGCCGATGTGCATGAACAGATTTTTACCGAGCTGACCTCCGCCGCCGATGCCTGGGCCGCGCGACTGGCGCCGAAGGGATAAGATATGAGTTCCGCCCCCGACATGCTCGCAACCGATGATGAAATCGATCTGGCCGATCTGTTCTGGCGGCTTTGGGCGGGCAAGAAATGGATCGTGGCGTTTACCTTTGTGGCCGCCGTCATAGGGGTGATCGTGGCCATGGGCACGCCGCCCACCTATCGCGCCGATGCCCTGCTGCAGCTTGAGGAAAAATCCGGCCAGCTTGCCCTGCCCACGGCGCTGAGCGATCTGGCAGGCTCAGAACCGCGCAGCGTGACCGAAATCGAAATTTTGCGTTCGCGGCTGGTGCTGGGGCGCGCGGTGGCCGATGCGCATCTCGATTGGGAAGTGGTGCCCAACACCCTGCCACTGGTCCTTAATGCGGTGGTGCAACTGGGCGTGCCCCTGCCCGAAACCGGGCTGCTTGACCCCTATGTGCGGGATGGCGAATCGCTAGAGATCGACCTGCTGGAAGTGCCGCGTCACTGGATCGATATGCCGATCGTGCTGCGCGTGGCCGGGGCGGGCAGCTATGTGCTGGATTTGCCCGATGGGCGCAGCCTGTCGGGCAATGTGGGCGATACGCTGATCGATGCCGATCTTGGTTTTGCGCTGAGCATTACCACCCTTGACGCCCCGCCCGGGCGCGAATTTACCCTGCGCCATTTGTCGGAAATGGGCGCGATCAAGGCGCTGCGCGAACGGCTGTCGGTGTCGGAACGTGGCCGCCAGACCGGGATTTTGGAACTGGGGCTGACGGGTCCGAGTGCGGCGCTGGCCGAACGTGATCTTGATGCGATCACTCAGGCCTATCTGCGCCAGAATATTTCGCGTTCCGCCGCCGAGGCCGAAAGCAGCCTTGCCTTTGTCGAAAGCCAACTGCCCGAGGCCGAGGCCGCCGTGCGCGCAGCCCAACAGGCGCTGAACCAATACCGCCAGGAACAGCAGGCGATCGATCTGGGGTTCGAGGGGCAAAGCCTGCTGACCCAGATCAGCGGGCTTGAGGCCGAATTGACCCGGCTCGATAATCAGGAAACCGCGCTGGCCGAACGCTACCGCCCCAGCCATCCGGCCTATCAGACGTTGCTCAGCACCCGCGCCCGGGCCGAGGCCCGTCTGGCCGAACTGCGCAGCCAGATCGAGGGCCTGCCCCAGACGCAACTGGCCGTATTCAACCTGACCCGCGATGTCGAACTGGCGCAGGAAGGTTATGTCCAGCTGCTGAACCGCGCGCAGGAATTGCGGGTTTTGCGCGCCAGCACCATCGGCAATGTGCGTATCGTCGATCAGGCCCGCACCGCGCCCCAGCCGATTGCGCCGCGCAAATCGATGATGCTGGCGCTCAGCCTGGTTCTAGGCGCGATTGCGGGGGTCGGATTCGTGCTGATCCGCAATCTGATGCGCCGGGGCGTGCAGGGTGCCGAACAGCTTGAGGCAATGGGCCTGCCGGTCTTTGCCACGATCAACCTGCTGGCCGATGCCGCCGATCAACGCAAACGCAAGGGTAATCTGCCGCTGCATGCACTGACCCATGGCGACGAGCTGGCGATCGAGGGGCTGCGTTCGCTGCGCACCAGCCTGCATTTTGGGCTGCTCGATGCGCAGACCCGCACGATTGCGGTGACCAGCTCGGCGCCGGCGGTGGGTAAGTCGTTTATCGCGACCAATCTGGCGGTGGTCGCCGCGCAGGCGGGGCAAAAGGTCTGTCTGGTCGATGCCGATCTGCGGCGCGGCCGTCTGCGGCGCTATTTCGATGTGCCCAAAGTCCATCGCGGCCTGTCGGAATATCTCAGCGGTGAGGCGTCGCTCGATGATATTCTGGTTCCCGGCCCGGTCGAGGGGATGTTTTTCCTGCCCACCGGCCAATTCCCCCCGAACCCGTCCGAATTGCTGATGCGTGATCGGTTTCAGGGGCTGCTGGCCGAGCTTGACAGCCGGTTTGATCTGTCATTCCTCGATACGCCGCCGGTGCTGGCGGTGACCGATCCGATGATCATCGCGCGCTCGGTCGGGGCCACGATCGTGGTGGCGCGTTTCGACCAGACCCCCTTGGGCGAGGTCGAGGCCGTGCAGCGCCAGTTCATGAACGCGGGGTTGCGGATCAATGGCGCCGTGCTCAATGCCTATGACCCCCGCCGCGCGCGCGCCCGCGCGGGCTATGGCTATAGTTACCGCTATGAATACAAGCGCGACGATCGGGCGGGCTAGGGGTTACGCCCCGTAGCCCTGCGGATTATCCCTCTGCCAGCGCCAGTGATCGGCCAGCATTTCCGGCAGGCCCCGTTCCGCCCGCCAGCCCAGATCGGCTGCGGCCTTGGCCGGATCGGCCCAGCATTGGGCTGTGTCGCCGGGCCGGCGCGGCGCAATTTCATGGGGCAGGGGGCGGCCGATGACGGCTTCAAGCCCGTGGATCACGTCGCGCACCGAATGCCCGTGCCCGGTGCCCAGATTCCACAGATGATGCCCCGGTTGTTCCGCCAGATAGCGCATCGCCGCCAGATGCCCCTGCGCCAGATCCATCACATGAATATAATCGTGCACGCCGGTGCCGTCGGGCGTGGGGTAATCATCGCCAAACACCGCCAGCGCCGGGCGCCTGCCCACGGCGACCTGCACCGCGTAGGGGATCAGATTGGCCGGCGTGCCCAGCGGGTCTTCGCCAATCCGCCCGCTGGGATGGGCACCTGCGGGGTTGAAATAGCGCAAGACCGCCACCGACCAGCGCGGATCGGCCGCGCAAAGATCATTCAGCATCTGTTCGACCATCAGCTTGGATCGGCCATAGGGGCTGGCGGGCTGGCCAACGGCGCTTGTTTCGGTCAGCGGCATCACCTCGGCATCGCCGTAAACCGATGCGGTCGAACTGAACACCAGCCGGAACACGCCGGCTGCGGCCATGGCGCGCGCAAGCGTCATGCTGCCGCCAAGATTGACATCGTAATAATCGAGCGGCTTTTCCACGCTTTCGCCCACGGCCTTGAGCCCGGCGAAATGCAAGACGGCATCCACCTTGTGATCCGCGAAAATCCGCCCCAGCAGCGCCGCATCGCGCACATCGCCGCGATAAAGTTGCGCAGCCCGCCCGGTGATTTCGTGCACGCGTTCCAGCGCCCTGGGTGAGCTGTTGGTGAAATTATCGAGGACGATCACCTCGTGCCCGGCCTCAAGGCAACACAGCAACACATGCGAGCCTATATATCCGGCGCCCCCGGTCAGAAGAATGGTCATGGATGCTCCGCTTTCAATTCGTTCGGCAAAATGGCGGGCATTGCAGCTTTTCACAACCCCCGGTTTCGCGTATAATCAAACATCTGGCCACAGCGACACAAGCAAGTGCCATGTCCCTTCGTGTTTATACATTCGGCCCGCAATGGGGCCTTCCTGCGGGGGGGCCGTTTGATATGAAGCTGTTGTCCTGGCTGCGGTTGGCGGGCATTCCCTATGAACAGGTCACGGAAAACGATACGCGTAAAGCGCCGAAAAAGAAAAACCCCTGGGTTGAACTGGATGGCGAGGCCATTGGCGATTCCGAAATCATCATTGACGTGTTGACGTGCAAACATGGCGTGACCCTGGATGACGGGCTAAGCCCCGAACAACACGCCATCGGCCATGCCTGGCGGCGCAGCTTCGAGGAACATTTCCATCAGGCCCTGGAATGGGAATTGCTGGTGCACGAAGCGGGTGCCGCGCATATGCGGGCATATCTGCGGCCCTTTTTGCCGCCCGTGATCGGGGGCGCGGTCTTTCGCATGATGCGTGGCCAGATGGCAAAGCAGCTTTATGCCCGCGGTATCGGCAGGCATGCACCCGCGATCATTGCCGCCAAGGGCAAGGCCGATCTGGATGCTTTGGCGGCCTTTCTCGGTGATCGCCCCTATCTTTTGACGGACCGCCCGACATCCTATGATGCGGCGGTATTCGGCCTGATATGCCCGGTTGTCTATTGGTCGATGCAGACCCCGATCGCGCAATATGCCCGCACGATCGCGCCGGTGAAAGCCTATTGCGACCGGATGAAGGCGCGCTGCTTTGGCTAGGATCACGCCAGCAGCGCGCGCAATTTGCGCACCGCGCTATGGGGTGTGGTATAAACCGGCAGGCCGGTTTCCTCGGCCACCAAAGGCGCGGCGCGTGCCAGGCTGAATTGCGCCAGCGCAATCGCATCGCAACCCGCCAGATCGCGCGATGCTGCCACGGCCAATGTATCGTGGCGGGCCAGATCCCCCTGGTCCATCGCCGCAAGCGCGCCTTCGGCCAGTTTCAGCGTAAGCTGTGTCGCGGCAGGAAATTCGGGCGGCATGGACCGCAGCGTTTCCGCGAATGTCGCCAGCAGGCCGATATTGCTGCCTGCATCGGCGATTTCCTCGATCATCGCTTCATTGGGTTTGAGCACGGGGATATCCGCATGCGCGGCCTTGACCGCATCGATCGCCGGGCCAAAGGCCGAACAGGTGAACAAAATGCCATCCACCCCGGTGCCGCGCGCATAGTCGGTCAGATCCAGAAAACGTTGGGTCATTGCGGGCGTCAGCCCCCCATCGCGCGCCAGATCGGCCGACAGGCTGTCATCAAGCAGGTTCATCAGCACCGCTTCGGGCCACAATTCAGCGAAAGCGGCCATGATCGGCGGCGGGGAATGGCGAAGGGCATGGATCAGGGCAATTCGCGCCATGGCGGGTATCCTTTGTCAACGTGGGCTGCGCGCGCGCAGTCGGCGCAGTTAAAACACCCAATGGCGCGGGGATTCAATGCCCTTCACCCCTGCCGTCTCAGGCGTCGCGCGGCAGAACCGATGTAACGCGGGCGATGAATGTGTGGAATTCGGCCATGAAATTGCGCAAGAATTCCTCGGTGCTGTCATTCGTCACCTCGCCGGTATCGGTAATCAGGCCGGGGGTGAACTGAATATAGGCTTCGGGCGCGTTCATCTGCGGTGAATTGCAAAAGCTCAGCACGCTGCGCAGGTTTTGCTGTGCCACCGCCGTGCCGATCGAGCCGGGCGATGTCCCGATCACCGCCGAAGGTTTGCGCGCAAAGGCATTGGTCCCATAGGGTCTGCTGGCCCAATCGATCGCATTTTTCAGCCCGCCGGGCAGGGCGCGGTTATATTCGGGCGTCACGAACAGCACCGCATCCACATCGGCGATGGCCTGTTTGAAATCGCGCGCGACGGGCGGATAATCGTCATCATAATCATAGCTGTAGAGCGGCAGATCCTTGAACGGGATCTCGGACATCTCTAGCTGGGACGGGGCAAGCTGCACCAGCGCCTGTGCCAATTTGCGGTTGATCGAGGCGCGGGCAAGGCTGCCGACGAAATAGCCGACCTTATATGTGCTCATGATATGCTCCTGTCGCAGGGCGGGATTACCCGCCGGTTTCATGCGCTCTCATGAGCGTTTTCAGGTTTTCTGACACGAGAAGACTACCCCGCTGACACGGGTTAGTCAAAGATGTAGCCTGTACAGGCGCTGGAGACGGTGG
>JBBAGE010000007.1:0-33832 GCA_041655055.1 Paracoccaceae bacterium
GGGCTATTGCGCGAAATGCATTCTGGCTCTATCTAGGCGCGTGAAGACGTTTCACGGTGCAATCTGCATCAAGGCCGCAGGCCCGGATTTTCACGAGTGAAATCAGTCAGATACAAGCCAAATCATACCCAATACGCGACATCCGGCCAACGGATCATAAAAGGCTCTTGCAACGTGACCAGCGATATTCCCGTCGAAATGGATCAGCCGATCCCGCAAATTGCGCTGGATGAGCGCGCGCGCAACCGTCTGGTGATCGGATTGCTGTTGGCATCCGCATTCGTGATGATCCTGAACGAAACCATCATGGGCGTGGCGCTGCCGCATCTGATGAAGGATCTGGGCATCAGTGCGAATGCGGCCCAATGGCTCACGACGGCATTTTTGCTGACCATGGCGGTTGTCATCCCGATCACCGGTTATCTGTTGGAACGGTTTCACACCCGGCCCGTGTTTATCGCGGCGCTGAGCCTGTTCAGCCTTGGCACCTTGCTCGGGGCATTGGCGCCGGGTTTTCCGATGCTGGTGGTCGCGCGCGTCATTCAGGCCTGTGGCACGGCGATCGTGATGCCGCTGTTGATGACAACGGTGATGCGGCTGGTTCCGCCCGAAACGCGCGGTCGCACGATGGGCAGTATTTCCATCGTGATTTCGGTCGCCCCCGCCATCGGCCCGACGATTTCGGGTATCATCCTGAGCGCGCTTGACTGGCGCTGGCTGTTCTGGCTGGTGCTGCCCATTGCGGTGCTGGCGCTGGGGGCAGGGGTCTGGCGTATCCGCAACGTATCGACGCCGCGCCCGGCGCCGCTCGATATCCTGTCGGTGGGGCTGTCGGCGCTTGGCTTTGGCGGGCTGGTTTATGGGCTGAGCATTCTTGGCGCGGGCCGTGCCGAGGGCGCGCTTTCGCCCTGGCTGCCGGTGATCATCGGCACGCTGGCGCTGGTGATTTTCGTGGTGCGCCAAATCCGGCTGCAACGGCATGACAAGGCACTTTTGGATCTGCGCACGTTTCTATCGCCAAGCTTTACCATAGCCCTTCTGGTTCTGGCGATCAGCATGATGGCGCTATTTGGTTCGCTGATCCTGTTGCCGATCTATATGCAAAATGTGCTGGGGCTCAGCGTGTTGCAGACCGGTATGATGCTGCTGCCCGGGGGGCTGGCGATGGGGCTTGCAGCGCCTGTGGTGGGGCGGCTTTTTGATCGCTACGGTCCGACGCCGCTGGTGCTGCCCGGCGCGCTCATGGTCAGCGCCGTCATGTGGGCGATGGCGTTGCTTGATCAAACGACACCCACCGCGCTGGTTCTGGCCGGCCATGTGGTGCTGAGCATCGGCCTGTCTTTGATGTTCACGCCGCTGTTCACCTCGGCCCTGGGCTCGCTGCCCGCGCGGCTCTATTCGCATGGCAGCGCAACGATCGGCACGATCCAGCAGGTCGCAGGCGCGGCCGGAACGGCGCTGTTCGTCGCGCTGATGTCGATGCAAATGGCGCGCCTGAGCGGCACCGGCGCCGACATGGTCGCGGCAACCGCATCCGGCGTGCAGATCGCCTTCCTGTGCGGCGGCATCATCTCTACCCTCGCGGTGATCGCAGCGGTATTCGTGCGCCGCCCGAAATATGTGGCATAAGGCTTGCGCCCCGCGTCAACAGCGCGGGGCGAATAGCGCGTTATAGTACCCAGACTCCCTCGCCCGCGATATCGTCAGGCCAGCGCAGCCAAGACAGATTCCGCCAAGCGATGTGCCCAGAAAAGTCTCGCCGTGCACAAACATTATCGCTGGATGGCTTATCCAGATTAACCTTAAGTAAACATGCAAGACCTAAGGCGGATCGCCAGCGCGCGAACAATTGTCGCGATCGCATGCAAAGTAACGTAGCAATTTGGATTTTTGGCTCCGGCGGTAGGGATCGAACCTACGACCAATTGATTAACAGTCAACTGCTCTACCGCTGAGCTACGCCGGAACACGGGGGCGATATAGCAACCTGTTCGGGGGGCGTCCAGAGGCTATTCCAACAAATGTGAAAAATTATCGCCTGTCCCCGGTATTCAGTGCGAATTCGGCGTCGAGCGTCAGGGTGGGCAGGGCGATGATCAGGGTTTTTTGTTCCAGATCAATGATATGGGCCAGCACATTGCGCATCGCGGCTGGGTGGAGCGCGGGGGGCGTGTCGGCATAGATGCGCGCGGTAAGCGCCGCGATCGTGGCCGGGCCATCGGCAAGGGCTGCGAGGATCGCCGCCTCGCGCGCGCGCCGATGTGCCAGCAGCCAGTCGATCCGCCCGGCGGGATCGCCGACCGGATCGCCATGCCCGGGATAGAGCACCCTGTGGCCGCGCGCTGCCAGCCGCGTGCAGGACGCCATGAAATCGGTCAGATCGCCATCGGGGGGCGAGACGATCGATGTTGCCCAGCCCATCACCAGATCACCGCTGAAGGCGGCATCGCCGAATTCGAAACACATGTGATTGGCGCAATGCCCCGGCGTCCAAAGCGCGGTGATCGCCCAATCGCCGCCCGACACCCGTTCACCATCTGCCAGCCGATGATCGGGGTTGAAATCGGCATCCGCGCCTTCACCGCCGCCAACCAGCCCGGCGGCCGCCAGCCGGCGCATGACGGGGCTGCGACCATCCTCGATCTGGCCGAATGCATAGGTCTTTGCGCCGGTTGCCTGGGCCAGCGGGCGGGCCAGGGGCGCGTGATCCATATGGCTGTGGGTGACGAAAATATGGCTGATCCGCTCGCCCGGGCCAAGCGCGCCCAGAATGGCGGCCATATGCGCGGGGTCATCGGGGCCGGGATCGATCACCGCCACATCGCCGCTGCCCAGAATATAGCTGTTCGTGCCCCAAAGCGTCAGCGGCGAGGGATTTGGCGCAATCACCCGGCGCAAATCGGGGGCCAGTCGGGTGCATGTTTCGGGGCGGCTGTCCATCTTTGCGCTTCCTTCGGCAGGGCAGATGCGGCTACCAATAGGCATGTTTATCGCTCGGCTCAAACATTACCTGCCGCGCGGCCTTTATGGACGGGGCGCGCTGATCCTGCTGGTGCCGATATTGGCGCTGCAGATCGTGGTATCCGTCGTCTTTATCCAGCGCCATTTCGAAGGCGTGACCCGGCAGATGACCCGTAATCTGAGCTATGATCTGCGCTTCATTCTGGCCAATGTCGATGCCGCCCGCAACCGCGACGAGGCCCAGGCGATTGCCGCGCAGCTTGGCGCGGAACTGGGCATGAGCGCGGTTTTGGGCAGCGATCCGGTCAGCCCGCGCGATCTGCGCACCTTTGACGATCTGTCGGGGCGCCGGGTGATCGAAGTGCTGCGCCGCGACGTGCCGCAAACGCTGCTGATCGATCTGCGCAGCGATCTGCGGATGGTCAATACGGTCTTTGCGACCGAACATGGCCCGCTGTCGCTTGGCTTTGCGCGGGGCCGGGTTTCGGCATCAAACCCGCATCAGCTTTTGGTGTTGATGGCGGGCACCGGGTTGTTGATGACGTTGATTTCCATTCTGTTCCTGCGCAATCAGCTTCGCCCGATCAAAAAGCTGGCCGAGGTGGCGACGGCCTTTGGGCGGGGCCAGAACCTGCCCTATAAACCGGCAGGCGCGCTGGAAGTGCGCGCGGCAGGGGCAGCATTTTTGGACATGCGCAACCGGATCGAGCGCCAGATCGAACAGCGCACGCTGATGCTGTCGGGGGTGAGCCACGATCTGCGCACGCCGCTGACACGGTTCCGGCTGGGGCTATCGATGCTGTCCGATCCGGCCGAGGCCGAAGAACTGCGCGGCGATGTCGATGAGATGGAACATCTGATCGATGCCTTCCTTGATTTCGCCAGCGGCGAGGCGCAGGGCGAGCCGGTCGCCGTTGATCCGGTCGCCCTGCTGCGCGGGGTTGTCGAACGCTGGGCCCGCGACGGGGCGGCCGTGTCTGTGGGTCAGGTGGCAAGTCAGGGCACCGTGCTGCTGCGCCCCGGCACGATCGAACGGGCGCTGGATAATCTGATCGGCAACGCGCTGCGCTATGGCACAAACGCGCGGGTAAGCCTGCGGATGTCGGATAAATCCCTGCGGCTGCGGGTCGAAGACGATGGCCCCGGCATTCTCGAAACGGCCTATGCCGAGGCTGTCAAACCGTTTGTGCGCCTTGATGCGGCGCGCAACCAGGACCGTGGCTCGGGCGTGGGGCTGGGGCTTGCCATTGCGCAAGATATCGCGCGCAGCCATGGCGGTGCGCTGCGGCTTGGGACCAGCGCTGATCTGGGCGGGCTTTGCGCGGATATCGTGCTGCCGCGCTGAATGGTGCTTAGCCCCGGCGGATGTCCTCCGCGGGCACCAGCGCATCCCAGAGCCGGATCTGACCGGGGGCCTGTTGCAAGGCATCGCGCAGAATATCGCGCGCGGCCAGCGCCATGGCGGCACTCTTACGTAGCGCCGCATCAGGCGCGTTATCGTCAGCGGGCGCCGTGCTGCGCAGGTCACTGGAAATGCGCAGATGATAGTGGCGAAAACTGTCGGTTTCCAACGTGGTGACCATGTGGATCGGCACATCGCGCCTGACGGCGATCGACAGCGGTGTGCGCGCCAGCGGCAGCACATATCCCGCGCCAAACGGCACGGCCAGAAAGGCGCGCCCGGCAAATTGCGTATTGGCAAACAGCACCAACCGCCCCTGGCCGAGGTTTTCCAGCACGCGGCGTTTGGCATTCACCGTGTCTTTGCCCGCAAATTTCACGCGCCCGGCCAGATAGCGGTTTTCGACGGCGATTTGCCCGGGGTTGACCCGGGCCACGGCAAAGCTGCTTTGCGAAAAGCCGTGGCTATGCACGCTAAGCTGCACCCCGCGCAGGCCCACGGATGCCAGTGCCCGCTTGGTCCCGATCGTATCGGCCAGCGCCGGTATGACCCACAAGATCGCCCCGCGCCCGGCCGCAAGCGAGGCCTGCAGCCCCTCAAGCCCGCTAAAGGTAAACCCGACCGGATCGGGGCGGACACGTTCGCGCAGATAGGTCAGATGGCGTTCATGCTGGCGCGCGCGGCAATGATCCAGAAGCGCGGCGGGATCGGCGCCGCCTGTGCCAAGCACGGCGGCCACCTTGTGGCTGAACGCCGCGAGCTGTTTGCGCCGATGCCGGGCGCGTTTGGGGGCCGCGGTCGCCCGGCACAGCCCCGCCCAGCCGCTGACGGGCAAGATCCGCGCCCCAAGCGCCAGCGCCCCGTGCAGTAGCACAAGCTGCGCGTCTTTTTCGGTGAAAAAACGCGGCTTGGGCGCGCTGGGGTGATCGCGAAAACAGGCAATGACCGCTTCGCCCCGCGCGGCGACGTGAATGATCTCATGTGCGTGAAGGGCCGGGCCGCTCATACCCGCGCCGCCTTGCGTGCGAACAGCCGCAAGAACCGCCGCTTGCGTCTGATCCTCCGGTGTTTTTCAAAATCCTGTGCAAACAGTCCGCAGGTTATGCATGCCTCGCCCCGCCCGCAGGCGGTTTCCCAACAGCGAATATCAGCCTCATATTGCAGCGAAATCCGTTCAAGATGATAATTCGATGAGCCTTTCAGCAAGATCAACTCGCCCGGGCGCGCGGTCGTGCGGATATGATCGGCCGCCGCCCTGGTCGTGGGAAAGCGGCGGTAGCGGCCCGATTGGCTTTCGGCCGGATCTGCCCATTCGCGCCCGCCGTCGGGGCCGATGGCGATCACCTCATCCGCGATGGCAAGCCCGCGCGCGACCGCCTGGCGATAGGTTTTATAGGTGCCAAGCCCGGTATCCGAAATCGCGCCCAGCACGATCCGGCGATAGGGGGCTTTGGCCTCGTCCAACACGTCATAGGCCAGTTCCAGCGAGTGATAGGGCGCCTTGATGGTATCGATCAGGAAATCGGGCCCTTTCGGGATCTGCGTCAGGCGCATTCGGTTGACCAACGGTTCAAACCGCGCCAGCGCGGCCCGCAGCGCATCGGCGCTCAGCCCTCGCGCCAGCGCCACGGTTGCGGCAGCGGCAACGGGAATGGCGAAATGCCTGCCGATCAGGCGGGTTTGCAGGAAAATATCCTGCCCGCGCCACGACAGTTGCAGATGCAGCCGCTCGGGCAGCGTGCTTGTGGCCGCAACGATCCGGCAATCGGCGCCTGCATCCCAGCCAAAGGTAAGCACGCGCGCCACCGTGCCCTTTTCGTCGGCAATGGCCTCAAGCTTGCG
The DNA here is from genome assembly GCA_041655055.1 of Paracoccaceae bacterium. Lineage (GTDB taxonomy): Bacteria > Pseudomonadota > Alphaproteobacteria > Rhodobacterales > Rhodobacteraceae > JBBAGE01. The sequence continues at coordinate 6,206 of JBBAGE010000007.1, forward strand.
AAAGGCGCTGCGATGTTCGCGCCGGATCATCGTAACCACGGCAATATCGGGCTGATAAAGCGCGGCCATCGGCGCCATCTGGCCGGGGCGGCCCACACCCAATTCGGCCACGATATGGCGCGCATCGGGCGGCATGTGCCGCATCGTGCGGATCAGGGGCCCGATCGTGTTCGATGCCACCTGCGCGGTCACCGGCCCCAATTCTGCCAGCAAATGCCCCAGCAGGGCCGAGGTGGTGGATTTCGCGGAACTGCCCGTCACGCCGATGAACACGCCCTGATGTCTGCGCCTTGCCCGCCGGGCCAGCGCGATCCGCACCGGCTGCAAAGTGGCGTGGCGCAGCCTGCGTTCGGCCTGCATCAGGGTGGTGGATTTCTTTTTCATGGCCCCTCGCGCAGCGCATGGGTCAGCCGGGCGTGATAGGCGGCCTTGTCACCCCGATAATGGCCCACGGAAAATGCGCCCGCAGGCGGGCTATGCAGCAGATCGCGCGTCAATTCATGCGGGGTCTTTGCGGCATCCAGCGTGGTGAAATAATCGTCGAACTTGAACCGGCCACCGGTCATCTTGGCCGATGGCGCCACCCACAGATTGGGAATGGCCAAGGCATCGGCCACGATCAGCCCATGCAGCGATTGGCTGATGATGCGCCTGCAGCGCGCGATATCGCGGATCACCTGCCATGGGGCTTTGCCGGGGTCGATGATCAGCAGATCGGGCGGCGCGATCCGGGCGGCAAGGCAGACCGATGAGACATGCGGAACAAACCCAATGGCGATTTCGGGCGCGGCGCGCACCAGCCGGTCAATCAGCACCATCGGATCGCCCAGCAGCACCTGCGCATCCGCTGCCAGCAGATTTTGGCTCAGGGCGCCGCGCAGCGCGATGATGCGCCGGGGGCGGGCCACGGGCGGTGCTGGCGTGATCAGCCCGGCCCCGAGGATGGTCGATGCCTCGGTCGCCTTGTCCGCGATACTGCCCATGCCCAGAAAATGCGGCACGCTGCGGTCGCGGATCAGGCGGATGGGCATGCCGGTCAGGGCCTCGAACAGGGCGGGGTTGAAGTCGTCACCGAAATTGGGCCGGCCGATATGCCAGAACATCGGCACCATATGCGCCGGGCGCAGGCGTGCGCGCCAATAGCGGCTGATCTTGGTCAGCTTGTGAAGGGCTGGATGCGCCGTCATGCGGCAATCCTGTTGTAGCGCAGCCGGTGTTTCATGATCCGCATCCGGTTGTGAACCCGCGCCAGCCCCGGCAGCCAGCGGGCGATGCGGCGACGATAGCGGGCCATGGCCTGGTCGATTTCGGGGATCATCTCGGGGTGATTGGCGGCAAGCGCCGCCGCGCGCAGGCGCTGCATTTCGGATAAAAACGCGTCATCCACAATGCGGTAGCCGCCTTTGGTCAGATCATTGGGCGGAAAGCCCGGCGCGCGGGCACTGATCCCCAAAATCGCCAGTGCCCGCATCGCAAAGGTGCATTTGTCGCAGATGCCGCAATTATACCCGGCCTTGTTGCAGACCCGCAGATTGCGCAGCAACAGATCATGCGTGGCAAGACGCGCGATCTTGTCATAGCGCGAAACCAGCCCGTGATGCTCGATCTGCAAGGCCGCAGATCCGAACAGCGGATCAAGGCCCGGATGCGATCCCCACGGCACATTCCATGCTGTCTCGTTGCCCGATGACGCGATCAGCACCCGCTCAAACCGATGCGCCAGCATATGCCCGATCGACGCCATGGCCGCACCATGCAGGTGAATCCAGCTTGCATAGGGGTGCAGAACGTCATTCAGGTTGGTTTCGATCACGACCGGCTCCAGCCCGTAGAATGCGGCCGTGTCCTCGCACAGCCGGGCAAGCTGCGCGACCCGTGTGGCATCAGAGAGCGGCACATCCACCCCCACAATCGTGATCAGCGCGCTTAGCCGCGGACCGGCACCGGCCAGCGTAAAGCTGGAATCGATCCCGCCGGAAAAGAACGCAGCCGTGCCGCGCCCGCCATCCACCGCGCAGGGCGGCGCGGCCTCGGCATGGATGCCGATCTGGCGGCAGTTCCACCATGTTTTGAACATCCCGTTGATCCGGGGGGCGCGCGCCAGCAGATCCGCATCAACCGCGCCGCTGATCGCAAGCTCTGCGCCGCATTCGGCGGCGGGATAAAGCCCCAGACACAGCAGGGCATTGGGATCGGGGCGCAAGGTGCCCGTGCGGGAGCGAAACCAGATCCTGCCCAGCTTGCGGTTGCCTGCATGGATATCAATGCACAGTTTCGCGCGATCTTGCCCATCTCCTGCAAATGCGAGGCACAATGGGGCGGGCATTCAATCTAGCGGGCTCGGCGGCGCAAGGGGCCGTGTCTGAAACATGCGCGAATCCCTTTCACCATATTGTCTAAGTGAATTAGGGATAAGTTAACCGAAAAATTAACTTTCGCGAATGAAAAATAATCGGTTGAATAACAAGGGTCCAGCATCATGATTGGCCAGTGGGGGTTGCGATGTTCGACCACAGCTTCGTGCCATTGTCACAAAATGATGCCCCAGCCCTGCTTGCGCCGGGGCGTGCGACCGCGACCCACGGGGCCTTGCGCGATCTGGTTACCCAAAGCGCCGGACGGCTGGCCGATCTGGGCCTGAGCGGGCGGGTGATTGCCTTGATGTTGCCCAATGGGCCTGAAATGGCCGTCGCGTTCCTGGCGGCAAGCCATGTTGGATGTGCCGCGCCGCTGAATCCGGCCTATGGGCCCGAGGATTTGCGGTTTTATCTGGCTGATCTGGGGGCTGCGGCGCTGATCTGCGCTGATGGGGCAGCCGGGCCTGCCCGGGCGGTTGCAAAGGATCTGGGCGTGCAGGTGATCGCCTTGCGCCCCTTGCTCGATGCTGTTGCCGGCGGTTTCACGCTGCATCCGGAACGTGCCGGGCGGCTGCGCGCCGATCTGCGGCGCGCGGGGGATCACGCGGTGATGCTGCATACGTCGGGCACCACCGCGCGGCCCAAGCTGGTGGGGCTTGCCCGTGATCAGTTGCGCCATTCAATCGGCGCAATTGCGGCATCGCTGGCGTTTGCACCGCAAGATCGCGGGCTTTGCGTCATGCCGCTTTTCCACATTCACGGGCTGATGGCCGGGCTATGTGCACCGCTGGCGGCGGGGGGATCGGTGGTGTGCACGCCCGGCTTTGACGGATTGGCGTTCTTTCGCCACTTGGCGGAATTTCGGCCAAGCTGGTATTCGGCGGTGCCCAGCATGCATCGGGCCATTCTGGCCCGCGCGCCGCGCAATGGCGATATCACGGCGCAAAGCCGCCTGCGGTTTGTGCGCTCATCCTCGGCGGCTTTGCCGCTGGGGGTGTCACAGGCGCTGCAACAGCTATTCGGCTGCCCGGTGATCGAGGCCTATGGCATGACCGAGGCCGCGCATCAAATCTGCACCAATGGGCTGGACGCCGGGGGCAGGCGGGCAGGCAGCGTGGGCCGGCCCGGCGCGGCTTTTGTGACGATCCTTGATCCGCAGGGACAAAAGCTTGGCCCCGATATCTGCGGCGAGATTGCGTTGCGCGGGCCCGGCATCCATGGCGGCTATGTCGATAATCCAGACGCCAATGCCGCTGCTTTTACCGATGGCTGGTTTCGCACCGGAGATGAGGGCAGGCTGTCGGCCGATGGATTCCTGACGATTACCGGACGTTTGAAGGAAATCATCAACCGCGGGGGCGAGAAAATCTCGCCGCTGGAGATCGACAATATTCTGGCCGATCATCCCGATGTTCTGGAGGCCGTGGCCTTTGCCATCCCGCATGCGGCTTTGGGCGAGGATCTGGCGCTGGCCCTGGTGCCGCAGCCCGGTGCCGCGCTTGATCCAATCGATATCCGCAGGTGGCTAGGCGCGCGGGTGGCGGAATTCAAGGTGCCGCGCCAGATCCGCATCCTCGACAGCATTCCCAAAGGTGCGACCGGCAAGGTCCAGCGGCTGGCCTTGGCACGCCAGCTTGGTTTTACCTGACGCATGGTCGGATCGGGGCCGTTTGGGGCATCGGTCCCGATCCGGGGGTCAGGCCGTCCGGCGGCGACGCAGGGCCGCAAGCCCGGCCAAAGCGCCTGCGAGCAGGAATCCGGCGGCAGGCAGCGGGACGGGGGCGATATCGTTATATTGCGCCGTCAGATTATCGATCCGCGCCGTGCCCTTGTTGGTCAGAAAGGACACGTAGGTCACACCCTGAAACAGGGTATTTGACGCCAGATCAACCACTTGTCCGCCGTTGTTATGCGGAAACAGGCCTTCGAAAAAGGTCGTCGTGCCGTGATCGGTTTCGACAATCAGGTTGGTGCCGGCGCCCTGAAGGTGGAACCAGAACCCGGTGATCGAAAAGGTCAGCGGCGCAAGGATCGACAGCACCGCCGCCCCCTTGTTATTCACGGCCAGACAGGGGGCCACGGCGCCGCAATTACCGTTCTGGATGCCGGGGCTATCCGCGTGCAAATCGAAAGGATTGGTGATGGCGGTGCTGAAATCAAAGGTGACTGTTGCCGCCTGGGCCGGTGCGCCGGTCATGGCCAATGCAACTGCGCCTGCGCCGAAAAGGGTAACGAGCTTTTTGGGGAACATGGCAGGACTCCAATACCTGATGTGCAATTCACTGTTGAAATGAAATTTTAAAAAATCCGTAGAATAATTTTGGGCGCATCTATGAATATGTCAATGCACATCCGATACGCGGCGTCATTTTGCAACCATCGCTTGTGGCGGAACTATCCGCCCGGCGCAAAGTTAATCCGTCATTAACCGATGAACGGAGCAATCATGGCCAACGCAAGCAAAAAGTCCTTTGGTGCCGGTGTGCATGGCAAAGGCGATGGCACCGGCGCAATGTCGGATATTTCGCCGGAAAAAGTGCCCGAAAACATGGCGCTGTCGAACCGGGACAAGACCCACCATACCGGCGAACGGGGGCATGATGGCAAGAATATCATGACCGAACAGATGCAGGACCATGCCGATAACCGGCTGATCCGGCGCGAAAAGGAAGATGATGATGAGCAGTAAGCCTCCGCCGATCCCGCCTGAAAATCGCAGTGACAAAGGCCCCGGCGAAGGGCCGGACGCCCGGATCAAAGACGAATCCAAACAGCCGACCCCGCCCGATTACAAAACCGGACAGGCGGCAAATACCAAGATCAACACGACGCATCAGGGATCTCAGCAGGATCGGTGATCGGGGCGGAATCCCTTATTTACTTGCCTAAAACATCTATTCCGGCTTCGGCGGCATGCCGCCTGTGCGCGGAATTGAGGAAATTTCAACACGATCAACATGTTGACATGCATTGTGGCGTTGCGCATTTTGGATCGTGAAGATAGACCATTGTATGCCGTCCAATAGGCCGGTGAACGGATTTCCCCGCGAAATGCGTTTGTTTTCGATTTATCCTCCCATCTTGGCGCTGAAAGACAAATTTTTGGCGTCATAAACACTCACCCGTGTTCACCTTTGGCAGTAGGTTTCGGCAACTTGGGCTATTAACCAAGTCGCATCGAATCTCTGGGAGGAGGAAGTGAATTTACCGAAATATCCGTGACCGGGCGATCCGGTTTCAGGAGGGGTCTGGAATGGGTCATCAAGGCCTCGGCGGCAGTAGGCGCCCTATCCACCCTCATCTTGATGATCCATGTCGTGCTGGATGTCGCAGGCCGTTACATTTTCAATGCGCCGCTTCCCGGAACGATCGAATTCGTATCCTTTTGGTGGATGATCCTGATCATCTTCACGCCGCTTGCCTATACGCAATTGCGCCGCGAACATATTGATGTGTCGGTCTTTGTCGAATTGATGCCGCCGATGCACCGGGCGCTGACCATTGCGTTCACGCGTATCCTGACGCTGTTCGGGATCGGGCTTGTGGCCTGGTATGGCTTTTTCTATGCGATCGAACAGATGCATCGCGGCGAAGAAGCGCGCGGGGCCGTCCATATTTGGATCTGGCCGTTCCGCTTTCTGGTGCCATGGGGGATGGGCCTGTTTGCGGTGCAATTGCTGGCCGATCTCTATGACGATCTGAAACATCTCAAGACCGTCTGGAGGGCGTGATCGTGCAGAATCAAGAAACTTCCGTATCGATGGATGATACACGCGCCGACCGTCCGATCAGCCTGTTTCGCAAGCTGCTGTTGCCGGTTCTGGTGATTATCCTGATCGGGTCGATCTGGCTGACCCTGTCGCCCGATGCGTCGCGCCAAATGAAGGGGCTCGGCGGCGTGTTGACCATGCTGTCGGCCATGGGGCTGGGCGTGCCGGTGGCGATTGCCATGGCGCTTGGCGGTGTTTTTGGCATCTATGCGCTGGTGGGCATGCGGGCCGTGACCTCGGCGCTTGAAAGCATGCCGTTCAACGCGGCCGCCAACTGGAGCTATTCGGTTCTGCCGATGTTCGTGGTGATGGGCGTGATCTTGTGGCGCTCGGGCGTGACCGAGCGGATCTTTGCCGCGGCGCGCGCCTGGCTGAATTGGCTGCCCGGCGGTCTGGCCGTGGCCACCAACTTTGCCGGTGCCGGTCTTGCGGCAGCATCGGGTTCGACGATGGCCATTTCCTTTGCGCTTGGCCGGATCGCTGTGCCTGAAATGCTCAAGGCAGGTTATGACCGCGGTATGGCCGCGGGCGTGGTGATCATGGCAGGGACGCTGGGGCAGTTGATCCCGCCGTCGATCCTGTTGGTGATCTATGCCGGGGTGGCGCAGGTGGCCGTGGGCCCGCTGTTGCTGGCGGCGATCGTGCCCGGCCTGATGACGGCGGCGGCCTATGGGTTCATGATTTCCGCGCGTGCGACGATCAATCCGAAACTGGCGCCGCGTTCCAATATCAACATCCCGCTGCGCGAGCGGTTCAACCTGCTCAAGGGTGTATGGCCGCTGCCGTTTTTGGTGTTCATCATCATCGGCGGGTTGTTTTCGGGCGTGTTTACCGCGACCGAAGCCGGGGCCTATGCCGCGCTTGCCTCGATGCTGATTGCCTTTTGGTATTCGCGCGCCAAGGCGTTCCCGCAAATCGGCGGCGCGTTGATGGATACGGTTTCGGCCATGGGCTCGATCCTGATCCTGATCGTGGGCGTGCATCTGCTCAACCGCTTTCTGGCGCTGTCGGGCCTGCCGACGCTGATGGCTGACTGGGTGGACGGCTTTGGCCTTGGCCGGGTGGAATTCCTGATCGCGGTCATGATTTTCTATCTGATCCTTGGCATGTTCATGGATCCGCTGGCGATCATGCTGCTGACCATCCCGGTGTTCCAGCCGACGCTTGCGGCGCTGGATATCAGCCTGATCTGGTATGGCATCTTTGCCGTGGCCATGGGTGAATTGGCGATCGTGTCACCACCTGTGGGGGTGCTGACCTTCCTTGTGCATAAGTTGCTTAATACCAAGGAAGTGATCGGCGACCAAAAACCCATTGGCATCGGCGAGATCTTTATGGGTCTGAGCTGGTTCGTCGCGACACAACTTCTGGTGCTGCTGATCCTGATCTTCTATCCGGGGATCGTCGATTGGCTGCCGAACCTGTCGTCGGCTTCGGGCTGACCGAATGAAATGCCCCTGCGCCGCATGGGCGCAGGGCAACACGCCGCTTGCCCGGCGTGAAGGGCAATCGCCAAAAGGGCGGGTGTGATCCTGCCCCGCGATTGGGAAAGTGAAAAGGAACGGAATGAAAATGACTATAGCAAAGACCTCGGCCCTGGCGCTGACCACGGCGCTTGTCGGCGCATTGGCCGCGCCCGTATCGGCAAACCCGTTTGAGGGCAAGGTTTATGAAGGCGTGGAAGATCTGCCCAATATTCGGCTGACCATGTCGGAATGGGGCCCGTCCGAAAGCGCGACTGGCCGGTCGATTCAGGAAATGGTCGAGTGGATCAGCGAAGTATCGCAAGACAAGATCAAGGTCGATGTGATCTGGAATGGCGCGCTGATGACGCCGCCCGAACATGCGGCGGGGATCGGCTCTGGCCTTGCCGATTTCGGCAATATCGCCCCCATCTATACCCCCACCGATTTCCCGGTGGGCGACTGGATCACCTCGTTCGGGAACCTCGCGCGGGGCGGGGCGCCGTTTGGCATCATGGCGATGACCGGCGCGCAGTGGGAATTCAACCTGACCAACGAACAATATCTGGCCGAACTGCGCGACCGCGGGCTGGAACCGATCCATGGTTCGACCAGCACCGCCTATTCGATGCTGTGCACCAAGCCGCTGACGACGCTGGCAGATTTCCGTGGGGCACGCACCCGCACCACCGGTAATACCTATTCCGAACAGGTGCAGGCGCTTGGCATGGTGCCGGTTCCGGTGCAATTGAACGAAACCTATGAGGCGCTGAGCCGGGGGATCATCGATTGTGCGGTTCTGTTCACCACGGGCTATATCGATTACAGCCTGATCGATATTCCGGGCGATAAATACTATGTCAACCTGGAATTTCCGGGCGTGAACGGCTCGCTCATGGCGTTCAACAAGGATCGTTGGGATGACCTGCCCGAAGTGGCCAAGGAAATCTTCTATGACAGCCAGGTGGTCCGCAACGAAGGCAACTACCGCACCGAATTGTCGCGTCTGCGCGAATTGGCCGATCTGGTGGAAAACGATCCGCGCATTCACGCGGTCCAGCCCGATGCCGAAGTGGTCGAGGCCCTGCGCGCCAAGCAAGACGAACAGCTTGCCAATCTGGTCGCCAATGCACCGCGCGGCGTTGATGATGCGCAGGCAATCTACGACGAATATATGGCGCTGACCGAAAAATGGCGCGCCATCGTGACCGATGATCTGGGTGTTGCCCCCGTGCCGCCCACAAGCGTCGAGGCTGCATTTGAATCGTGGAATAACGAGCCCGACTGGGCCGCTTATTCGCAAAAGATCATCGAGGAAATCACCGCCAAGTAATTGGCCGATTTCCCGATCGAACAGCAAACGGCCCGGAGCGATCCGGGCCGTCTTTTCTTGTGCATATTAACCGGATTTTCACTAGTATTCCTTCAGAACATATTCAAAATGTTCGGGCGCAACATTGCGCCAATCAACACCACCAACGGTGCGGGAGACTGTAAAAGTGAAAATGAAATTGAATCCAACAGGCGGGCTGCTTTCGGTCGCGACCGGGGCGGCGCTAATGCTGGGCACGATGCCGGCACTGGCCAACCCCTTTGCGAACAAGGTTTATGAAGGGGTCGAGGATCTGCCCACGATCCGGCTGACCCATTCCGAATGGGGCCCGACGGAAAATGCCGGCGGCCAAACCGTTCAGAAAATGATCGCATGGGTAAACGAAGTATCAAATGGCAAGATCATCATCGAGCCGTTCTGGAACGCATCACTGATGTCGCCGCCCGAACATGCGGCCGGTATTGCGGCGGGGCTGGTCGATATGGGCTTTATCGCGCCCATCTATACGCCCACCGATTTTCCCGTGGCCGATTGGCTGACCTCGCTTGGCAGTCTGGCGCGTGATGGCGCGCCTTTTGGCATGATGGCGATGACCGGCGCGCAATGGGAATTCAACATCACCAACGAAGATTATCTGACGGAAATGCGCGATTTCGGGCTGGAACCGCTGACCGGTTCGACCAGCACCGCCTATTCCATGATGTGCACCAAGCCGATGAAAACCATGGCTGATTTCGACGGCGCGCGCACCCGCACGACCGGCAATGCCTATTCCGAACAGGTCCAGGCGCTAAGAATGGTGCCGGTTCCGGTGCATATGAATGAAACCTACGAGGCGCTTAGCCGGGGGATCATCGATTGTATGGTGTTCTTTACCACCGGTTATATCGACAACAACATCGTCGATGTGCCGGGCGATAAATACTATATCAACCTTGAATTTCCCGGCGTGAACGGCTCGCTTTATGCGATGAACAAGGATCGTTGGGATGATCTGCCCGAAGTCGCGCAGGAAATCATCCGGGACGCCCATATCATGCGCACCGAGCTGATCTATGCCACCGAATTGCCGCGTCTTCGGGATCTGGCCGCGATGATCAATGGTGATGCCCGCGTGCATGCCGTGCATCCCGATGCTGATGTGATCGCGGCGCTGCGGGCCAAACAGGATGAACAAATGGCCAATCTGGTCGCCAATGCCCCGCGCGGCGTTGATAATCCGCAGGAAATCCTCGATCACTACATGGCCCTGACCGAAAAATGGCGCGCGATCGTGTCTGACGATCTGGGGGTCGAGGCTGTGGCAGCCACCAGTGTCGAAGATGCGCTTGCCGCATGGGACAACGACCCCGACTGGACCGCTTATGCCCAGAAACTGGCGGATGAACTGGGCCGCTGATTCCGTGAAAACCGATGCGGCCCGGTGTGTTCCGGGCAGTTTTCACCTGCCGCGCGCATACATGCGCGCGGCATATATTTTACCCTTATAATTCAAAGAATTAATTGCCAAGAATCAACGGCGCCAAAGGGTAAATTCTTGGTGGATTTCCTCAAAACATGCTAAAGGTCAAGGGGTGCGACAAAGCATCACATAACGGCGAAACGCCGATCGTTTTGGGAGAAACGAATGACTGATATCAATCCAACAGAGAACAAGAAATTCCGCCCCCGCCATGCCCTGCTGGGCGCAGCGCTTATGGCATCGGTGGCCTTTCCGGCCTCGGCACAGTTTGAGGGCAAAACCTATGAAGGGATCGAGGATCTGCCGAATATCCGGCTGACCCTATCCGATTGGGGCCCGTCTGAAAGCGCGACCGGCAAAGGTGTGCGCGCGATGATCGATTATGTGGCCGAAGCCTCGCAGGGCAAGATCACGATCGAGCCGTTCTGGAACGCTTCGCTGATGACGCCGCCCGAACATGCGGCCGGGATTGCGGCGGGGCTTGCCGATCTGGGCAATATTGCGCCCATCTATACGCCCACGGATTTTCCGGTTGGCGACTGGCTGACATCCTTTGGAACTCTGGCCCGGGGCGGCACGGCTTTCGGCTTTATGTCGATGAATGCGGCGCATTGGGAATTCAACCTGACCAATGAAGCCTATCTGCAAGAGCTGCGCGATTTCGGCCTGGAACCCATTCAGGGCACCACCAGCCCGGCCTATAGCATGCTGTGCACCAAGCCGCTGCAAACGCTTGCTGATTTCCGCGGTGTGCGCACCCGCACCACCGGTAATACCTATTCCGAACAGGTGCAGGCGCTTGGCATGGTGCCGGTTCCGGTGCAACTCAATGAAACCTATGAGGCGCTGAGCCGGGGGATCATCGATTGCGTCGTTCTGTTTACCACCGGCTATATCGATTACGGTCTGATGGATATTCCGGGCGATAAATATTATATCAACCTGGAATTTCCGGGCGTGAACGGTTCGCTTATGGCGTTTAACAAGGATCGCTGGGATGATCTGCCCGAAGTGGCGCAAGAAATCATTCTGGACGGTCAGGTTATGCGGATGAAGAGCAACAATTCCAGCGAATTGCCGCGCTTGCGCGAACTTTCCGCCATGATCGAAGAAGACAGTCGTGTTCACGCCGTCCAGCCGGATCAGGAAGTCATCGATACGCTGCTTGCCAAGCAAGATGAGCAGTTGGCCAATCTTGTGGCCAATCCTCCGCGCGGGATGGATGATGCGCAAGCCGCCTATGATCACTATATGGCGCTGACGGAAAAGTGGCAAAATATCGTGACGGAACTTGGGGTTGAGCGTGTGCCACCCACAAGTGTCGAGGCTGCCTTGGCATCGTGGAACAACGATCCCGATTGGGACGCCTATTATCAGCGCGTCGTTGATGAAATCATTAACCGCTAAGCGCGGCTGAAACCCAAAGGCCCGACGGAAATCGGGCCTTTGCCTATCAATCAGACATAAAAAAGCCGGGCAGGATCTGCCCGGCTTTTGTGATCTGCTTGGGTTTATTCGGCCTCGACCGTGTCTACCAGACCGCCAAAGGCATCGGCGAATTCTTCTTTGAAATTCTGAACCACCTGCGTGGCGGAAATGCGGGCATCGATCAGCCCCACGCCCTGGCCGACGAAATAGGACACCAGATCCAGCGCCTGCGTATTGCCCGCCGCCGCCGAGGCGTCGATTTTGGCAAAGGCCGGCTGGCTCAGCATGGTCATATAGGGCATCGGCAGGGTGCCGGGGCTGTCGGGACCGTCCCAGGCATCATGCCAGGCCGAGCGCAACTGACGGCTGGGCTTGCCGGTCCGCTGGGTGCGGCGCACCGTATCGCGTGACCGGGCGGCGACCATCTTGTCGCGGAAAATCTCGGATGTTTCGGCCTCATGCGTTGTCAGCCAGACCGAGCCGGTCCAGACGCCCTGCGCCCCCATGGCCATGGCGGCGGCCATTTGTTCGCCGGTCATGATACCGCCTGCGGCCAGAACCGGCACTTCGCGCACCGGGCGGATGGCCCGGATCACCTCGGGGACCAGCACAAGGGTCGAGACCTCGCCGCAATGGCCGCCGGCCTCGGTGCCCTGGGCCACAAGGAAATCCACCCCGGCATTCACTTGCCGCAGCGCATGTTCCTTGGCGCCGACCAGCGCGCCCACGGGCACGCCGTGCTTTTTCGCCCGGTCGATCATGAATTGCGGCGCGATGCCAAGCGCGTTCACGGCCATGCGAATCGGATGGCGAAAGGCAACATCGAGCAGCGCTTCGCCCACACCTTCATCAGCGCCGAGCGCAAAATGCGGATCAATCAGTTCTTCGGGGCGCGCATCAATGCCGTGCTTGCGCAGCAGATCGACGGTGAAATCGATATATTTCGGGTCGATCTGCGCGGCGAGAGATTCGCCGCTCATGCCTTTGGCCTGGGCGGGAATGTTTTCAGGCACAAGAATATCAATGCCATAGGGCTTGCCGCCCACATGATCATCGATCCAATTGAGTTCCTGTTCCAGCGATTCCGGCGTGAACCCCGCGCCGCCCAACACGCCAAAGCCGCCCGCATTGGTGACTGCGGCGACAACATCGCGGCAATGGCTAAAGGCGAACAGCGGGAATTCGCAGCCCGTCATTTCCGTAAGTGCATTCTTCATCTTTTTTCCCTGTAGACTTGGCCTTGTTTTGCCAGAGCCTGACATTTTCGGGGCAGGGTTGTCTAAGTCGAAAAACTTGTGACTTATCCGAAATGCGTATAACAGGGGGTATGCTCGATATCCGTCTGTTGATCCAGTTTGCCACGCTCGCCGAAGAGCTGTCGTTCACCCGCGCGGCGCAAAAGCTGGGGGTGGCGCAGCCCTGGCTGTCATCGCGTATCCGCAATCTGGAACAGCAATTGGGCGTCACCCTGTTTGAACGCACGACCCGCAGCGTATCGTTGACCGAAAAGGGGCAATGGCTGCATGAAATCGTGCGCCCGCTGGTGATCGCTGCCAACCGCGCCGTGTCCGAGGCCGAACGTCTGCGCCTGGACGAGGCGGGCCACCTGCGCATCGGCATGCCGCCGCTGGGCGCGCGTGATCGCCAGCAAGAGGCGCTTCTGGCGCGATTTGGCCAGTTGAACCGCCATGTGGTGGTCGAACTTGAACCCGCCTTTCCGATGACCGCGGTGGATCAGTTGCGCCGGGGGCTGATGGATTTGTGCTTTCTGATCCATCCCTTTGACGATTACGGGCTGGAATGGTTGCGGCTGCACCATCTGGAACTGGCGGTGCTGATGCATGGCCATGATCCGCTGGCTGCGCGAACCGAATTGCGCGCGCCTGATCTGGCCGGGCGGCGGCTGGCGGTGATTGCGCGCAGCGGCAACAGCATCGTGGCCGATTATATCCAGCAGGATCTGGCCGCGCAGGGGGTTGAATTGGTCCGTGTGCCGGAACTGCGCCGATCTTTGTTGTTTCAACCTGCCTTTGGCGATGATCTGCTGGTGTTGACCCTGGTGGCCCCCCCGATCGAGGCGCGGCTGCGCGACGGGGTGGTGCGGCGCAAACTGCATGATGCGCCCAAGCTGCAACTGGGGCTGGCGCGCCGTCAGGCCAGCGAATATCCGCGCCCGGTCGAACGGCTCTGGGCCTTGGCGATCGAGGCGGGCGGGGCCTAGCCGAACAGCGCCTTGCGGAAACTGCGCGGCGATTCCCCGGTCCAGCGTTTGAAGGCACAGGAAAATCCGGCCGTATCGGCATAGCCCAGCTTCATGCTGATTTCGCCGATCGACATGGTGGTTGATTGCAGCAGCTTTTTGGCCATTTCCGTGCGGATCGTGTTGATGATTTCCTGATAGCTGAGATTGCGTTCTTCAAGCCGACGCTGCAGCGTGCGTTCCGATACGCCGATCGATGAGGCCACCCGCGACAGCGACGGGTTTTCCAGCATCGCGCTGACCGCGGCTTCAAGCTGATCAAGGAATGTATCGGTCGTAATGCGTGAAATCGCTTCGATCTGCATATCGCATTGATCGGCATAATAGCTATGGGATACGGTATTGGACAAGGCCACGGGCCGGTTGATCAGATCATCGACCCAATAAATCCGCGAGCGGTCGGGATGCAGCCGGACTGGCACGCCATAGCGGCAAAACAGCGACGCATAGCGCGCATAGGCCGCTTCCAGTTCGATCGCGCGCACGACTTTGGTGATATCATGGCCCATATCCGACAGCGAGGTCAGCCCGGATGCAAGCCCGCGAAACAGGGTAAAGGCGCGGTGATCATCGGGCGCGCCCGATACGTCGAATTCAAAACCGATGGTCTCACCCATCGGGCCGCGCACCCGCCGGCCGCGCCCAAAGGTGTGAAACAGCGGCTGCCAGCTACGGCTGCGGACCATGAATTCATTCAGCGTCGGCGCAGTCAGCAGCGCAAGCCCGGTATAGCCCATCGTCGGCAGATGCGAGCGGGCGCCGATTTCCAGCCAGACTTCGGGCGTGTCGCGGGTCAGATGCGCGATATGGCGTTGGAACAGGTAATCCTGCCGCGCGGTGACATTGCGCCCGATATGGCCCTTGGCACGCAGCGGCACCTGCGCATCCGCATAGGCGCTGGCCGGATCAAAGCCGAAATCGCGCAGCGTCGCTGCCGAAAGGTCAATGCTCATGCGTGACAGATGCGTCTTGTCCAGCGTGGTGATATGCACACTCGCCCCCTGCGGTGATCGTCGTTGGCGGGGTATAGCAAAAGAATGGCGTCAATACCACTCACACTGCGCGCCAATCCCGTCTAGATTTTCGTGGATAACAGATTCGGCTCATCCTCGGCCAGAGGGGGCATCACGCAGGCAGTTGCCATGACCATGGCGGCGGCCCGTGCGGGGTGAGCGCGTTTTATCAGACGGAAATGCCCTGGCAAGCAGGGCAACAGAACAAGAGGAGTGACACAGACCATGGCAATTCTAAGCGTGGAAGAACGCACAGCGATGGTGGATGGCTTTCGCCGCCTGCTGAGCGAACATGGCTCTGAAGACCATGTGCGCAAGGCGATGGCGACCGAATTGGGCTATGATGAAGGTCTTTGGAAAAAGATCGCGGATATGGGTATCCTCGGGCTGATCATCGATCCCGATCACGACGGCATCGGCGCAGGCCCGGTCGAATTGGAAGCGATCATGGAAGAATCCGGCCGCGCGCTTTTGACGGCGCCGCTGTTTTCCAGCGCGGTTCTGGCGGCTGGCCTGATCGGCTATTCTTCGGATGACGCGGCCAAGGCGCGTCTGTTGCCCGAAATCGCGGCCGGCACGCGGATTGCCACGGTGGCCTTCACCGGCGACAAGGGCACCTGGACGGCCGATGGCGTCGATGTCAGCGCCGCCACATCGGGCGATGGTGTGACGCTGAACGGCACGGCCGCCTATGTCACCGCCGGCACCCAGGCCGACACGTTGCTGGTGGTTGCACGCACGGATGCGGGCCTTGCCACGTTTGAGGTCGATGCCAAGGCTCCGGGTGTCACGATCACGCGGCAGGCGACGCTGGATGAGACGATCCGTCTGGCCCGCATCACCTTTGCCAATGCGCCCGCCACGCCGATTGCCGGCGCTGACGAGGCCGCGATCAACCGCACGCTTGATCTGGGCCGGGTGGCGCTGGCCGGTGAACAAGCCGGGGGTGCCCAGCAGGTCTTTGAAATCTCGATGGATTATATCAAGACCCGCATTCAGTTTGGCCGCCCCGTGGGTGGTTTCCAAGCGCTTAAACATATGGCCGTCGATGTGATGCTGGATGTGGAATCGGCCATTTCCGCCGCGCGCCGCGCCGCTGACGATATGTGCGAAGGCGCAGACACCACGCAAGTGTCGGTCAATCTTGCGGCCTTTGCTTCGGCCGACGGGTTCCACCATGCTGCGCAACAGGCGATCCAGTTCCATGGCGGGATCGGCTTTACCAGCTCGAACGCGGCGCATCTCTATCTGCGCCGGGCGCGCGCTGGCGTGCAACTGTTCGGCAATTCGAATTTTCACCGCGAGCGCTATCTTTCGCTCTTGGAACAAGCGGCCTGAGGGGGAAACACATGAGCACTTCGATGACAAACGACGAAATCCGCGCCGAAGTCCGGGCCTGGCTTGACGAAAACTGGACGGCGGAATGGAAAGCCAAGGCGTCGATCCACGGCAAAAGCGCCTTTGACAAACATGACGATGGCGGCTGGGGGATCATCGTGCGTGATGCCCTCTGGGCCGCCCCAAGCTGGCCGGTCGAGCATTTCGGCCGTGGCTGGACCAAAGAGCAATCCGAAATCGTGGCCGAGGAATTCGCCCGCGTCGGCGCGCCCGGATCGGATCAAGACCGCCTCAGCCTTTATGGCAACACGATCCTGACCTTTGGCACGGATGAGCTGAAGGCAGAAATGCTGCCCCGGCTGCTGACCACCAATTCCGAAGGCGGGATTCGCGTCTGCCTGCTTTATTCGGAACCGGGTTCGGGTTCTGACCTCGCATCGGTGCGCACGCGCGGCGAACGCCAGGGGGATGAATGGATCATCAATGGCCAGAAAGTCTGGACCTCGGGGGCCAAGGATGCCGATTACGGCATGTTGCTGTGCCGCACCGATTGGGATGTGCCCAAGCACAAGGGGATGACCTTCTTCTTTTTCCCGATGTTGCAGGATGGTGTGGATATTCGTCCGATCCATCAGGTCACCGGCGAATCGCATTTCAACGAAGTGTTCCTCGATGATTGCCGCGTGCCGCATATGAACATGTTGGGCCGCGAGGGCGAAGGCTGGAAAGTTCTGCAAACGGCGCTTGCCTATGAGCGTCTGATCATGGGCGAAGCCTCGTCGGCTGCGGATAACACGATCGACATGATCGATATGGCCCGCAAGGCAGGCAATCTGAACGATCCGATCTTGCGTCAGGACATCGCCCGCGCGATGGCTTTGCGTGCCGTGAACCAGTTGAACATGGACCGCGCCACCGCCGATATGCAGCAGGGCACATCTTCGCCGCTGATGTCGATGGGCAAGTTGTCCATGTCGCGGATCTTGCATGGCGAAGCGCGTGTTGCCACCGCGATCCTCGGGGCCAAAAGCATGCTGACCGGTGCGGATAACCCCGACGAAAACCGGATCAACCGTCTGATGTTCCTTGCCTATATGACATCGATCGGTGGGGGCAGCGACCAGATCCAGCGTAACATCATCGCCGAGCGTGTGCTGGGCCTGCCGCGCGAAATCGAGATGGACCGCGATATTCCCTTCCGCGAATCGCGCGCGGTCAAGGGCTGATGCGATACTGTGCCGCCCCGTTTCATGGGGCGGCAAAACAAAAGCCGGGCGAAATGCCCGGCTTTTTCATGCGCGACGGCGGGTGTTATTCTTCGTCGAATTTCGACGCATTCAGCAGGGCATAGCGTTCGGCGCCCAGCCGGTCATGCAACGAAATCTGGGTTTCCAGAAAATCGATATGGCCTTCTTCATCGGCCAGCAATTCGTCAAACAGCGCCATCGACACGTAATCGCCCACCTGATCGCAATAGGCGCGCGCTTCCTTGTAAAGCCGCTGCGCATCCAGTTCGGCCGCCAGATCGCATTCCAGTGTTTCGCGCGGGGTTTCGCCAATGCGCAGCGCGTCGAGCTTTTGCAGGTTGGGATGCCCGCCAAGCGTCAGGACACGCACGATCAGCTTGTCGGCATGATGCATTTCCTCGATGCTTTCTTCGCGGCTTTTGCGCGCCATCGCGCCAAGGCCCCAATCATCTTGCAGCCGGTAATGCACCCAATACTGGCTCACAGCCGTCAACTCGCTGCGGATCGCACTGTTCAGGTATTCGATTACTTTCTTGTCGCCGTTCATCGGGTGTATCCTTGTTTAGACCACGGCGCAGGCCGCGGAGATGGAGGGGAACCTCCAGATTCTCATTTTGTCGCATGGTTGACAAGAACACGGGCATACAAGATCCGCAATCCGCAGCTTTTCCCAGCGCGCGATAAACTCGCCCCGGTGTGATCAGCGATTGCGGATCGGCGGCGCGCAGCCAGTCTATCGCGCGATGCACATCGCGGTCGGTGATGTTTTGGCATTGACAAATGATCATGGCACGGCCCTTCGGCGGCTGGATTAGGCGTTAATTGACTGAAACGCTCGGGTTTGTCAATATCCACCCTGTCGCACCCCTTACCCGACGGTGAACTGGCCCATCATCCCACCGTCTTCGTGTTCCAGAATGTGGCAATGGAACATATAGGGCGCGGATTCATCGGCCACTTTGGTAAAGCGGGCGATGATTTCGGCCTCGTTCGGGACCAAAAGCACATCTTTCCAGCCGGTATTATGCGCCTGTGGCGGACGGCCATTTTCGCTTAGCACCCGGAATTGCACGCCGTGGACGTGGAATGGATGCGGCAGCACCGTCGAGCGGATGATCCAGCGTTCCACCGCGCCCAGTTTGACGTGAAAATCAATGCGGTTATGGTCATAGGGTCGGCCATTGATGCCAAAACTGGCCGCCATGCCGCCCAACTGCCCCATGTCCAGCGTCAGATCGCGGGTGACGGTTTCACGGCCCAGCAAATCGGGCACCTCGGCATCGAGCGCGCCGGGCAGGGCAGTGATGCGCACCGGCAGGCTGGCATCGGTGGCGAAATCGAGCACATGCAGCGGTGTCGCCGGATCGCTGATCAGCCGGGCCGTGCCGCCCGCGCTGAAATCCACCAGCACTTCGACCCGCTCGGCCGGCGCAAGGCGGATTTGCGTCACATCCAGCGCGGCGGGCAGAAAGCCGCCATCGGTTGCAAACAGATGCATCGGTCGGTTATCGGTAAAGGCAAGGTTAAGCGTGCGCGCATTCGACGCGTTCAGCATCCGCAACCGCACCAGCCCCTTGGGGACGGCGGCCACCGCGCCCATCTGGCCATTGACGATCATCCGGCTGCCGATGAATCCATTCATCAAATCATTATTCGACGGCTGATAGACCATCTGCCCTTGATGCCCGAACCGGCGATCTTGCAGCACCAGCGACAGATCATCGATTCCATAGGCAGAGGGCAACCCGCGCTGATCATCGCGCCCGTCGCTAAGATGCAGCAAACCCGCCAGGCCGTGATAGACCTGCGCCGCCGTGCGCCGGTGGGCATGCGAATGATACCAAAGCGTTGCGGGCGGTTGGTCAAAGGTAATCTCGGGCGTCCATGTATCGCCCGGCCTGATCGCCAGATGCCCGCCGCCGTCATGGATGCCGGGCACGATCGCCCCATGCCAATGCGCGGTGATATCCTCGTTCAGCGTATTCATCACCCGTGTCGCCACGGTGCTGTCATTATCCACCAGAATCGTCGGGCCGAGATAGCTTTGATTGAACCCGACCGTGCGGCTCAGCCGCCCGCGCCCGAATGATGTGGCGCCCGCCATGGCGCGCAGATCGAGACGGCCGCTCGTGCGGGTATCAAGCAGCGGCGGCATGGTTAAGCGCGGCCCCTGCACCCCGGCCGCATGCACAGGGCGGGTGAATATGACGGGCGCCGCAAGGCTGGCAACGGCGGAGGCAATAAAATCACGTCTTTTCATGGTAATAAGAGCACTCGTTCACAGATTGGATGAATAGATGAACTGGTCCTTGATCAGGCTGCGCCCAGCCTCGCCCAAGGTGACAAGGTGGTTAAGATGGGCATGCGCCTCGGTCAGGCCCATCATAAGCTGAAATCCCGAAAGCTTGCGGCCAAACAGCACGAACAACACATCGGCCGGGCGCTTGGGCCCCTCGCGCAGGGCAAGGCGCAGCGCATCCAGCCGGTCATGGTGATGGGCCGCGATTTCTTTGACCCGCCGCCCCACATTGCGCAACGCCGGCCCATGGCCCGGCAGGATCAGCATATCCGCAGGCGTATCGCGCATCCCGTCCAGAAAGGCGAAATAATCGCCCAGCGGATCGCCAAGAGGCGCATTTTGTTCCGTGCCGATATGCGGTGTGATCCGGGTCAGGATCTGGTCGCCGACAATGCCCACCTGCAGCGCGTCATTATAAAGCAGCGCCGGTGCCGGCGAATGCCCGCCGCCCGTGGCAATGCGCCAGTCGTGATCGCCGATGCGCAAGGTCTCGCCCGCGCGTAAATCGTGAAAGGTTTCGGGAATGATGATCGGATCGGTGCGCGCATCGCCAAGGGCGCGGATCTGGGCGGCGCCTGCCTCGTCGATGCCAAGCATTTCCAGATGTGCCGCCATTTGCGCGGCGGATTCCGCATTCAGCCCGGTGAAATTGCGCGTCTGGTGCCATTCCACCGCGCTCATGTAAAGCGGCGCGTCGAAACGGTTTTGCAGCATATCGACCTGGCCGATATGGTCGGGATGGTGGTGGGTGCAGATGATTTTCGTCACGCCGCCGGGCAGGGCGTGTTTGATCATGAAATCCCACTGTTCGGTGGTATCGGTATCGGTAAACCCGGTATCGACAATCGCCCAGCCAACGCCATCGCGGATCACCCACACATTCACGCCCCCCATGGGCGCAAGCGGCGATACGATGCGCAGCCAGAACAGATCGGGCGCAACCTCAAGCAGTTCACCGCGTTGCGGCTGGCGGCCTTGGTCATGCAGATATAATTCGGGCGAAGGGGTCAGATCGGTCATGGCTTACCTGTGTGGCAGGCACCCGGCAGGGCCGCGCGCAAGGATGTGATTTGCGCGATCATTGCCCCGGCGGGGGCGGGACGCAATGGTTTTATGCTGCCCCGCCCCTTGCAGGCTTTTGTCGCTGTCACTAAGACTTTGGTAATATCCAGGCGGCTATATGGTTTCAGACAAAGAGGCAGGCGAGAAATGAAAGACCCGATTGACACCTACATGAACACGCTCGTGCCCATGGTGGTCGAGCAAACAAGCCGCGGCGAACGCGCCTATGATATTTTTTCGCGTCTGCTGAAGGAACGGATCATTTTCCTTAACGGGCCGGTGCATGACGGCATGTCGAGCCTGATCTGCGCGCAACTTCTGTTTCTTGAGGCGGAAAATCCGTCCAAGGAAATCGCGATGTATATCAACAGCCCCGGTGGCGTGGTCACCTCGGGCCTGTCGATCTATGACACGATGCAATATATCCGGCCCAAGATTTCGACGCTGGTGATCGGGCAGGCGGCCTCGATGGGGTCGCTTTTGCTGACGGCGGGCGAAAAAGGTATGCGGTTCTCGCTGCCCAATTCGCGGATCATGGTGCACCAGCCCTCGGGCGGGTATCAGGGGCAGGCCACGGATATCATGATCCATGCGCGCGAAACCCAAAAACTCAAAGACCGGCTGAATGGCATTTATGTCAAACATACCGGGCAGGATCTGCAAACCGTTGTGGATGCGTTGGAACGCGACAATTTCATGTCGGCCGAGGATGCAAAGGAATGGGGTCTGATCGATGAAATTCTGGAAAGCCGCGCGGTGCCCGCGCCCTCTGCCAGCTAAAGCGTGATCTGTGCCAGCGACAGCCGGGCGCAATTTGCCATTGTGCCCGGAAATAGCCTGCCCTAGACTCGGACCAAGTGTAATGAACGGCGCGCGCCCCGGCGCGCGACACGATAGACGGGCCAGCGGCTCAGGGGAATCGAATGGCAAATTCTTCCAGTAGTGACAGCAAGAACACTCTGTATTGCTCATTTTGCGGCAAGAGCCAGCATGAAGTGCGCAAGCTGATCGCAGGGCCAACCGTATTCATCTGTGACGAATGCGTAGAGCTTTGCATGGATATCATCCGCGAGGAAACCAAGACCTCGGGGCTGAAAGCATCCGAAGGGGTGCCCACGCCGCAGGAAATCTGCCGGGTGCTTGACGATTATGTGATCGGCCAGCATGCGGCGAAAAAGGTGCTCTCGGTTGCGGTGCATAACCATTACAAGCGGCTGAATCACGCGGCGAAATCGGGCAATGATATTGAACTGGCCAAGTCCAATATCCTGCTGATCGGGCCGACCGGCACCGGCAAGACGCTTCTGGCGCAGACGCTGGCGCGCATCCTTGACGTGCCGTTCACCATGGCCGATGCCACCACGCTGACCGAAGCCGGCTATGTCGGCGAGGATGTGGAAAACATCATCCTCAAACTGTTGCAGGCCAGCGAATATAATGTCGAACGCGCACAACGCGGCATCGTCTATATCGACGAGGTGGACAAGATCACCCGCAAGTCCGACAACCCCTCGATCACCCGCGATGTCTCGGGCGAGGGGGTGCAGCAGGCGCTGTTGAAAATCATGGAAGGCACGGTCGCCTCGGTGCCGCCGCAGGGCGGGCGCAAACATCCGCAGCAAGAATTCCTGCAGGTGGATACGACCAACATCCTGTTCATCTGCGGCGGCGCGTTCGCGGGGCTTGAGAAAATCATCGCCCAGCGGGGCAAGGGCAGCGCCATCGGTTTCGGCGCCGATGTGAAAGACGAAGATACCCGCGGCGTGGGCGAGATGTTCGGCGATCTTGAACCCGAAGATTTGCTGAAATTCGGCCTGATCCCCGAATTTGTCGGCCGTCTGCCGGTGATTGCGACGCTGACCGATCTGGACGAAGAATCGCTGGTCACCATCCTGACCGAGCCGAAAAACGCGCTGGTGAAACAATATCAGCGCCTGTTCGAACTCGAAGATGCCACGCTGACCTTTACCGATGATGCCTTGCGCGCCATTGCCAAGCGGGCAATCAAACGCAAAACCGGCGCGCGGGGGCTGCGTTCGATCCTCGAAGATATCCTGCTCGATACGATGTTCGAGCTTCCGGGGATGGAAGGCGTGCGCGAAGTGGTGGTGAATGAGGAAGCCGTGACCTCGGATGCCAAACCGCTGATGATTTATGCCGATGCCAAGGCCGGCGAAGCAAGCGTGGGCTGAAAATGGGGATTTTGAACAAGATCCTGCGTCTGTTCACCTGGTGGGATGGGCAGACGCTCAATACCCAGTTCTTTACCTGGCGCAAAGGCATCCGTGTGGGCGAAGATGCCGCGGGCAATATTTTCTATCGCTCCGCCGATGGCAAGCGCCGCTGGGTGATCTATAACGGCGAGGCCGAGGCCAGCCGCATCAGCCCCGACTGGCATGGTTGGCTGCATCACACCTTTGATCTGCCGCCGACCAAGGCGCCGCTGCCGCGCAAGGATTGGGAAGAGCCGCATCAACCCAACCTGACCGGCACGGCGCAGGCCTATGTGCCCGCAGGCTCGATCCGGCGCGCGGCCCCGGTGGTGCGGCGCGATTACGAAGCCTGGACACCGGAATAGGGCGATGATGCGGCATCTCATCGGCGCGCTGGGGCTTGCAATGCTTGCATCGCCGCTTGTGGCGCAGGATGGCGGCTTTTTGCCCGATGGCTCGTTCATTCCGGATGAAGAACTGCTGACACCGTCTGACGAAGGCGTGCTGACGCTCGAAGAATTGCAAAACCTGCCGCGGGGCAGCGAACGCGAACTGCGCGATATCATCACGCAGACGCAGGAAACCGTGGCCAAAGCCGGCAGCGCCGAGGTGCGGGCATTGGACAAGATCACCGGCATCGTTTCGGATATTTCCGTCGATGTGGGGGAAACGGCGCGTTTCGGCCGGATTGACATCACGCTGGGCGAATGCCGCTATCCCGAAAACAACCCCGCGGGCGAGGCCTATGTTTACCTTGTCATCCGATTGTCAGGGCAGGAAGAACCGGCCTTTTCCGGCTGGATGCTGGCCTCGTCACCCGCGCTTAATGCGTTGGATCATGCCCGCTATGATGTTTGGGCGTTGCGCTGCATCACGTCATAGGGTGACTGGATCAACGGCCGGGTCAGATCCGCGGGGGTGGCAATAGCATCCGCAAGCCGCACGCGATATTCGGCTCGGGGGATTTCGATCGCGCCAAGGCGGGCCAGATGCGGGGTAATGAACTGCGTGTCAAACAGCATGAATCCCGTCAGCCGCAGCCGGTCGATCAGATAGGCGAGGGCGATTTTTGAGGCATCCGTGCGATGTGAAAACATGCTTTCGCCAAAAAACGCCGCACCAATTGCCACGCCGTAAACGCCGCCGACAAGGATGTTATCTTCCCAGACCTCGATCGAATGGGCATGGCCGGCGCGATGCAGCGCCAGATAAAGGGTTAAAATCTGGTCGTTGATCCAAGTTTCTGGCCGCGCGGCACAACTGCGCAAGACGCCCTCAAAATCGCGATTGAGTGTGACGGAATAGGGCGCCGACAGGATTCGCTTGCGCAGCGAGCGCGAGATGTGAAAGCTATCGAGCGGGAAAATGCCGCGAAACTTCGGATCGAGCCAGAAGATTTCCGGATCGTCGCGGCTTTGGGCCATCGGGAAAATGCCAGATGCATAGGCGCGCAGCAGGTGATGCGTGTTCAACATGCCAAGGCAGGGCGCGCCGCGTCAGACGCGCCCCCGAACCGCTTCAGGACAGATTCGCATCCAGCCATTTTTCCAGCCAATGGATGTTATATTCGCCATTCTGAATATCGGGTTCCGCCAAAAGCGCCGGAAAAAGCGGCAAGGTGGTGTCAACCCCATCCACGATCAACTCGCCCAAAGCGCGGCGCAACCGGGCCAACGCTTCGGGGCGGTCACGGCCATGCACGATCAATTTGCCGATCAGACTGTCGTAATAGGGCGGGATGCGATAGCCGTCATAAAGCGCCGAATCCATCCGCACCCCCAGGCCGCCGGGGGCATGATATTGGGTGATCGTGCCGGGGCTGGGGGAAAAATGCGGCAGCCGTTCCGCATTGATGCGCACTTCGATCGCATGGCCGTTGATCGCCAGATCCTCTTGCGAAAATGACAGCGGCAGCCCTTCGGCCACGCGGATCTGTTCGCGCACCAGATCAATGCCGAAAATTGCCTCGGTCACGGGATGTTCGACCTGCAACCTGGTGTTCATTTCGATGAAATAGAATTCACCGTCCTCATAAAGGAATTCGATCGTGCCCGCGCCGATATAGTTGATCTTGGCCACGGCATCGGCGCAGACCTTGCCGATACGGGCGCGCTGCTCGGGCGTGATCGAGGGGCCGGGGGCCTCTTCGAACACCTTTTGGTGGCGGCGTTGCAGCGAACAATCCCGCTCGCCCAGATGGATTGCATTGCCTTTGCCGTCACCGAAAATCTGAATCTCGATATGGCGGGGTTTTTGCAGATATTTTTCGATATAAACTTCGTCATTGCCGAAGGCCGCCTTGCTTTCGGCGCGCGCGGTGCGAAACGCTGATTCGAGGTCGGCTTCGGTCAGGGCCTGTTTCATCCCGCGCCCGCCGCCGCCGGCAGTGGCCTTGATGATCACCGGATAGCCGATTTCGGCGGCGATGATGCGCGCGGTTTCCAGATCCGGCACGCCGCCCTCTGATCCCGGCACGCAGGGCACACCCAGCGCCCGCATGGTTTCCTTGGCGGTGATCTTGTCGCCCATGATGCGAATATGTTCGGCGGTCGGCCCGATAAAGGTCAGGCCGTGATCCTCGACCGCCTGCACGAAATTCGCGTTTTCCGACAGGAACCCATAGCCGGGATGGATCGCCTCGGCCCCGGTGATTTCAGCGGCGGAAATGATGGCCGATGGCAGCAGATAGCTTTGCGCGGACGGGGGCGGGCCGATACAGACGGCCTCGTCGGCCATACGCACATGCATGGCATCGCTATCGGCGGTGGAATGCACCGCGACCGATTTGATCCCCATTTCGCGCGCGGCACGGATCACGCGCAACGCAATTTCACCGCGGTTGGCGATCAGGATTTTGTGAAACATGCCAATGCCCTATTCGACGATCATCAGCGGAGCGCCGAATTCGACCGGCGCGCCATCTTCGACAAGGATGCGGCGCACGACCCCCGCACGGGGCGCGGGAATGTGGTTCATGGTTTTCATCGCCTCGACGATCAACAGGGTCTGGCCGGCGTTGACCCGATCTCCGATCGATACGAACGCCGGCGCGCCGGGTTCGGGCGCCAGATAAACAGTGCCAACCATGGGCGAGGGCACGGTATCGGGATTGGTCGAGGGATCGCCCGAGGGGTTCGATGCGGGTGCGGTGGCTGCGGGGGCCGCGGGGGCTACGACTGCCGGGGCCTGCGCCTGCGGCGCGGGGGCTGGCGCTATGGGCTGCACGCGGCTGACCCGCACATTCAAGCGGTCCGCTTCGCCATATTCGCGTTTGACTTCCAGTTCCGTAAGGTCATTTGCCGTCAAAAGCTCGGCCAGGGCCCGGATAAAATCGACATCCGCGTCATTGTTCTGTTTTGCCATGGTATCCTCGACCGCCTGATGCGCCCGTCTGCTGCGGGCCTTTCGTGTAGCCTTGTCTTATAGGGCAGGCGCGCATGACTGAAAAGCCGCGACTTTGCGGTTTGTGCAACTTCGCAGCATTTAGGGCGGCGGATTGGCATCCTTGACCGGTTCCAGACTGCGGTTGAATTCGATCTCGGCGATGGAATGGCGTAGATCGGTCGCGAGGTCGAGCACATTGGCCCGAAAGGCGGGTTTGGGGCCGGGAATGTAATCGCGATCGCGGGTTTCATCGCGTATCAGCGGCGTGCGCGCGGCCTCGCCCCGCGGGTTATTGCGATCGCCACTGGCGTATGCGTCGTGGCTTGGGTCGATTTGCGTGATCACATGGCGTTCCCGCGCCGGCACGGGGGAATGGCCGAGGTTGAACGGCGGCGGGCCTGCAAGATCGGTCATGGTCGGTGTCCTTTCTGTGGAATGGGCCGATTATTGCGCCGGAAACCTTACCAGCGGGCTAATTCGCGCTCGGATTTTAGGAAATAATTAACCGATATGGCGGGATTGACTGGGCCTAGGCCTCTGCTAGCGTCGGCGGGTAACAGGTTGGACAGATATATGGACCCTCACAGCGGCTTGCGCCAAAACGATTTATCGGCCTTCTGGATGCCATTCACGGCCAATCGGCAATTCAAGGCCGCGCCGCGCATGTTGGTGGGCGCGCAGGGGATGTATTACACCAGCGCCGATGGCCGCGCGGTGCTGGATGGCACATCGGGGTTGTGGTGCTGTAACGCGGGCCATGGGCGCGCGCAGATCACCAAGGCCGTCAGCACCCAGCTTGCCCAGCTTGATTATGCGCCGAATTTCCAGATGGGTCATCCGCTGGCATTTGAACTGGCTACGCGGCTGCGTGATTTGGCGCCCGCACCGCTGGAACATGTGTTTTTTACCAATTCCGGCTCGGAATCGGTGGATACGGCGCTGAAAATCGCGCTCGCCTGGCACAAGGCGCGCGGCGACGGCGGGCGGACCCGGTTGAT
>JBBAGE010000008.1:0-32347 GCA_041655055.1 Paracoccaceae bacterium
CAATCATATCGATCGGGCTTGCGGTTTGAAAGCTGCGCCGCGTGGTCAGCATGCCCTGCAGCGGGATATAGACATGACCGGTGCGCTGTGTGGGCGCAGAAAACCGCCATTTGCGCCAGCGATCCGCGAATTGGCGGGCGCTGTCCGGGTCGATGCTGCGCGCATCGAACGCGGCGCGGGCAACGCGCCATTCCCAGCGGGTGTTTGTCGGCTCGATCCGCCAAAAGGGCGCGAAACCCGTCATCCGCATATTCAGCGCGCTGGCATGAAAGGGTTGTTCCATGTGAAACAATGAATAACCCGCGAACCCGGCCGAGCGCAGCAAAGCCGCCGGTGAATTGGGCCGAAACGCCACATCCCAGCCCCGGTCACGCACGGCATTTTCCAGCCGCGCGATGAAATTATGCGCCCCCGCCCGCGCCGATTGCAGCATGTCGGGCGGCAGGTGGATGCGGATGGTTTTGGCGTTATCCATAGCGGCGGACCCTAGCTTTGGCCGCATCGCGCGACAAGCAAGATGGTTGTGCGCGCCAGCCCGGATGTCCATATAGGGCCGAGGTAACAGGAGCAGATCATGGCCAGCGAACAATTTCCCGGATGGCACGGGACCACCATTATCGGCGTGCGCAAGAATGGCGAAGTCGTGATTGCGGGCGATGGTCAGGTCAGTCTGGGCCAGACCGTGATCAAGGGCACCGCGCGCAAGGTGCGCAGGCTCAGCCCCGGCGGGTTTGACGTGGTGGCTGGTTTTGCCGGATCGACCGCCGATGCGTTTACCTTGTTAGAGAGGCTAGAGGCCAAGTTAGAGGCATCGCCCGGCCAGCTTGCCCGCGCCAGTGTTGAACTGGCCAAAGATTGGCGCACCGATAAATATCTGCAAAAGCTCGAAGCGATGCTGATCGTCAGCGACGGCGAAGAATTGCTGGTCATCACCGGCGCGGGCGATGTGCTGGCGCCCGAACATGATATCGCGGCGATTGGTTCGGGCGGCAATTACGCGCTGGCCGCTGCGCGCGGCATGTATGACAGCGCCGCCGATGCCGAAGATATCGCCCGCCGGTCGATGGCGATTGCCGCCGATATCTGTGTCTATACCAACGGAAAACTGACCGTAGAGAAAATCCGCAAATGACCGATCTGACCCCCCGTGAAATCGTATCCGAGCTTGACCGTTTCATCATCGGCCAGAATGACGCCAAACGCGCCGTGGCCGTGGCCTTGCGCAATCGCTGGCGGCGTAAACAATTGGCCGATGATCTGCGCGACGAGGTTTATCCCAAGAATATCCTGATGATCGGCCCCACCGGCGTCGGCAAAACCGAAATCAGCCGGCGGCTGGCGAAACTGGCCCGCGCGCCATTCATCAAGGTCGAGGCCACGAAATTCACCGAAGTCGGCTATGTCGGGCGCGATGTCGAACAGATCATCCGCGATCTTGCCGATGCCGCGATTGCCCAGACCCGCGAATATATGCGCGAAGATGTGAAATCCGCCGCCCACCTGGCCGCCGAAAACCGCGTGATCGAGGCGTTGGCCGGCACGGATGCCCGCGAACAAACCCGCGACATGTTCCGCCGCAAGCTCAAGGCGGGCGAGCTTGACGCCACTGTGATCGAGCTGGAACTGAATGACACGTCCAACCCGATGGGCGCGTTTGAAATCCCCGGCCAGCCGCAAATGGGCGGCATGATGAATATCGGCGATATTTTCGGCAAAGCCTTTGGCGCCCGCAAGATCCGCAAGAAAATGACCGTCGCCGAAAGCTATGACGCATTAATCAGCGAAGAGGCCGACAAGCTGCTGGATGATGAAACCGTTACCCGCACCGCGCTCGAATCCGTCGAACAGGCCGGCATTGTCTTTATCGACGAAATAGACAAGGTTTGCGCCCGTTCCGATGCGCGCGGCGCCGATGTCAGCCGCGAAGGCGTGCAGCGTGATCTGCTGCCCCTGATCGAGGGCACGACCGTCAGCACCAAACACGGGCCGGTAAAAACCGATCATATCCTGTTCATCGCATCGGGCGCGTTTCATATCGCGAAACCCAGCGATCTGCTGCCCGAATTGCAGGGACGTCTGCCGATCCGGGTGGAATTGCGCGCCCTGACCGAGGGCGATTTCGTGCGCATCCTGACCGAAACCGATAATGCGCTGACGCTGCAATATCGCGCGCTGATGGCGACCGAGGATGTATCCGTCACCTTTAGCGATGACGGTATTGCCGCGATTGCCCGGATTGCCGCCGATGTGAACCATACGATTGAAAATATCGGGGCGCGCAGGCTCTATACCGTGATCGAGCGGGTGTTTGAAACGCTGTCGTTCACCGCGCCCGACCGTGGCGGCGATAGCGTGATGATCGATGCTGCCTATGTCGAACAGAATCTGGGCGATATGACCAGATCCACCGATGTCAGCCGATATATGCTTTAACGCCCGCGCCGCAGATAAATGTAATAGGCCCCGCCCCCGCCGTGTTTCAAATGCGCCTCGCTTATCTGAAGCACCATGGCGCGCAGCGGGGCCATCGCCAGCCATTGCGGCACCTGATGTTTCAGCACGCCATGCGGCACCGGGATCGGGCCGCCGTCATCGCGGTGTTTGCCCTTACCGGTGATCACCAGCACCAGCCGTTTGCCATCATTATGCGCGCGGAAAATGAAATCGCGCAGCGCGGGCTGGGCCTCGGCCATCGTTTTGCCATGCAGATCCAGCCGCGCTTCGGGCGACAGTTTCCCACGCTTCATCCGTTCAAAATTGCGCCGGTCCATCTGCAGCGGCGCCTTGGCCAGCGCCGCGCGCGGGCTGGGTATCAGATCGCGTGTCTCGCCCCCGCGCGGCGCCGTATCGCCCACGGCGAAACGCGGAATCGCGGTTTGTGCCCGGGCGGATTTCGGCGCGGGGCGCGGGGCGGGATCGGGGGGTTGTTTGCGTTCGGGATGAAGCGCGCGCGCAGTCTGGCGCACCCGTTCCCATAACTCGGCCTCATCAGGGGTCAGGGAACGGCGCGTCATGACACGCCCTTAGCCACCGGTCGCGACAAGCTGCCAGTTCGGGTCATCGGTGCCAACCACCCGGCCAAAGGTCCAGATATCGCTTTGGCGCTTGATCTGGTTCGGGTCGCCTTCGACGATATCGCCTTCGGCATTGCGCACGGCATAGGTCAATTCGCCCACGAAACGCACGGAAATCTCGGCCTCGTTCGTGGCAGAGTCAAAGCTTGCGTCATGCAGATCCAGTTCACGCACACCGATGAACTGGGCATCCACCGTCAGACCTTCGTCCTCGCGCGCGGCGACGACATCGATAAAGGCTTCGTAGACATCGGGGCTCAGAAAGGGTTTGACACTGTTCAGATCGCCGTTTTCAAAGGCCATCAGGATCATTTCATAGGCGCCACGCGCGCCCCCCAGAAATTCGCGGACGCTGAAATCGGGCTCGGCCTGTTTGATTGCGGCCAGCGCCACCGCCGCAGGCGAACCATCGGAAACGTGATCCGTAATATCGCGATCCGGGCCGCCTTCGATCACCTCGAACCCGTCGCGGATACGGCGCGCGGCAACGTCTGCCTCAACCCCCGGGGCGCTGGTGCGGGGCGGCTCATACCCGTCGCGCGTGCCAAGCACATTACGCAGACGCAAAATCAGAAATATCGCTACCCCTGCCAAAACCAGAAGTTGAACAATTGCAGAACTCATCGATACCTCTTTTGC
Source organism: Paracoccaceae bacterium (assembly GCA_041655055.1). Taxonomy (GTDB): domain Bacteria; phylum Pseudomonadota; class Alphaproteobacteria; order Rhodobacterales; family Rhodobacteraceae; genus JBBAGE01. The sequence goes on from JBBAGE010000008.1 coordinate 3,714, forward strand.
GGTCGGGATGTGGAAACGGCGGCCTAGAACACATATGTAAGGCAGGCCGGGTATCAAGTCCACCACGCCCGCGCCCAAAACAATATGAGGATGCCATGCGTTTGTTGCTGATTTTTGTGCTGCTGCCGCTGATCGAAATCGCGCTTTTCGTTCAGGTGGGCGCGGCCATCGGGCTCTGGTTGACGCTGGCGCTGGTCATTCTGTCGGCGGTGTTCGGGGTGTGGATCTTGCGCGCGCAAGGGGCATTGGCGGCCGCGCGGCTGCGCAATACATTCCACCAACTGGGCGATCCCGCAGAACAGATTGCCCGGGGCACGATGGTGATGATCGCCGGTATGCTGTTGATTGCGCCCGGTTTTTTCACCGACACCATCGGGCTGCTGTTGCTGGTGCCCTATGTCCAGACCGCGATCATGCGCTATATGCAAAAGCGGATGCAGGTGCATGGCTATGCCGCGCGCAGCCCGCAACCCGAGGCCCGCGGCGATATCATCGAAGGCGAGTGGGAGGATGTGACCCTCAACAAAAAGCCCACACATATGCCGCCGCAGGGGCCTTCGGGCTGGACACGGCATTGAGCGTATAGCATCCCTCTGCTAGACAAATCGTGAATGGCTTTAGAGGAGTATCCAATGGCTGAAAACGGTGAAACCCCCGCCCCGGCACCTGCGGCCATCAAGATGCAGGTGCTAGGCCAATTTGTCCGCGATCTTTCGTTTGAAAATATCGTCGCGCAAAAGGGCCTGAGCGGCGAAGCAAAGCCGAACATCAATGTTCAGGTCAGCCTTGACGCCAAAAAACGGTCGATCGACCATCAATACGAAGTCGGAACGAAATTCCGCATCACCTCGAAGGCCGAAGGGACAGAGGAAACATATTTCCTGCTGGAACTGGATTACGTCGGCATTTTCCACATCGAAAATGTGCCCGAGGATCAGATGCATCCCTTTTTGCTGATCGAATGTCCGCGCATGATTTTTCCCTTTGTGCGCCGGATCGTGAATGACGTGACCCGCGATGGCGGTTTCCCGCCGCTCAACCTAGATAACATCGATTTCGTGCAGCTTTATCGCCATAACGCCGCCCGCCAGGCCGAGGCTGCCAAGGTCAACTGATCACTGTTTAAGCCACAATGCCCCTTCGCCCAGCGACTGGACGAAGGCGGCATGGGCGGCGGCTTCTTGTTCGGTCAGGCGTGGGGGCAAGGGCTGTGGGCGCGGCATCGCGCGCCATTGCGTGGCGGCCGCACCGTGGCTGCGGGTGTTTTGCGGCGCCAGAACCAGATCAGGCTGCCGCCCGCCGATCAATTCCAGATAAACTTCGGCCAGAATTTCACTATCAAGCAGCGCGCCGTGCAGCACGCGATTGCTATTGTCGATCCCGAACCGACGGCAGAGCGCATCCAGCGTCGCGGGCGAGCCGGGAAATTTCCGCCGCGCCATTTCCAGCGTATCAACGGCCCGGTCCAGCGCGATTAACGGCAGGCCGATCCATTTCAGCTCGGCATTCAGGAATTTCATATCGAAACTGGCGTTATGAATGACCAGCCGGGCATCCGTGCCGACGAAATCCAGAAAATCCTGCCCGATCTTGGCAAAAACCGGCTTATCGGCCAGAAATTCGTCGCCCAGCCCATGAACGGCAAATGCCTCGGCCGGCATGGAACGTTGGGGGTTGATATATTGGTGATAGGTGCGCCCGGTGGGCATGTGGTTCACCAGTTCGACACAGCCAATTTCCACGATCCGGTCACCCGAAAGCGGGTCAAACCCGGTGGTTTCAGTGTCTAGCACGATCTCACGCATCGCGATCCCCCTTGCGGATATCGGCCACGATTGCGGCCACTTTGGCGCGGGCGGCATCAAGGCTGGTGGTTTCAATCACATAATCGGCACGGGCGCGTTTTTCGGCATCGGGCATCTGTTTGGCCAGGATCATATCGAATTGCGCAAGCGATGCGCCGGGCCGGGCCAGAACCCGTTCGCGTTGCGCATCAGGCGGGGCGGAAACCACCGCGACCGCATCCATCTGGGCCTCGCCGCCGGTTTCAAACAGCAGCGGAATATCGAATACCAGAATGTCGGCCTTGCTTTGCGCGATGAAATCGGCGCGGTCGCGGGCCACCAGCGGATGAACGATCGCTTCGATCCGGGCCAGCGCCGCGGGATCGCGGGCGATCCACTGTTTCAACATATCGCGGCTGACGGCGCCACCCACCACTGCATCTGGGCAAATCGCCCCGATCAGCGGCACGGCAGCGCCACCCCGCGCATAAAGCCGGTGCACAGCCGCATCCGCATCCCAGACCGGCAAGCCATGATCGGCAAACATCGCGCCAGTCGTGGATTTCCCCATCCCGATCGATCCGGTCAACCCCAGCAGAAACGGCCGTTTCATTGGCCCAACACCACATTGCGCAGATCGTCATCGACCACCGGCCTTGTGCCGAACCAACGTTCAAACCCCGGCACGGCCTGATGCAGCAGCATCCCCAGCCCATCGACCGTATGCGCCCCCATTTCGGCCGCACGTTCAAGCAGCGGCGTGCGCAGCGGCGCATAAACCAGATCCGTCACCACCGCCTGGGGCGACAGCGCATCAAGCGACAGCCGCAATTCAGGCTTGCCCACCATCCCCAGCGACGAAGCATTGACCACCGTGCGGGCATCTTCAAGCATCGCGCCGGCATGGACCCAATCATAGACCACGACCCGCGCGCCAAATTCAGCCCGCAGCGCATCGGTGCGGGCGCGGGTGCGGTTTGCCAGCCGGATTTCGGGCACGCCCACCTCGATCAGCGATGCGATCACCGCGCGCGCGGCACCACCGGCGCCAATCACCGCGGCGGGGCCGGATTTCGCATCCCATCCCGGGGCATTTTGGCGCAGATTTTCGATAAATCCGTAACCATCGGTATTATCGGCATGGATCTTGCCATCACCGCGGAAAATCAACGTATTCGCCGCCCCGATCAGCGCCGCGCGATCGGTCACCAGATCGGCCAGTTCCAGCACATGTTCCTTGTGCGGGATCGTGACATTAACGCCCACAAACCCCAGTTTCGGCAAAATCCGCAGCGATTCCGCCAAATCGGCCTGCATCACATCCATCGGGATATAATGCCCGCGAATGCCATAGCGCGCCAGCCAGTGGCCATGCAACGCGGGCGATTTGCTATGCGCGACAGGCGATCCGATGACGCCTGCCAATGGAATTTTCGTCTCACTCATCCCGGCAAATCCCCCCTTTGGGTGAGATAAGCCAGAATTTCCACAAGCGGCAAGCCCTGAACCACAAAGGTGCTGCCCTGCACGTCGGAAAACAGACGGATGCCTTCTTCTTCGATCTTGTAGCCGCCGACGGAATGGCGAATCGACTCCCAGTTTCGCGCGACGTAATCGACGATATAGCCGGGCGAAAGTTCGCGCATCACCATCCGCGCCTGGCCGATATGCCGCCAGACAGGCGTGCCCTGATGGTAAATGACAGCCGCCGAATAAAGATGATGGGTCCGCCCGCCAAGCGCGGCAAGCTGATCACAGGCCATATCCGGGGTTGCGGGCTTGGTCAGCATCACACCGCCCAGATCCAGCACCTGATCACACCCGATCACCACGGCATCGGGGTATCGCTGCCCCAGCTTGCGGGCTTTGGCCTCGGCCAGCGCATCGGCGATATCGCGGGGCCGCGCGCCCTCGGCCAGCATGGCGTCACGGATCGCGGCCTCGTCTATGCGCGCGGGATGGGCGGTGAAATCAACGCCGGCCCGGCGCAGCAATTCCTGCCGGATCCGGGATGTCGAGGCGAGGATGATATCTGCGGCCATGCGAACCCTGTGGAAAAACCCCGTATAAGCGCGGGGGCGGTTGCCCGGATAACTATCAGGATTGCCGCAAACCGCCAATCCCACCCATTACCGCATCCATCCGGGGCCAAGTTATCCGCTTGGGAAAGCGCGTATCGCGGTGATGGGGATAAGTCGGTTATCCCGGGTTCTCCCGCTGCATGCGCAGGGTTATCCACAGGTTTCAATCTTGTAAACAACTATAACAACGGGAAAATTTTTCATTATCCATAGTTATTCCCCGCCCCGGTGGAAAGGTTATCCGCATGTGGACATCCCTGCCGGAAACCGAATAATTCACCTTATCCACAGGGCCTACATCATCTTCATCTTTCTTTTTCTTTAAGATATTTATTTTAGAAGCATTGAAGCACCGAAGGGAAAACAAATGACCGGATTTCTGGGCGAAGCCTATCTTTGGACAAAATCACTGCATGTGATTTCGGTCATCGCCTGGATGGCGGGGATTTTTTACCTGCCACGGCTGTTCGTGCGCCACGTTGAAAATGTGCAACCGGGCAGCGAAACCGATCGGATGTTTCAGGATATGGAACTGAAGCTCTATCGCTTCATCATGGGCCCGGCGATGACATCGACCTGGATTTTCGGGCTGCTGTTGGTGTTCACGCCCGGCATTATCGATTGGGGCACCGGCTGGCCCTGGGTCAAGGCCGCGATGGTGATCACGATGACCTGGTTTCATCACTGGCTGGGTGCGCGGCGCAAGGAATTCGTGGCGGGCACGAATACGTTAACGGGCAAGCGTTACCGGATGATGAATGAATTGCCGACCTTGCTGATGGTCGTGATCGTGATCATGGTGATCGCTCGCCCGTTCTGAATCGTTGACTCGCGGCCCGCATGGGCCTATCTAGCGACAAGCCCGGTCGTCCGACCGGTGCATTTCCCTATGATAGAACCATGCCTGCGGGCCTGTGCGGATATTTATGATGCTTGAGCGTTTGAAACTTGCGGAACTCAAGGCCCGGAGCCCCAAAGATTTGCTTTCCCTTGCCGAAGAGCTTGAGATCGAGAATGCCTCGACCATGCGCAAGGGCGATATGATGTTTTCGATCCTCAAGGAACGGGCCGAAGACGGATGGGAAATTTCCGGCGATGGTGTGCTTGAGGTGCTGCAGGACGGTTTCGGCTTTCTGCGCTCGCCCGAGGCCAACTATCTGCCCGGCCCCGATGATATCTATGTCTCGCCCGAGATGATCCGCCAGCACAGCCTGCGCACCGGCGACACGGTGGATGGCGTGATCCAGGCCCCGCGCGAGAATGAGCGTTACTTTGCCATTACCAAAGTGACCGCGATCAATTTCGAAGACCCCGAAAAAACCCGCCACAAGATCAACTTTGACAACCTGACCCCGCTTTATCCCGATGAACGCCTGCGGATGGAAATCGAAGACCCGACGATCAAGGATCGTTCGGCCCGTATCATCGATCTGGTGGCGCCTATCGGCAAGGGTCAGCGTTCGCTGATTGTGGCCCCCCCGCGCACCGGCAAAACCGTGCTGTTGCAAAATATCGCGCATTCGATCGAACAAAATCACCCGGAATGCTATCTGATCGTGCTTTTGATCGACGAACGCCCCGAAGAAGTCACGGATATGCAGCGTTCCGTCAAGGGCGAGGTCGTGTCGTCAACCTTTGACGAACCGGCGTCGCGTCACGTTGCCGTGGCCGAAATGGTGATCGAAAAGGCCAAGCGCCTGGTTGAACATAAACGCGATGTGGTGATTTTGCTTGATTCGATCACCCGTCTGGGCCGCGCTTTCAACACTGTCGTGCCCAGCTCGGGCAAGGTGCTGACCGGCGGTGTCGATGCCAATGCGCTGCAACGGCCGAAACGGTTTTTCGGCGCCGCGCGCAATATCGAAGAAGGTGGCTCGCTCACCATCATCGCGACCGCGCTGATCGACACCGGCAGCCGCATGGACGAAGTGATTTTCGAAGAATTCAAAGGCACCGGCAACAGTGAAATCGTGCTGGATCGCAAGATCGCTGATAAACGGATTTTCCCGGCGATGGATATCCTCAAATCCGGCACCCGCAAGGAAGAATTGCTGGTCGATAAAAACGATCTGCAGAAAACCTATGTCCTGCGGCGGATTTTGAACCCGATGGGCACGACCGATGCGATTGAATTCCTGATTTCCAAGCTGAAACAGACCAAAACCAACGCTGAATTCTTTGATTCGATGAACAGTTAACTCATGGATACGATCTATGCCCTCGCCTCTGCGCGCGGCAAGGCTGGTATTGCGGTGGTCCGGATTTCCGGGCCATTTGCGTTTTCGGCCGGGCGCGCACTGGCCGGCGATCTGCCGCCTGCCCGCCGCACCTCGCTCAGACGGCTGCGCTGGCGTGGTGATGTGCTGGATCAGGCGCTGGTGGTCGTGTTCGATGCCGATCACAGCTTTACCGGCGAAGAAGTGGTGGAATTGCATCTGCATGGTTCGGTCGCGATCATCAACGCGGTTCTCGACGCGCTCGGGCAGATCGACGGGCTGCGCTTGGCCGAACCCGGTGAATTCAGCCGCCGCGCGCTGATCAATGAACGGCTCGATCTGGCGCAAATCGAAGGTCTTGGCGATCTGATCGAGGCCGAGACCGAGGCACAGCGCAAACAAGCGATGCAGATTTTTTCGGGCGCTTTGGGGCAAAAGGCCGATAGCTGGCGCAAGACCCTGATCCGCGCCGCCGCTTTGATCGAGGCCACGATCGATTTCGCCGATGAAGATGTGCCGGTCGATGTGACAGGCGAAGTCATTGATTTAGTTGATAAAACGGCCGTATCTTTGCGGGCCGAGGCCGCCGGCGCCCATGCCGCCGAACGCGTGCGCGAAGGGTTCGAGGTTGCGATCATCGGCCCGCCCAATGTGGGTAAATCCACGCTTTTGAATGCGCTTGCGGGCCGCGATGCCGCGATCACTTCGGAAATTGCTGGCACCACCCGCGACGTGATCGAAGTGCGGATGGATCTGCGCGGCATCGCGGTGACTTTTCTTGATACCGCCGGGCTGCGCGAATCCGATGACGTGGTCGAACGTATCGGCATTGCACGCGCCCGCACCCGGGCCGAGGCCGCGGATCTACGGATTTTCCTACTGGAAAACCCGGATGATTCGCTGGGGATGGCGGCGCAACCAGATGATATCATTGCGCTTTCCAAAGCCGATCTCCGCCAGGGGGATGATTTCGCCATTTCTGGCGCCACTGGCACGGGCGTCGATATTCTGATCACCCGAATTGCCGCAGTGCTGGAAACGCGCGCGGCCTCTGCGTCGTCCGCCACGCATCTGCGTCATCGCCAGGCCATCACCCGCGCGCTGAACGCTTTGGATTTGGCACGAATCGAGGTAATGAACGGCCCGGATCGCGCCGAAATCGCGGCCGAGGAATTGCGCAGCGCGATTCGCGCGCTTGATTCCCTTGTCGGGCGTGTTGATGTAGAGCATATTCTTGACGAAATCTTTGCCAGCTTTTGCATCGGCAAATAGGAGCTGTTTCACGTGAAACACGATGATTTTGATGTGCTGGTCGTCGGCGGCGGCCATGCCGGGTCCGAAGCTGCTGCTGCCGCGGCGCGAATCGGTGCGCGCACCGCAATGGTGACGCTGACTCGCGATGGCATTGGGGTAATGTCGTGCAATCCGGCGATCGGGGGGCTCGGCAAAGGCCATCTTGTGCGTGAAATCGATGCGCTGGATGGGCTGATGGGCCGCGTTGGTGACGCTGCTGGCATCCAATTTCGTCTGTTGAACCGTCGCAAAGGCCCCGCCGTCCAAGGCCCCCGCGCCCAAACGGATCGCAAGATTTACCGACAGCGGATGCAATCCGAACTCGCCGCCCAGCCAAATCTGCGGATTATCGAAGGCGAAGTGATCGACCTGATCATGCGCGACGGTCATGCGCGTGGCGTCATTCTGGCCGACGGGTCCGAGGTTAACGCCGGCGCCGTGGTGCTCACCTCGGGCACGTTCCTGCGCGGTGTGATTCATATCGGAAACACCACGCGTCCCGGCGGGCGGATGGGTGATCGCGCCTCGGTCAAGCTGGGCGAACGGATGGACAGCTTTGGCCTGCCGCTCGGGCGGCTGAAAACCGGCACGCCGCCACGGCTTGATGGAAAAACGATTCGCTGGGATTTGCTTGATTCGCAACCCGGCGACGAAGATCCCGTCATGTTTTCCTTCATGAACAAGGCGCCCGTGTTGCGCCAGGTTGCCTGCGGCGTGACCCATACCAACGCCCGCACGCATGACATTATCCGGAATAACCTTGATAAATCAGCGATGTATAGCGGCAATATCAACGGTGTAGGCCCGCGCTATTGCCCCTCGATCGAAGATAAGGTCGTCCGATTCGCTGACAAAGACGGCCACCAGGTCTTTCTGGAACCCGAAGGGCTTGATGACGACACGATCTATCCTAACGGAATTTCAACCTCTTTGCCCGAAGATGTGCAAGAAGCCTATGTGCGTTCTATCTACGGCCTTGAAAATGTTAGGATTTTGCAACCCGGATACGCGATCGAATATGACTATATCGACCCACGCGCCTTGACTGCGTCGCTTGAACTCCGCGATGTGCCGGGGCTGTTTTTGGCCGGGCAGATCAATGGCACCACCGGTTATGAAGAGGCCGCCGCCCAAGGGCTCGTTGCCGGCGCCAATGCTGCACTGGCCGTTCTTGGCCAAGCGCCCGCGCAATTCGCGCGGCATAATTCCTATATCGGGGTGATGATCGATGATTTGATCACGCGCGGGGTGACCGAACCGTATCGAATGTTTACGTCGCGTGCCGAATTCCGGCTGTCGCTGCGCGCGGATAATGCCGACCAACGTTTAACGCCGTTGGGCGAACAATGGGGCCTGGTATCCGACGCCCGCAAAGCGGCTTTTGCTGAAAAAATATCGCTTTTAACCGCTGCAAAAACCGCGGCGCAAGCCACCTCGCTAACCCCGCGCGAAATCGCTGTCGCGGGAATCAAGGTCAGCGCCGATGGCGCACGGCGTGATGGACTGCAATTGTTTACCTTTCCTGATGCTGACAATGACAAAATCGGTGCGCTGATTCCCGGCTGGGATCAATTTCCCCACGATATTCAGGAACAGGTCGCCCGTGATGCGCTTTATGCGACCTATATTACCCGTCAGCACAAGGATGTCGCAGCGTTGCAACGGGATGAATCCATCTCTATCCCGGGGGATTTTGACTATAACGGGCTCAGTGGCCTTTCCAGCGAACTGCGGGACAAATTGCATAAAATTCGCCCTGCAACGATCGGTCAAGCTGGCCGGGTCGAAGGAATGACGCCCGCCGCATTGACACTATTGCTTGCCCGACTGCGGCAACGGGACAAGAAAATCGCGTCATGACCGACCATGCACGGGCCGCATTTCAGGCCGCCACCGGCGTTTCACGTGAAACATCGCAACGCTTCGATATCTATGCGGGGCTACTGCAGAAATGGAACCCGGCCATCAATCTGGTCGCCAAAACCACGCTGGCGCATCTCTGGGACCGACATTTTTTCGACTCTGCGCAACTGTTTGATTTAGCGCCGGAAAATGCATCTAAATGGCTGGATCTGGGCAGCGGCGGCGGCTTCCCCGGTCTGGTCATCGCGATTTTGGCCCATGAACGGGCTGCGAATCTTCAAATCACCTGCGTCGAATCGGATCAGCGCAAGGCGGTGTTCCTGCGCACGGTGATTCGCGAAACCGGTATCAACGCCGAAGTATTGACCGCCCGGATCGAAGACCTGCCGCCCCAAGGTGCCGATATCATTAGCGCCCGTGCGCTTGCGCCGCTGCGCGAGCTGATCGGCCTTGCTGAACCGCATCTTGCCCGGCATGGCATCGCGCTTTTTCCAAAAGGCGCCCAAGTGGCCAACGAAATGACTGATGCGCTTGAAACTTGGGCGTTTCGGGTGGATGAATATCCCAGCCGCACTGATGATCAGGCGGTGATCCTAAAGATCGGAGATATCAGGCGTGTCTGATTCCCCCAGCGCGAAAAGCCCGAAAATCATCGCAATAGCCAATCAAAAGGGTGGCGTGGGCAAGACGACGACGACGATCAATCTTGGCGCGGCCCTTTCAGAAATTGGCCACCGCGTGTTGCTGGTCGATCTCGATCCGCAGGGAAATGCCTCGACCGGGTTGGGTGTCGATCAGCGCGATCACACGACCTATGATCTGTTGCTTGAGAACATGCCGTTGGGCGATGTGATGCAGCCAAGCAGGATTGAGCGCGTTTGGATCACGCCTGCGACCACGGATCTGAGCTCGGCCGACATGGCGATGGCGGCGCATGGGCGGCGCGCGCATTTGTTGCATGATGCGCTGCGGCAGGCCGAAATGGACGGGTTCGGCTTTGATTATGTGCTGATTGATTGCCCGCCGTCGCTTAACCTTTTGACGATCAACGCTATGGTGGCCGCGGATTCGGTTCTGGTGCCGTTGCAATGCGAATTTTTCGCGCTTGAGGGTCTATCGCAGCTTATCCTGACCATTCGCGAAGTGCGCGAAAGCGCAAATCCCAAGCTGAGGATGGAGGGTGTGTTGTTAACCATGTATGACGCGCGCAACAATTTGACGCTGCAGGTGGAACAGGACGCGCGTAACACATTGGGAGACATGGTTTTTTCGACCGTCATCCCCCGTAATGTCCGGCTGAGCGAGGCGCCGTCGTTCGCGCTGTCGGTTCTGGAATACGACACGCATTCGCGTGGGAGCGAGGCATATCGGGCCTTTGCCCAGGAACTTTCGGGCAAAAACCACTGATCAGGGAGCATGCGAGATGGTGACCAAATCACAAAAGGGGCGCGGTTTGGGGCGCGGGCTGTCGGCGCTGATGGCCGATGTGACGCCTGGTGGCGACACGCGGGCCGAGGCCCTGCCCCGTCGCGCGGATATGAACGTCCCGATAGAGCGTATTTCGCCGAATCCCGATCAGCCGCGGCGTCGGTTTGAGCCCGCCGATCTGGACGATCTGACCAATTCGATCCGTGAAAAGGGTGTGATTCAGCCGCTAATCGTGCGGGAATTTCCCAAGGGTTCCGGCCTTTATCAGATCGTCGCGGGCGAGCGGCGTTGGCGTGCGTCGCAACGGGCAAAATTGCACGAAGTGCCCGTGGTCGTGCGGGACTATAACGACACCGAAGTGCTTGAAATCGCCATAATAGAGAATATCCAGCGCGCCGATTTAAACCCGATCGAAGAGGCTGCTGGCTATCGTCAGTTGATGGAGCGGTTCGGTCATACGCAGGAACGGTTGGCCGAGGCATTGGGCAAAAGCCGTAGCCATATCGCGAATTTGATGCGTTTGTTGCATCTGCCTGAAGATGTGCGCAATCTGGTCGAGGACGGTTCGCTGACGGCGGGCCATGCGCGGGCATTGATCACGTCCGAAAATCCGTCGGTTTTGGCACGAAATGTCGTGGCCAAGGGGCTGTCGGTGCGCGATGTCGAACGTCTGACCCGCAAGAAAGACGCGCCGAAACGGAAATCGACGCCCCGCGACAATGGCGACAAAGACGCCGATACCAAAGCGTTAGAGGCTGATTTGAGCGCGGCATTGGGGATGAAAGTTATCGTCGAACATCGGCCGGGGCAGGAAGCCGGGCGGATAACGATCAGCTATGAAACGCTCGATGGGTTGGATGATCTGTGCCGCAAGCTGTCGTCGTGATCAGGCCAGCAATTGCCGCAAGATCGCATTCAGCAACGGCCGGCCCGCGGGGGTCAGCATCAGTCGCCCGTCATTCAATGTGACCAGGCCGAGATCGGTCAAGTCATTGATTTGTTTTGTTAAATCATTACCGGTGATGTCATTATAGCGGGCGAGTTCGATACCTTCGTGCAAGCGAAGCCCCATCATCATCAGTTCGTCGCCCTGATCGCGCGGGGAAATCGGATCGCGCAGCGTTTCGCCAGTGCCGTTATTTTCAACCGCTGTCAGCCAGCGCGCGGGGGCGAGGTGGGTTTCGGTTGCGTGACGTGTGCCGTCAAAGGTTAACCGCCCATGCGCGCCGGGGCCAATTCCCACATAATCGCCGCCGCGCCAATAGACCAGATTATGCCGTGATTCCTGACCCGAAGCCGCATGATTAGACACTTCATAGGCCGGCAACCCGGCGCGTTCGGTCATCTGTTGCGTCAGGAAATACATATCGGCGGCAAGGTCTTCGTTCGGCAGGCCGGGCAGTTTACCACGCGCCAGCCGGGCGCCAAAGGCGGTGCCATCCTCGATGGTTAGCTGATACAGCGACAGGTGATCGGCGGCCATGGATAGAGCCTCGTTCAGCTCGCGCTGCCAATCATTCAGGGTCTGATTCTGGCGTGCATAAATCAAATCAAAGCTGACGCGGGCAAAGGTATCGCGGGCGATATCATAGGCCTTCCATGCATCCGCAACCGAATGCAGCCGGCCAAGCGCGCGCAGCGATGTATCGTCAAGCGCCTGAATTCCCATGGAAATTCGGTTCACGCCCGCATCATGATAGCCGCGAAAACGCCCGGCTTCGACCGAGGTGGGGTTGGCCTCAAGCGTGATTTCCAGGTCGTTAACCACGCGCCAGTGTCTGCGGATCGTGTCTAATATTGCGGCAACCAGATCCGGGTCCATCAGCGACGGGGTGCCGCCGCCGAAATAGATGGAATCGAGTATCCGCCCCGGCGTTTCGGCCGCAGCGCGAGCAATTTCGGCCAGATAGGCGGATTTCCAGCGCGCCTGATCGATCGTATCGACAACATGCGAATTAAAATCGCAATAGGGGCATTTCGCCTGACAAAATGGCCAATGCAGGTAAAGCCCAAATCCGCCCTTTTGCCAGTCTGCCATGGTCATCCCTTGAATGCGGTCACTTCGATTTCCACCTTCATTTCCGGCTTGATCAGCCCGGCAATCACCACGGTTGCAGCGGGGCGGATATCGCCCAAAGCGGCCCCCAGCGCGGGCACTAGATCATCCATCAGGGCGGCATCGGTCACCGTATATTGCACCCGGACAATATCGGCCATGCCGAACCCCGCGTCATCAAGCACGTTTGCGATAGTGGCAAAGCAATTGCGGGCCTGATCGGCGACGCCATCGGGCATCTGCATCGTGGCATAATCATAGCCGGTCACGCCGGATACGAAACACCAATCCCCCTGCACCACGGCGCGAGAATAGCCCATCGTAGTCTCGAATGCCGATCCGGTAGAGATCAAACGCCGTTTTGGCGCGGGATCGTCGCCGCGAATGCAACCCGCGACGAATTTGGCAAAGGCCACGGCGCGGTGGCTCATGGCGTGCTTTTCATCCGGGTCCATTTCGCCAAAGGTCTGGGTTTTGCCGGCGGGCAGGAACATCGGATCAAAGCCAAAACCCCGTGTCCCGCGCATGGGCCAGACCAATGTGCCGGGCACTTCGCCGTCAAACACCTCGTCGTGGCCATCGGGCCAGGCGATACACAGGGTGCAGTGGAATTGCGCGTGGTGGGGCCGCGGGGCGGACACTTCCTGCACCATCGCCCAAACCTGTGCCATGGCCATGTTATAGTCGCGGCCCGTGTCTGTTTCGGCCCAATCGGCGGTATAAACGCCCGGCGCGCCATTAAGCGCGTCAACCTTGATGCCACTGTCATCGGATAGCGCGGGCAGGCCGCTGGCGCGGGCGGCGTGGTGGGCCTTGATCCTTGCGTTGCCGGCGAATGTGTCTTCGGTTTCGGCGGGTTCCGAAATGCCCAGATCGGCGGCCGAGATGACATCAATCCCAAACGGCGCCAAAAGCGCGCCTATTTCACGCAATTTGCCCGCATTATGCGATGCGAGCACCAGCTTTTTTGTGTCTAGCTTACGCATTTTCCACAGCCGCTTTCTGCGCGGCGACCAGTTCTGCGATGCCCTTGTCGGCCAGATCCAGCAGCGCATCCATCTGGCTGCGTGAATAGGTCGCACCTTCGGCTGACATCTGAACTTCGACCATCTGACCAGAGCCTAACAGGACGAAATTGCCGTCAACGCCGGCCTCGCTGTCTTCGGGGTAATCCAGATCCAGCACGGGTTGGCCCGCGTAAATGCCACAGCTTACGGCGGCCACATGATCGATCAGCGGATCAGACACCAGATCGCCTGCCTTCAACAGCCGGTTTACCGCCAGCCGCAGCGCCACCCAACCGCCGGTGATCGCGGCGCAGCGGGTGCCGCCATCGGCCTGAATCACGTCGCAATCGATGGTGATCTGCCGTTCGCCAAGCGCGGAACGATCCACCCCCGCCCGCAGCGCCCGCCCGACAAGCCGTTGAATTTCCACGGTGCGCCCGCCCTGTTTGCCGGTGGCCGCTTCGCGCCGCATGCGCGTGTTGGTCGAACGTGGCAGCATGCCATATTCCGCCGTGACCCAGCCCAGCCCGGTGTTGCGCATAAAGGGCGGCACGCGTTCTTCGACCGTGGCGGTGCAAAGCACATGCGTATCGCCCATGCGGATCATGCACGACCCCTCGGCATGGCGGGTAACGCCCGTTTCAATTGAAATTGCCCGCATTTCGTCTACGTTTCTGCCAGAAGGACGCATATCTTCACCCATATGAAATTTCGCCTGACATATCCGGCCCGGCCCCGCAGGTGCAAGGCTGATTGATATCGCGCAGGCTTTCTAGTTACTGTCGCAACCGATAAGGGCAGCATGATGACAGAAAGGCCCGGCTTGCTGAGCGAAATGAATGAGCGTTCGCGCGAAGTGTTTCGGCGCGTGGTCGAGGGCTATCTTGCGTCCGGTGGGCCGGTGGGTTCACGCACCCTGACCCGCGAGATGAGCGAGAATGTTTCCGCCGCCACCATCCGCAATGTGATGCAGGATCTGGAGTTTCTGGGGCTTTTGGGCAGCCCGCATGTTTCCGCCGGGCGGGTGCCGACGCAGATGGGGCTGCGGATGTTCGTCGATGGGCTGCTTGAGGTCAGCAACCTTGCGCCCGACGACCGCGATATGATCGATGCATCCCTAAGCGATGAACAACGCGACGTTTCCGCCATGCTGGACCGTGTGGGATCGGCGCTTTCGGGCATGACCAGGGGCGCCGGGCTGGTGCTGGCCCCGAAACAAGAGGCCCCGATCAAACATATCGAATTCGTCAGCCTTGCGCCTGATCGCGCGCTTGTGGTGCTGGTTTTTGCCGATGGTCAGGTGGAAAACCGGGTGTTCACCCCTGCCCCCGGCCATACGCCATCCGCAATGCGCGAAGCGGCGAATTTCCTGAATGCGCTGGCCGAGGGGCGGAGCATGGCCGATCTGCGCGCGGTGATCGACCGCGAAATCGGTGTCAACCGGCAGGAACTGGACAGCCTTGCCGCCGATCTGGTGGCGCGGGGGTTGGCGGTCTGGGATGGCGCGGGTGATTCGGATGAACGGTTGATCGTGCGCGGTCAGGCGAATTTGCTGGGCGATACCGCCGACGGGGCCGATCTGGAACGTATCCGCAGCCTGTTCGAAGATCTGGAAAAAAAACGCGACATATCGGAATTCCTGCAATTGTCCGAACAGGGCGAAGGTGTGCGCATATTTATTGGCTCGGAAAACAAGCTTTTTTCACTTTCGGGTTCCTCTTTGGTTGTGTCTCCCTATATGAACGCTGATCGCAAGATAATCGGCGCGGTGGGTGTCATCGGTCCGACCCGGTTGAACTATGGCCGCATCGTTCCGATCGTTGACTATACGGCGCAACTTGTCGGCAAATTGCTGTCCGGCAGGGGCTAGAAGGTGAGAATATGGCAGACGCAAAAAAAGAGACTTACGAAGACAGCGAAGCCGCGCTTGAGGCATTGGCAGAAGAAACCCCCGAGGTGGATGACGAGCTAGAGGCCCTGCGCGCGGAACGTGACGAATTCCGCGACCGTTTCATGCGCAGTCTGGCCGAGGCCGAAAACGTGCGCAAACGGGCCGAACGCGACCGGCGCGATGGCGAACAATATGGCGCCGCCCGTTTCGCGCGCGACATGCTGCCCGTGTTCGACAATATGCAGCGCGCCATTGCCGCCATTGCCGAAGATCAGCGCGAGGCCCAGGCCGGCCTGATCGAAGGGATCGAATTGACCATGCGTGAATTGCTCAGCGTGTTCAAAAAGCACGGGATCGAACTGATTTCCCCCGAGGTGGGCGACGCCTTTGATCCGCAGGTGCACCAGGCGATGTTCGAAGCCGCCCTGCCCGGCACCCGCGCCGGCGACATCATTCAGGTGATGACCGTGGGTTTCATGCAGCATGATCGGCTGCTGCGCCCCGCGCAGGTGGGTGTCAGTTCGACCCCGGCGTCATAAGCGCCTTCAGATCATAAATCAGTTGCAGTGCCTCTAGCGGCGCAAGCTCGTCGGCGGAAACGCTGGCGAGCTTTTTTTCGACCTGTGATTTGACCGGCGCGGGTTGGGCTGCGGCGGCAAACAACGGCAGATCGTCGATCATTTTGCGCGGATTTGCGGCGTCGCCCTGTTCCAGCATCGCCAAAATCGCGCGGGCGCGGGTGATCACGGCATCGGGCAGCCCGGCCAGCCGCGCGACCTGCACGCCATATGATCGATCCGCGCGGCCTTTGCGCACTTCGTGCAGGAAAATGACCTCGCCTTCCCATTCCTTGACCGCCACGGTGGCGTTATCGACACCGGCTAATGTGTCACCAATACTGGTCATTTCGTGGTAATGCGTGGCAAATAACGCGCGGCAGGAATTGACATCGTGCAGATATTCCAGCGTCGCCCAGGCGATCGACAGCCCGTCATAGGTGGCGGTTCCGCGCCCGATTTCATCCAGAATAACCAGCGCGCGGGCATCGGCCTGATTCAAAATCGCGGCGGTTTCGACCATTTCCACCATAAAGGTCGAACGCCCGCGCGCCAGATCATCCGATGCGCCAACGCGGCTGAACAATTGCGACACCAGCCCGATATGCGCAGCCTCCGCAGGCACAAACGTGCCCATTTGGGCCAAAAGCGCGATCAGCGCGTTTTGGCGCAGAAAAGTCGATTTCCCGGCCATATTCGGCCCGGTCAACAGCCAGATCGCCGCATTTTCGGTCTTGGCATCGGCCAGGGCGCAGTCGTTGGCCACGAATCCCTGCCCGCCTTGGCGGCGCAGCGCGGCTTCGACCACGGGATGGCGCCCGGCGCGGATATCAAAGGCGCGGCTGTCATCGACAAGGGGCCGCGCCCAGTTTTCCGCCCGCGCCAGATCCCCCAGTGCGCAGATCAGATCGATTTCCGCCAGCGCCCGCGCGGCCTGTGCAATCTGCGCCGCCTGATCCACAACCGCCTGTTTCAGCCCGTCATAGAGCCGCTTTTCGATATCAAGCGCCCTGCCCCCGGCGTTCAGGATTTTGGTTTCGATCGCGTTTAGATCAACTGTGGTGAATCGGACCGCATTGGCCATGGTCTGGCGGTGGATAAACCGTTCCGACAGCGGCGGGGCCAGCATTTTCGCCCCATGGGCGGCGGTCACTTCGATGAAATAGCCCAGCACGTTGTTGTGGCGGATTTTCAGCGCCGCGATATCCGTTTCACGCGCGTAATCGGCCTGCATCGCGGCGATAACGCCCCGGCCCTGATCGCGCAATTGCCGGGATTCATCGAGTTCCGCATCATGGCCCGCGCGGATAAAGCCGCCTTCGCGCGCCTGTAACGGTGGTTCATCCACCAGCGCGCCGTCTAACAGGTGCACCAGCGCGTCATGGCCCACCAGCGCCGCCATTCCATCGCGAAGCATTGCGGGGGCATCTTGGGGCAGCATGGCGGCAATCTCGCCCGCCTGCCGCAGCCCGGCGCGGATGGCGGTCAGATCGCGCGGCCCGCCCCGATCCAATGCCAGACGCGACAGGGCGCGGTCCATATCCGGCACTTTGCGCAGGCCCTCGCGCAGCGCGCCGGTCAGCCGGGCGTGTTCCACGGCAAAGCCCACGGCATCATGGCGCGCGCCAATCACCCCCAGATCAAGCGAGGGGCTGGCCAGCCGCCGTTCCAGCAGCCGCCCGCCCGCAGCCGTCAGCGTGCGGTCGATCGCGGCAATCAGCGATCCCTCGCGCCCGCCCGCAAGCGATTGGGTGATTTCCAGATTGCGCCTTGTGGCCGCATCGATCTGCATCACCTGATAGGCCGCTTCGCGCACCGGCGGGCGCAACAACGGCAGCCGGCCTTTTTGCGTGATATCCAGATAATCGACAATCGCACCCATGGCGGCAATTTCGGGCCGGGTAAACTGGCCATAGGCATCAAGCGACGCCACACCAAACAGCGCGCAAAGCCGCTGATCCGCCCCGGCGCTGTCGAAACTGGCGCGGGCAAGTTCGGTCGGCGTCGCCCCGGCATCAGACACTATCGCGGCCAATTCAGTGTCTGGCTGATCGGAAATCACCACTTCGCGCGGGGCAAGCCGGGCCAGTTCGGGCGCCAGCCGCACCCGTGGGCAGGGCGTCACGCGAAATTCGCCGGTGGAAATATCAACCCAGGCCAAAGCCGCCTCATCACGGATTTCGGCAAAGGCGGCCAGAAAATTGTTGCGCCGGGCGTCAAGCAGGGCTTCTTCGGTCAGGGTGCCGGGGGTGACCAGCCGCACCACATCGCGCGCGACCACGGATTTCGACCCCCGTTTGCGCGCCTCGGCCGGGTCTTCGGTCTGTTCACAGACGGCCACGCGAAACCCCTTGCGGATCAGAGTCAGCAGATAGCCTTCGGCGGAATGCACCGGCACGCCGCACATGGGGATATCCTTGCCCAGATGCTTGCCGCGTTTCGTGAGCGCAATATCCAGCGCGACGGCGGCCACTTCGGCATCGTCAAAGAACAGTTCATAGAAATCGCCCATGCGATAGAACAGCAAAGCATCGGCATATTGGGCCTTGATGCCCAGATATTGTGCCATCATCGGCGTGACGGCGGTATTTTCAACAGACAAGCATTTTCCCCCGGCTGACGGGCCGACATTACAAAGCCCCCCGACAAGGGAAAAGGCGCAATTCGATCTTTTGTTTGAGGCCGGCGCAGGTTGCAGCTAAAAGCAAGCAATCATTGGGATCAGGAGGCCGGGACCGGCATGGAGAAGACACGCATTACCGCGGAAGAGGCGCTCGCATTTCATCTGGAGCCGCGGCCAGGAAAATTCGACATCACCCCTTCGGTTCCGATGAACACCCAAGGTGATCTGTCGCTGGCCTATAGCCCCGGCGTTGCAGTTCCGTGCGAGGCCATCGCCGCAAACCCGTCAACCGCCTATGATTACACCAACAAAGGCAACCTTGTCGCCGTGATCAGCAATGGCACCGCAGTGCTGGGGCTGGGCAATCTGGGCGCGCTGGCATCGAAACCGGTGATGGAGGGCAAGGCGGTTTTGTTCAAACGCTTTGCCGATGTGAACTCGATCGATATCGAACTTGATACCGAAGACCCCGAGGCGATTATCGCCGCCGTCAAGCTGATGGGGCCGACATTCGGGGGGATCAACCTCGAAGATATCAAGGCGCCGGAATGTTTCATCATCGAGCAGCGGCTCAAAGAAGAAATGGATATCCCGGTTTTCCACGATGACCAGCACGGCACCGCGGTGATTTGCGCCGCCGGGTTGATCAACGCGCTGCATATCGCGGGCAAAAAGCTGGCCGATTGCAAGATCGTGCTGAATGGCGCCGGTGCCGCCGGGATCGCCTGTCTGGAGCTGATCAAGGCGATGGGGGCGAAACATGACAATTGCATCATGTGCGACACCAAAGGCGTGATCTATCAGGGCCGCACCGAGGGCATGAACCAGTGGAAATCCGCCCATGCCGCCAATACCGATGCCCGCACGCTGGCCGATGCGATGATGGGCGCGGATGTGTTTTTGGGCGTATCGGCCAAAGGTGCGGTGACCCCGGACATGATGGCGAATATGGCCGATAACCCGATCATTTTCGCCATGGCCAACCCCGATCCCGAAATCACCCCCGAAGAGGCCCGCGCCGTGCGCCCCGATGCGATCATCGCCACCGGGCGCAGCGATTACCCCAACCAGGTGAACAACGTTCTGGGCTTTCCCTATCTGTTCCGGGGCGCGCTGGATATTCATGCCCGCGCCATCAATGATGAGATGAAAATCGCCTGCGCCGAGGCGCTGGCCCGTCTGGCCCGCCAAGAGGTGCCCGACGAAGTGGCGCTGGCTTATGGCAAGAAACTGGCCTTTGGGCGGGAATATATCATCCCCACGCCCTTTGATCCGCGTCTGATCTATACCATTCCCCCCGCCGTGGCGCGGGCGGGGATGAATACGGGGGCCGCGCGCCGCCCGATCATTGATATGGAGGGTTATACCAACAGCCTCAAGGCGCGGATGGATCCGACCGCGCAGATCCTGCAAGGGCTCTATGCCCGGGCCAAGAACGAACAGTCGCGCATCATCTTTGCCGAAGGCGATGATCCGCGCGTGTTGCGCGCGGCGGTGGCCTATCAACGTTCGGGGCTGGGCGACGCGATCGTGGTGGGCCGCCCCGCCGATGTCGCGGAAAAGCTGGTGGCCGAAGGGCTTGCCGATGCGGTTTCCGAAATCGAGGTCGTGAACGCGGCAACCACGCCGCATCTGCAGGAATATAAACAGTTCCTTTATAATCGTCTGCAACGTTCGGGCCATGACCGTCAGGATATCCACCGGCTTGCGGCGCGTGACCGGCATGTGTTCGCGGCGCTGATGCTCGCGCATGGGCATGGCGATGGCATGGTGACCGGGGCCACGCGCAAATCCGCGCATGTGCTGGAATTGATCAACAATGTCTTTGACGCCAGCGCCAGCGACGGGGCCGTGGGTGTGACGGCGGTGCTGAACCGGGGCAAGATCGTTCTGGTATCGGATACGCTGGTGCATGAATGGCCCGACGAACATGATCTGGCCGATATTGCCGAACGTGCCGCCACGGTCGCGCGTGAAATGGGGATCGAGCCGCGCGTGGCCTTTGTGTCGTTTTCGACCTTTGGCTATCCGCGTTCCGAACGGTCTGAAAAAATGCACATCGCGCCCAAATTGCTCGATAGTCGCGGGGTCGATTTCGAATATGAGGGCGAAATGACCGTGGATGTCGCGCTCAACCCCACGGAAATGGCGAAATATCCGTTCTGTCGTCTGTCTGGCCCGGCCAATATTCTGGTGGTGCCGGCGCGGCATTCGGCCTCGATCTCGGTCAAGCTGATGCAGGAAATGGCCGGCGCCACGGTGATCGGCCCGATCCTGACCGGGGTGAAAAAACCGGTCCAGATCTGTTCGACCGTTTCAACCGTGAACGATATCTTGAACATGGCGGTGATGGCCGCCTGCAAAGTGGGCCATATCGCCTGATATCAATGCCGCAGGCCGGTTCAGGCCGGCTTGCGGCGCAATGTATCGCCAAAATCGATCTGGGGCGTCAGCACGATACGTTCCGGCGGGCTGCGATCATCTTGCACCCGCCGCGCGATGATCTGCGCGGCGGTAAAGCCGATGTCAAAGCGGCAGGCATCCATCGTCGCCAGTTTGCGCGGCAACCCATCCAGCAATTCGACCCCGTTAAATCCCGCAAGCCCGATCTGGCCGGGCACGTCATAGCCTGCCTCAAGACAATAAAGCAGCCCCCCTGCCCCGATCATGTCGTTGGAATAATATAGGAAATCCAGATCCGGCGTGCGTTTCAGCATCGCCTCGGTCATTTCGCGACCCTTGCGCAGCGCCGAGCCGCCGGAATAGAATTCCTGATCCGCGACCTCTAGCCCCGCTTTGGCCAGCGCCTCGGTAAACCCTTCGAACCGTTTGCGCGCACGGTGATCGAGCGGCATTTTCGTGCCCAAAAACCCGATCCGCCTGTATCCTGCCGCAACAATGGCCTGGGCCATTTCCCGCCCGGCGCGGCGATGGGATATGCCCACAACGCTGTCGATCTGTTCGCCGTCCGTATCCATGATTTCGACCACGGGAATTCCGGCCGCGCGCAGCATCGCCTTGGCCGCATCGGAATGTTCCAGCCCCGCGATAATCACCCCCGAAGGCCGCCAGGACAGCATTTCATAAAGCACCGCATCTTCGCGTTCGGGTTTGTAATGGGTCACCCCCACGACCGGCTGCAGGGCCGTTTCCTCAAGCGCTTGGGAAATGCCGGTCATCACCTCGGGGAATACCATGTTTGAAAGCGACGGAATGATCACCCCCACCAGGTTGACCCGCTGCGACGCCAGCGCGCCTGCGATCTTGTTGGGCACATAGCCAAGCCGCTTGGCGGCCGAAAGCACCTTGCTGCGGGTGGCTTCCGATACTTCGCCCCGGTTGCGCAGCACCCGGCTTGCGGTCATTTCGCTGACCCCGGCGGCCTCGGACACATCGCGCAGGGTCAGCGGCCGGCGCGGTGGAATGGGGTTTGATTTCATCGCATTCAGGCCCCTGTGCGGTGCGTTACGCAAGTGTTAGCGCCAAAACCGCCCGCGGCCAAGCCCGCCATCCCGGTTTTGGGCCAAAACCCCTTGCCAGCCCCGCGCAACTGACCGAAAAAGACCCCGTGGCCCCGTAGCTCAGCAGGATAGAGCGACCGCCTCCTAAGCGGTAGGTCAGAGGTTCGAATCCCCTCGGGGCCGCCAAACACAGGACAGACGGTTCACTGCGCCGCCGATACTGATTTTTCGGCGCGCATGAAATGGTCCAAAATGACATTCATCACGCCTTCTAGCTGTCTTGCGCCAGTCAGCGTCAGATGGCTTGCATCGAAATAAAACGGATGCCCCTCTTTATCTTTGATCATGCAACCATCCGGACAAAGGGCTGACCAAGGATCGTGTGTGACAACGCTCGCGGCATGAAGGTGGCCGGTTAACGCGGACACTACATCACCATTATGGGGTTGGATGTCCGTGGGTGAATCCGGTCGGGCGCGCCACAACAGGTCGGGCACCGTTTCCGCGTATGTCGGAACAGGCAGAAACCAGACGAGATCAAGCGCGGCCTCGGCGGCAGCAGTGTGGAACCCGGTTTCAAAGACGCGGCCAGCGTTGCCGCTGGCAAAATGCATGATAACCCCAACCGCGCCTTTATCGCGTGCTTCAGCAATCAATTGGTCGGTTGATGGTGATCCGATGATCGGTGCGTTTGAAACGGTAAAAAGCAACCGATATCCTCGTTGATGAGCGACTCGTGCAAAGGAACTTTTGATGGCGTCTGCGTGACTGTCCCCGACTAATAGCAGGGCTGGCGCATCAGCCGGCAAGTTTCTGGTTAATTCACACAGCGCTGCGCCGGGCGACATAATCCGAACCAGTTTGCCGCATCTATAGGGCGCACGATCTGAGAAGGCTCCAAGAATATTCAAATCCGCAGTGTCGAACTGGGAACGTGATAGCGGGCTGGAAACAAGTGAAACGCAGGCCGTTGCGATCAAAAGTCCTGCACCGACACCCATATGCCCAGACCAACTGCGGTGACGTTCGACCAGCATATAAAGCAGGGCCGAAGCCACCGTGATCAGGACTGCTAGCGCAACCCCTTGTTGCAGGTTTGAAAAAGATAAAATCGATCCTGAAAATGGCACATAAAGCACTAAGACAATTACTGGGAAATGCGCCAAATAAATCGAATAGGACCAATCTCCGACCCGCGCCAAAGTCCGCCCCATAGTCGAGCGCACCAAGGCCAGCGGCAAGCCGAATGTGAGCACTACCGCCGTTGCTATTGTGACAATCAGTGCAGCCAAACCGGGATGGCCGGAAATGATATCGGTGGCTTGTCCATCAATCCGATAGAAAGCAACGATAAGCAATATGAGCCCTAATGCGGCGGCCCCGATGGCAGGGCGTTGTTGCCTGACTTGACCATTATGCGTCAGATACCAAGCAGCGCCCGCACCCGTTAAAAATTGCCACAACCGCAGCGGCATCATGAAAAACGCCGTCTTTGGGCTGATTGTGACCATAAGCAGCGCACCCATCAATGATAGCATGCCAACCGCCAATAATAAGCTTGATCGCTTACGAAGGAGCCAAACAATCGCGGGGACGATCAGGTAGAACTGAAACTCTACGCCAAGCGACCAAAGATGTAATAACGGGTTAAATTCAGACTTGCTGAAATACGAATTTTGTAACCAGAATCCGATATTAGATGCAAGCGCCGATGCGAAAAGCCCTTGCGTTACCACCTGATCGTGTTCGGACGGCAAAGTAAGAAAGGACGAAGCGATAACAGTGATAATCACAGTTACGAAATACGCAGGCAGCAAGCGGGCGGCCCGGCGGCGGTAGAAATCTAGCACCGCTCCTTGCCGGTATAGAACGGCCATCAAAAAAACCGCTGATTACAAAAAATGCATCGACACCCAGAAAGCCAGCATGCAAACCGCCGATACCCAAGTGAAACAGAACGACCATTATGACGGCGACGCCGCGCATGATCTGAATATCGGCGCGATGCTGAATGGTATTATCTCGCATAGTTTGATTTGTTCTTTCCGATATAAGAGATGTTCGTCCTTGTCCACCCAAAGCCCACGCCATTCACACCCAGCCCATTGCCGTTGCCAGCCACAGCGCCGCTGTGCCGGTGGCCGTTTGGCGTTGGGGCGCAAGCCGGCGCAGGGCGCGCAGGCGGGTGGGCAGGTTGGGATCGGCGAGGTTGGTGAATTCGGCCAGTGCCGCGCGCGCTTGCGGGGTGAAACGGTGGGCGGATGCGGCCAGTGCGGCGCGGTTTGTGGCGTTCCACTGGGCGTAGCGGCCGCGCAGCACCTGCCCCAGCCGGTGGCCTTTCGCCATGATGCCGCGATTGGCGCCCACGGCGTTGCGGCCGTGCTGGCGGTAATAAAGCACCGGTTCAGGATCGCAGATCACGGCGCCCCCGACGCCGGTGATGACCTGATAAAGCCACCAGTCATGGGCGATGATCGTCCCCGCCTCGGGCGCGCAATCGCGGGCAAGGCGGGCGGCGGCGGCGTTCAGCATGATCGTATTGCCCGGCGCGATATTTTGCACCAGCGCATTGCGAAAATCGGGCCTGCGCGGATGCGCGGGCGACAGGCCGCGCGGGCGCAGGTGCTGATCGGTGATAATCGTCGCGGCACAATAAAGCGCGGGGCCATCCACCCCCCGCAGGGCCGCAACACCGCGCGCCAGTTTATCGGTGAACCACAGATCATCCTGATCGGCTAGCGCCACAATCCCCGGATCAGGCCCCAGCCCGGCCAAAAGCGCCAGAAAATGCGCCGCATGCCCGCGGCGGGGCCCTTGGTGCAGCGTGACATCGGCACCACCGGCGAATTGGCGCAAGATCGCGGGGCTTGCATCGGTCGATCCGTCATCGCTGGCGATCAGACGCCATGTGACGCCGCGCTGCGCGGCGATGCTGGCCAGTTGCGCACCCAAAAACGCGGCACCATCACAGACCGCCATCAAGACGGTCACATCGGGACGGACAAGTTTACAGGCGTTGCGCATGGGCCAAGCCCATCACAACAGTGCAAATTTTTGGTTAACGCCCGAAAAGAAAGGGCCACCCCAAGGGCGGCCCGCATATCTGCCAGCGTGGGCTTATTCGTTCACGCTGTCTTTCAATGCCTTGGCGATGGTCATTTTCACAACCTTGTCGGCAGGTTTGGAAAACTGCTCGCCGGTGGCGGGGTTGCGCACCATGCGTTCGGGGCGGGCGCGGCACATGATTTTGCCGATGCCCGGCAGGGTGACGGCGCCACCGGCGGCCACTTCGCGGGTGATGATGGCCACGATTGCATCAAGTGCAGCGCCGGCGGTTTTCTTGTCCGCGCCCATTTCTTCGGCCAGGCTGGCCACCAATTGGGTCTTGGTCATTGGTTTCGACATATGTATCTCCTCGCAATCCCCCACGCTTTAGGGGGTTATCCGCTAGCTTAAACGGCATATTGGGCATTCACACAACGGTTTGTAGCGCGATTGGGTCGATTTTCGCGCATATTGTGGCCATTTCGCCCGGATTACAGAAAGGCGGTTTCGTCAAAACTGCGCAATTTGCGGCTGTGGATGCGTTCGATCGGCATTTCGCGCAGCTTTTCGATGGCGCGGATACCGATCAGCAAATGCCGCGCAACCTGGGTGCGGTAAAAATCGGATGCCATGCCGGGCAGCTTCAATTCGCCATGCAGCGGTTTGTCCGACACGCAAAGCAGCGTTCCATAGGGCACGCGAAAGCGAAACCCGTTGGCGGCAATCGTGGCGCTTTCCATATCCAGCGCGATGGCGCGCGATTGCGACAGCCGCTGAACCGGGCCGGACTGGTCGCGCAATTCCCAGTTGCGATTGTCGATCGTGGCCACAGTGCCGGTGCGCATGATCCGCTTCAGCTCATACCCTTCGAGCGCGGTGACATCTTCGACCGCATCTTCCAGCGCGATCTGAATTTCGGCCAGCGGCGGGATCGGCACCCAGACCGGCAGATCGGCATCAAGCACGTGATCTTCGCGCAGATAGGCATGGGCCAGCACATAGTCGCCCAGCCGCTGGCTGTTGCGCAACCCGGCGCAGTGCCCCACCATCAGCCAGGCATGCGGCCGCAGCACCGCGATATGATCGGTGGCGGTTTTCGCATTCGACGGTCCCACCCCGATATTGACCAGCGTGATGCCGCTGCCGCCATCGCGGATCAGATGATAGGTGGGCATTTGCGGCAGTTTCGCGGGCACCGGCATCGGGGCATCGGGCGTGGTGATCACGTGATTGCCCGGCCCGACAAAGGCGCTATAGCCGCTGGCAGGATCGGCCAATGCGGCGCGGGCAAAGGCCTCGAATTCCTCGATATAGAACTGATAATTGGTGAACAGGATATGGTTCTGGAAATGCACCGGATCGGTGGCGGTGTAATGTTCCAGCCGCGCCAGCGAATAATCGATCCGTTCTGCGGTGAACGGCGCAAGCGGCCCGGCCCCGTCGGGCCATGCAAAGCCATAGCCGTTCACGATTTCGTCATGGGTGGTCTGCAAATCGGGCACATCGAATGCATCGCGCAGCGGATATTTCATCGCGCCTTCTTGCGGGACGCGCAGCCCCGCCTGGCCCGATACGGCGAAATGCACCGGCATGGGCGTATGCGACGGCCCGATCAGCACCGGCACATTATGATTGCGCAGGATCAGTTTGATCTGCTGGATCAGATAGTTGCGAAACAGCCGGGGCTGGGTGATCGTGGTCGCATAGGTTCCGGGCATCGCCATATAGCCAAAGCTCAGCCGGCTGTCGGTCTGGGCATGGCTGCTGAAAGATACGCGGATTTCGGGGTAAAACGCCCGGTAGCGCGCCTTGGGCATCGGGCCAAAGGCATGTTCGCTGAAACGCTCGGTCAGGAATGCGGTGGCTTCGTCATATAGTTCGGTCAGCCGGTCAACGGCGGCCACAGCCTCGGTAAAGGCCTGATGGCGGGCGGCGTGGGGGCTGTCGATGGGCAGATTATTCATGTTGATGTTCATTTTCTGCCCCTTGTGATCGTGGTCATATGGTTTCACAGCGCCCGCGCCTTTTGCAAGCCCCAAAGCCTTGCGCATCATCGCCCGGATGGCGGATAAGGGGGCATGGAACAGGTGCTTTTATCCTTTGGCCATGGCTATACGGCGCGGGCGCTGGGCGATGTGCTGTTGGCGCAGGGTTGGGGTGTGATCGGCACGACCCGCAGCGCCGATCATGCGCAGGCGATCCGCGATACCGGCGCGGATTGCGTGATTTTCCCCGGCGGCGATATCGCCCCGGCGCTGGCGCGGGCCACGCATCTGTTGATTTCCGCCGCGCCCGATGCGGCGGGCGATCCGGTGCTGGCGCATGCGCGCGATGCGATTGCGGGTGCCACACATCTGCAATGGGTGGGATATCTGTCCACGACCGGGGTGTATGGCGATCACGGCGGCGGCTGGGTGGATGAGCAAACGCCCCTGACGCCGGGCACAAGGCGCGGCGAATTGCGCGTTCTGGCCGAGGCCCAGTGGCAGGATCTGGCGGCGCAAACCGGCCTGCCTTTGCATATTTTTCGCCTTGCCGGGATCTATGGCCCCGGGCGCGGGCCGTTTGCCAAGGTGCGCGCCGGCACTGCGCGGCGGATCATCAAACCTGATCAGGTGTTTTCGCGCATCCATGTGGCCGATATTGCGCAGGTGCTGGCGGCGTCATTGGCTGCGCCCCAACCCGGCGCGATTTACAATGTCTGCGACGACGACCCCGCCCCCCCCGAGGATGTGATCGCCCATGCCGCCGAACTGCTGGGCCTGCCCATCCCCCCGGCCGAAGATTGGGCGGCCGCCGAAATGACCCCCATGGCCCGCAGTTTCTATGCCGAGAACAAACGCGTCAGCAATGACCGGATCAAGCGCGATCTGGGTATCCGGTTGATCTATCCTGATTACCGCGCCGGGTTGGCGGCGCTGCTGGCAGAATGATTTGACAGGTCCGCCTGGCGGCTGACAGGATCGAACCGGGGCACGGATTGCGTGTTACCCCTATGCTGGCGTGCGGGCCAGTGTGATGGATGGTTCGCCATGCCCAATGGAAAAGCGCCCGAGACCCTGACGGATATCCTCGATGCCTTCAGCGCCGCGGGCGAGAATGGCCAGGTCACCGTGCGCGCCGTTGTGGATGAAATTGGCGATCTGTCCTTTGCCCCGGCCCTGCTGGTGCCGGCGCTGATCCTGATCAGCCCGCTGTCGGGGTTGCCGGGCCTGCCGACGATGGGCGCGATCATAGAGGTGGCTGTGAAAATCTGAACAGCCGGGATAAGTGGATTTTCCGCGTAACGGCAGCATGATGCTGCGAGCGAGGAGAAGACCATGGCAAGA